>JANMBR010000327.1:0-1895 GCA_031360505.1 Acidobacteriota bacterium
CCGCGTGGCGCGGACAGCATCGACTGCGGGATCTCGGTCAGGAAGCGGCTCGGGAAGGCAGGCTGCGAGCGGCCGTAAAGGTGGCGGCGGAACGCGCAGCTCAAATACAGCCGGTCCTTGGCCCGCGTCATGCCCACGTAGGCGAGGCGGCGCTCCTCCGCCATCTCGGTCGCCGCGCCCACCGCGGACGGGTTCTCCTCGCGCTCGTCCAGGGCGCGCTGGTGCGGCAGCAGGCCCTCCTCCATGCCGACCATGAAGACGACGGGGAACTCCAGGCCCTTGACCATGTGCAGCGTGATGAGGGTCGCGCCCTCCCCGTTCTCGTCGTAAGCGTCGACGTCCGAGACGAGGGCGACCTCGGCCAGGAAATCCTCCAGGCCCTGCGAGGGCTCTCGATCGTCGAAGCTCTCGGCGAGGCCGCGCAGCTCATTGAGGTTTTCCATCCGTGCTTCGCCCTGTGGAGTCCCGTCGAGGTAGTACTCCTTCAGCCCCATCACCTCGATGACGTGATCCAGCAGCTCGCTCGGACGCAGCACGCCCATCACAGATCGCAAAGACTCGAGCTGGGCCCGGAACTTCTGTAGCGGCACGACCGCCGGCCGCGGAAGACCTGGCACCCGCGCAGGGTCTGCCAGCACCGCGAGCAAGTCAGCTTCGGTTTCTCGCGCATAAGCGCTAAGCGCGTCGACGGTCACGTTGCCGAGCTTGCGTGGCGGGACTGACACGATCCTCGAGAAACTCAGGGCATCCTTCGGATTGAAACAGAAGCGAAAGTACGCAACGACATCCTTGACCTCGCGCCGCTCCCAGAAGCGAATGCCGCCCACCAACCGGTAAGGGATGCGGCGGCGCGCGAGGACGTCCTCGAAGGAGCGGGACTGCGCGTTGGTGCGGTAGAGGACCGCGAAGTCGGAGTAGCCGCGCTTTTCTGTTTTGCGGAGGCGCTCGATCTCGTCGGCGACGAACTCCGCCTCCTCCACCTCGTTGTACGCCTGCGTGGCGCACACCTTCTCGCCGCCGGCGCGGTCGGTCCACAACTTTTTCTCGGCGCGCTCCGGGTTGCTTCGGATGACGCTGTACGCGGCGTCGAGGATCGCCTGGCTCGAGCGGTAGTTCTGCTCGAGGCGCACGACGTGCGCGTCGGGATAGTCCTTGCGGAAGTCGAGGATGTTGCGGACGTCGGCGCCACGGAACCGGTAGATGGACTGGTCGTCGTCGCCGACCACCACAACGTTGCGGTGCTCGGCCGCCAGGAGGTTGACCAGCACGTATTGCGCGCGGTTGGTGTCCTGGTACTCGTCGACTAATACGTGACGGAAGCGGTCGCGCCACTTGTCGAGGGCTTCCTCGTCGGTGTTGAGCAGCTCGACGAGTTTCATGATCAGGTCGTCGAAGTCGAGGCCGCCCGAGCGGCGCAGCAGGTCCTGGTACGACTCGTAGACGCGCCGCACAACCTCGTCGTGGTAGCTGCGGTTGGGATATTCCGCCGGACCCTTCAACTCGTTCTTCGCCGCCGAGATGGCGTTGCTCAAAGCGGCGACGGGATAGCGCTTGGGGTCTAGCCTCAACTCGTCGAGGACGCGTCTCAGCGCGGCCCGCGTGTCGTCCTCGTCGAAGATCGCGAAGCTCGGGACGATGCCGATGCGCGGCGCATCGCGGCGCAGGATCTTGACCGCGGTGGAATGGAAGGTGCCGACCCACATCTTCCCCGCCCCCTCCCCCACCAGCGCCTCGACCCGGCTCCGCATCTCGCGCGCCGCTTTGTTGGTGAAGGTGACTGCAAGGAGGCGGTCCGGCCAGACCTTGCGGGTGGCGATCAGGTAGGCGATCCGCGCCGTCAGCACCCGGGTCTTGCCGCTGCCCGCCCCGGCGAAGATCAAAAGTGGTCCTTCCTC
>JANMBR010000328.1:0-1540 GCA_031360505.1 Acidobacteriota bacterium
CCACACGCGGCCCGGAGACCACGCGCAGGGCGTCGCGGTCAAATACCAATCGGAACGCGTGTCGCGAAAGAACGCCGGGTCGATGGCCGGGCTGTGTTTCGTGAGATCGAGGATGGCTTCCAGCTCCATGCGCTCCGGAACGCGCCAGTCGCTGAAGCCGGCCAACGTCAGATTGCGGCACGCGGTCGCCGCGGCATCGCTGTCGAGCTCTTCGTCCGACGCGTTGCCCGCGCCGACCATGATGTTGAATTGCGGCAGGTACACCGCGTCCCATTCCGCCGCTTCAATGGGCAGCTGCTCGCCGTTCGCGCCGATCTTGATCTTGATGATGTTGTGCATGCTCGTTCCTGTTGAAGTTGAGAGCCCAAAAGGCCAATCACTGACCGGCCGGCAACACCGACCGCACCGGGCGCACGAAAGCCTGGTAGTAGCGGTAGTAGCTGTCCACGTCGCCGCCGTGGAAATCGACGACCCACACGCGGCCCGGAGACCACGCGCACGGCGTCTTCGTCCACACCCATCCCGAATTGCTCTTGAAGATGCTGGTGTCCAGGCAGGGCTCGTGCCGGGTGATATCGCGGATGGATTCGAGCTCATCGAGCTCGGGCAGCCGCCAGTCGGTGAAGCCACCCAGGCGGCATGCGGTCACAGCCTTTTCGGCGCCGTCGTAGTCGGCACGCGGCAGTTCATCGGCTGCCCACATCAGCCCGCGGACGTGATCGATCACGGCGAGACCGTCTTCCGACAGTTCGAACTGCTTGCCGCTGGCGTGCTTCCAGTTCGCTAGCTCGCCATGGACCAACTCGCTGGCGCGTGCGCCGGGGAGCAGGTTCACGGTCAGGTTTTCGATATGGATCAGTGCAGGTTTCACGGTGGCTCCTGGTCGAAAATGAGTGCCGTCTCTCCGAGCTGTCACGTCTAGGTTTGAGGTCTGCTGAGTGGACCGACGTTCCGCACCCTTCTGCCCGTGACCCTTGGGCCCCTGCGCTATCCGATTCGCGACAGGGAGAAATCACGCCCGAAGGCGGCCGGAATTTCAGAAGTGACCGGATATCCCGCCGGCCCGGGTCGGACTGCCCTGCGACGGGCTATGGGCTATTTCGTGAAGGTGCCGATGGTCAGCGGAATGCCTGTGCCAAGACCCACGCCGAGCACGCGCTTGAACTCCCGGGCGATTTCCTCGACCTGGGTTTCCTTACGCTTCCAGCGGAGCACCAGCTGTGGCTTTTCGCTGCCGGTGAGCACCGAGAGCTTCAGGAAGAAGCTGCGGACGCTCAGGCCCTCGTATGGCTCGCTGGCCAACCGGAAGCCGATCGGCAGCACGTCCTGGCTGGACGCCTCGACCTCTTCGAGCTTGCTGCTGCTGCCCTTGAAGTCGCCGTGGTTGTGCGTGGCCTCGCCCTTGGCGGTGATCTTGAGCTTGCGCAGGGCGGCGATGGCCTTCGTAAGGGAGGCGCCATCCGGTACGGTGACGCTGGATTCGAAGTCCGCGACCAGTACGTCACTCCAGTCCTCCAGCCACTCGATCAGCTCGGCCTGG
>JANMBR010000335.1:0-10765 GCA_031360505.1 Acidobacteriota bacterium
GACCGATCTTTTCAGAAATTGCTTCAAGGACGTCCCCTTCCGATTGTTCGAGCTCATGGCGTGATTCCGAGCCGCCGGGTCTCCGCCTCCGGGAATCCCACGAAGCCGACGTCGATCGACTCGTAGCCGACCTTCTTGAGAATGAATTTTCCGAACAGAGTGTCACCGGTGCGAACGTTCATGACCTGCTCTCCCTGCTGCACGACGGCGATCGGGTGATCCTTCGGCCCGAACGTGCCGAGGAACTTGAAGGCGATCTCCGGCGGATGCGGCGTCGGCGTGGGCGGCGGCGGAGGCAGCGGGCCCACGAATCGAACGTCGCCCGGCGCCGGGGGCGCGGGAGTCGGAGTCGGCTGGGGCCGCTTGGTGGGATCGGCGAGGCCGAAGAGATCGCGGCCGGTGTCGGCCGCGCTCACGTGCGCCTTGCCCGCCTCGAAGTCTTTGGCTACGAGCGGCGGCACGTCGTCCGGATCGACTTGCTTGACCGCCGCCTTCTTTCCGCGCGCCGCGAAGGCCGGGGCCTCGTCGCCGGTCGGATCGCCGCCCGGCTTCGGCCGGGCTGAAGCGCCGGCGACCGCTGGCGTGGCGTCGACCTTGCCCGGGCCCCAGCGCACGACGGCCGAGAGCAGCACGACCGCGAGAGCGGCGAACAGCATCGCCTGCCGGCGCGTACCGAGCTTCTTCCCGATCGCGACTGCCACTAGCCAACCCTCCGGGCCGCGACGGCGCCCTTCTTCTTGACGCCGTCGGCCCCGGGCGCGGATTTCTCGGGTGCCGGCGCCTCGTCCGGCTCGGCGAAATACGTGACGAGCGCGATCTGGACCTGCACCTGGCCCGGCTGGCCCGAGTCGCGGGAGATCGATATGTCGCGGACGACGAGCCACACGCGGCTCGACTCGAAGCCCCGCAGCAGCCTCTTGAAGCGCGGGTAGTCGCAGTGGACTCCGAAGCTGACCTGCATCTGAACGAGCGGGAGCTTCGGGACAGAGGCCGTCGAGTAGGAGATCTGGGGCGCCGCGACGCCCGATTCCTTCAGGATCGCGTGCACTTCCGCGACGACGGGGGCGAGCGTCTCGCGCTCCCGGCCGATCCGCTTCCCGTAAAACGCATCCATCGCCGCCGAGACGTCGCCCAGGCGCTCCCGCTGGCCGGTGACGCGAGCGGCGTCGGATTCCTGCGCCTCGACGCTGTGCTTCAACGCGTCGCGCCGGGCCTCGAGCGCCGCGCGCCGGGTCTGCGTGCTCGAGCGGTAGGTCAGAAAGACCCCGAGATTGCCCGCGCCAAAGAGCACGGCCGCCGCGACGAGCGGCAGCCGGCGGCGCCAGAGCCCGAGCTCGAGCTTCACCTTCATGGGCGCTCCTGCGCCGCGTACCGGCTCGAGAGCTGGAACAAGAAGGGGTCCGCAGCAGCACCCTCCTGGCTCGACTCGGTCTTGAGCTCCACCGCGCCGAACGCGGGGTCCTTCGAGAGCGCGGTGATCGTCGGGACGACGGCCTCGCGGTTGCGCGCGACCAGCTGCAGGTCGAGCACGACCTCGCCGTTCTTGTCGAACACCGGCTGCAGGCGCACGACGCCCACGTCGCCCGGCAGGGTCTTTTCGAGGCGGGCGAGCAGGAGCGTCCACGAGAAACGCCGCTCTGCCGCCAGACGCGACAGTTCCCGGCTCTCGTCGGCCAGTTCGGACAGACGGTAAGAGGACAGGGCGGCCTTGGCCGCGCTCGACTTCTCCTGGGCGCCGCTTTGGCGCGCTTCGAGCGCCGCGATCTCGGCGTGGACATCCGACACGCCTCGGCGGTATTCCGCGAAGAGGCGCACGTTGGCAACGAGCAGCACCGCGCCGACGAGGAACAGGACGGCCGCAACCCCGAAGGCGGGCCGGTCGTCGTGGAAGGGACGGCGCGCGAAGTTCCAGGTTGCGCTCATGATTTGCCGTACACCGCGGCGAAGCCCGAGAGCAGCTCCGGCCTCGCGGCGATGCGCTCGTCAAAACTCTCATCGGCGTCGAGCAGCCGCCCGGAGAGCCGCACCGGAGACACCGGGAACGCGGAGACTTTCTCGAGCTCGCCCCCGGGCGTCTCGTCGTGCACGAACACGGCCCGAATGCCCGGGCCCTTCAGGCGCTCGGCGTAATACGAGAGCGAGAGGCGCGCCTCGCGGTCCTGGTCCTCGTCGGCGCCGGGCGGACGCGAGCGGAAGAAGATCGGTTCGGCGCCGCGCCCGATGAAGAAGGAGAGGGCTCCCCCCGACCGGTGGAGCAGCGCGTAGTCTCCCGAGGCGGCGGCCGACAGCGCCGGCGCGAGGCCCTCGAAAAGCGCCAGTGACGCGGGAGCAAGGTAGCCGACCCGGACGCCGAGTGCGTCGAACGCGGTTTCGATCGCCTCGATCACGGCGCGGGCCGTTGCCGCGGCCAGGACGCGCTTCTCCTCGGAAAGCACGGGCATCGGCTCGTACACGACCGCCAGATCGGCCGCGGCCCCCGGCAGCAGCTTCTTCAGCTTCCAGCCGACCATCTCCTGCCCAGCGGCCCGGTCCGAGGGCATCGCCTCGAGCTCGACCGGCAGGATGCGCGCCCAGGAGTCTGGGTACACGACGGAGGCGCGCGTCAGGCTGCCTTCCGAAAGAGCGCGCGCGGCCTTCACGGCCTCCGCGATCGCCTCGCGCGTCACGAGCGGCACGCCCGCGGACGGTCCGCCGAGCGAGCCGGCGGGGTACCGGAAATGCCGCGCCTCCGCAAAGCCGGCCGGCGCCCCCTGCCGCACGCGCGCATACGTCACGCCTTCATCGAGGAGGCAGAACACGTGCGGCGGCACGACCGGTCCGAGGAACGGGATCTTCACGAGCGCCTCCGCTCGAGCCTCGAGCCTCGAGCCCCGGGCCTCTCAGTCGACAAACGTCACCTTGTTGATCTCCTTCAGCGTCGTCAGCCCCTCGAAGACTTTCGCAAGCGCGGCATCGCGCAGGAAGATCATGCCTTCCTCGCGCGCGGCCTTCTTGATCTCGGCCGCGGGCCGGCGCTCGAGGATGAGCCCGCGGATCTGGTCGGACAGATCGAGCAGCTCGGCAATCGCCATGCGGCCGTGGAAGCCCGTTCCGTCGCACTCGAGGCAGCCCTTGCCCTCGAAGAACCTGCGCGAGCCCATCTCGTTCGGATCGAGGCCCGCCTCGCGGAGCGCCTCGGGCGGGATCACGATCTCCACCTTGCAGTGCTGGCAGATCTTGCGCACCAGCCGCTGCGCCAGGATGCAGTTCAGGGCCGACACGAAGTTGTAGAGCTCGACCTTCATGTTGAGAAAGCGGCCGAGCACGTCCACGACGTTGTTTGCGTGGACGGTCGTGAACACGAGATGGCCCGTCAGGGCCGACTGAACGGCGATCTGGGCCGTCTCCTCGTCGCGGATCTCACCGACCATGATCTTGTCCGGGTCGTGGCGCAGGATCGAGCGCAGGCCGCGGGCAAACGTCAGCCCCTTCTTTTCGTTGACCGGGATCTGCGTGATGCCCCGCAGCTGGTACTCGACCGGGTCCTCGATCGTGACGATCTTGTCTTCGACCGACTGGATCTCCGACAGGCACGCGTAGAGCGTCGTCGTCTTGCCCGAGCCCGTGGGCCCGGTGACGAGCACCATGCCGTACGGCTCGCGGATGAACTTGCGCAGCTTCTTCTTCGTCTCCGCATCGAAGCCGACGACCTCGAGGTTCAGGCTCTTGAACTCGGCGTTGGCCGATTCCTTGTCCAGGATGCGGATGACCGAGTCCTCGCCGTGGACCGTCGGCATGATCGAGACGCGGAAGTCGATCGTGCGCCCTCGCACGCGCAGCTTGAAGCGGCCGTCCTGCGGGACCCGCTTCTCCGCGATGTCGAGCTCGGACATGACCTTGATGCGCGAAATGATCGTGCCGTGGTGGCGCTTGTCGATCGGGTCCATGGCCTGGTAGAGCACGCCGTCGATGCGGTACTTGATGATGACGACGTTTTCCTGCGTCTCGATGTGGATGTCGGAGGCGCGGCGCTGGATGGCGTTGAAGACGACCGAGTCCACCAGCTTGATGATCGGAGAGCCGTCCTGCGTGATCCGGTCGATCGTGAGGGTTTCCTCGCCCTCCTCGTCCTCGGAGACGAGCTGCATCCGGAAGTCCTCGGTCGCGTCGTCCAGCACGCGCTGCGACGACTCGCTCTTCTGCAGGATGTCGCCGATCGCCGCGCGGCTGCCGACCTTGACCTTGAGCGGCAGACCCACGAGCAGCTCCAGCTCGTCGAGACGCACGACGTCGGAGGGGTCCGCGCAGATGATCGTCATCGCCCTGTCGGTCTTCGACTCGGGCACGAAGTGGTAGCGCAGCATCCACTCGACCGGGATCGAGCGGAAGAGATCCGCGTCGATGCGGAAGGCCGCCAGGTCCACGAACGGCAAGCCGAGCCGCTCGGAAAGGCCGAGGGCCTGCGCCTCCTCCTCCGCCCGGGAGGAGAAGCGGACAACGTCCGCGATGGATTTGCCGTTCGTCTTCGCTGCCATGGCGCTTTAGCCCCTCACGACTTGATCGCCGACATCAGTCGGAACATTGGAAGATAGACCGAGAGGAGGATCGTCACGATGACGCCTCCCATGATCACGAGGATCGCCGGCTCGACGAAGGAGATCACGCGCGCGAGCAGCAGGTCGATCTCCTCGTCGTAAAAATCGGACACGGACAACAGCATCTCCTCGAGCGCGCCCGAGGACTCGCCGACCTTGATCATCTCGATGGTCAGGTCCGTCAAAATCTTCGTCTCTTCGAGTGTCTTCCAGAGCTCGCGCCCCTCGCGCACTTTCGGCACGACCTCGCGCACCCGGCGCGACACCGCGCGGTTGCCGATCGCATCGGCCGAGTTCTCGAGCGCCGGCACGAGCGGTGTGCCGCCGCCGAGCAGCGTCGCGAGGCTGCGCGTGAACTGCGTGATCGCGAAGCGGCGGAAGATGCCGCCCACGATCGGGAGCTTCAGGATCGCGGCGTCGAACCACTCGCGGCCCGCCGTGGTCCGCGCCCAGCGCGACAGCAGGAACCCGCCGCCGCCGAGCACGCCGAGGATGATGAGGATGTTGCTCTTGAGAAAGTTCGCCGCGCCCAGAACGATGACGGTCAGCATCGGCAGGTCCGCGTTGAAGTCCCCGAAAAACTCCGTGAACCGCGGGATGACGTAGGTCATCAGGATCGTGATCAGGCCGATCGAAAGGACGATCAGGATCGCCGGGTAGACCAGCGTCGAAACCACCTTGCGCGAGAGAGCGATGACCGTCTTCTGGTACTTGAGGTACCGCCGCAGGACGCCCTCGATCTCCCCCGATTTCTCGCCCGCCTTCAGCGAAGTCCAGTAGAGCCTCGGAAACAGGTCGCCTTCCTCGGCGAAGGCCTCGGAGATCGACATCCCCGAGTTCACGCGCTCGCGCACGTCGCCAAGAACGCGGCGCAGGGTCGGACTCTTCTGGCGCTCGAGCAGGATCTCGAAGGAGCGCACGACCGGCAGGCCCGCCTTGAGCAGCGCGATCAGCTCCTGGTTGAAGATGAGGAACTCGCTCATCGACACGTGGCCCTTGCCGGGGGCCTTCTTGCCGCCGATGCGGAAGCCCTGCCGCTTGACCTCGAAGACGTGGCCGCCGCGCCGCTCGACCTCCACGCGCGCCGCACCCATGTCGATGGCCATGACCGACTGCTCGGCCACCGAGCCATCCGGCCAGCCCGCCTTCACCCGAAATTCGTTCACGGGCGCTTCTCCGCGGCCTTCGTCCCCGGCGCGCCTTTCACCGCGTCGGCGCGCGGCGCTTCCTCGGCGAGGAGAATCAGGATGAGCGCGCTCTTGGAGGCTTCGTCCTTCGAGGCCCCGAGGACGAGCGTCTGGGAGAGCGTGACGGGAACCGACGTGCGGAAGAGCGGCCGCATGAGGCCCGGCTGGCCCGGCTTCCCGTTCCAGAGTTTCGAAAGCGTGAACGCCGAGAGCAGAAGCTCGTTGCTGCCGGCCGACGAGAGCACCGCGAAGGAGAGCGTGTAGTCGCTGCCGAGCTGGTAGCGAACGATGCTGCCCTCCGTGCCGCGCAGGACCGCGGAATCGATGAGGGCGTAGTCGTTGAACTGGAAGAGGGACTTCAGCTTCGCGCCGAGACCGCCGATTTCCCTCGCGATCGAGCCTGCCGGGACGTCGGCGCGCGCTTTCACGAGCTTGACGGCGAAGGAGTAGCTGCGCGGCGCCACGTCGAAGGACTGGATCACCTTGCCGATCTGGTCGAGCTTTTCCGGCCGGTCCGTCACGGTCATCGCATTGAGCTTCTGCGTCAGCGTGACCGACGCGGACTCGGACAGGAGCGGACGGACGAGCAGCGCTGCCTCTTCGACGCGCTTGTACTTGAGCACGAAGACGCGCACGGGCGCCTCGTCCGCCGCCCACACGGGCGGAACGCAGAGCGCGATGACGGCAAGGATGAAGAAGGTCTTTTTCACGCGAATGGCACCCGGCCCCATTCGGGGCCGGCCCGGGCCTGAATGATCCGGGTTAGATATCGAGCCCTCGATCCACGATCCACACGACGCGCGGCTCTCCCCGGCCGGCGCCAGGGTTCAGGTCGTACACCGTCGCGCCTTCGGACGCAGACGCCGCCTCGGTCGGCAGGCCTGCCGCAGCGACGCCGGCGGAGAACGCCGCCTGCTCCGATGCAGCCGGGCTCGGAACCGGCGCGGGGAGCGCCGCGATTCCGGGCTCCCGGCGGGCGTCGGACCCTCCGGGAATCGTCAGGACGAGCAGGGCGACAGCGGCCGCTGCTGCGACGCCTGCAAACCGACGGCGGGTCGCGACCGCGATCCGGCGCTCGGTCTCGATGTGGCCGACCCCCGCGCGCACGCCGGCGAGGATCCGGGCCGTCTCGTCGGGCGCGACCTCTTGCGCCATCGGCCGGGCAAAGAGAAAGGACGCGTCCTTGCCCGCGGCTGCCGCGAGGCACCCGGCGCACACGGTCAGGTGCTCGCGCAGCATTTTCCGCTGCGGCGCCGGCAGCGCGTCGCCAAGGTAATCGTCGAAGCTCTCGCGCAGGATCCCACAGATCGGGCTCATGCTCGCGTCCTTCCCCGCAGGAACTCGGGGTAGAGGCGCGCCATCTCCTTGCGCAGGATGCGGCGGGCGTTGAAAAGATGATTGCGCACGGTGGACTCGCCGCATCCGAGGATCTGGGCGATGTCCCTGGTATCGCAGTCTTCCATCTCGCGCAGGACGAACGCGGCCTTCTGCTTCTCCGAGAGCTTGCCCGAGACGGCCTCGAAGAGCCGGGCGAGCTCGCGGTCCTCGGCCGAGCGGGTCGCGCCCGCCGCGGTCGACTCCTCGCGCTCGCGCACGAGGTGCAGGGTTGCGCCGTGGGCCTTCTCGCGGCTGCGCGCGCTGCGCAGGAAGTCGATCGAAAGATTCGTCGCGATCCGGTAGAGCCAGGTGTTGAGCGAGTACTTCTCGTCGTAGCGGTGGATTTCCTTCCACACGCGCAGGAAGACCATCTGGGCGACGTCGCGGGCGTCCTCGACGTTGCCGACGACGCGGCGGGCGAGGCAGACCACGGCGGGCGTCTTGCGGGAAACCAGTGTCTCGAAGGACAGCATGTCGCCGCCGCGTGCCTGGATGGCCAGTTCGCGGTCGGGCAGCTCGGTGAGCCCCTTTTTTTCGAGACGTTCGCTGTAGACGAGTTCCATTGGCCCTGTGAGGTCTCCTCCTGCGGGGTATACGGACCACGCCCCCCGGCCGTTGAGGGTATTTGGCCCACCCTAAGCCATTGAATCTTAAATCTTTGGACGCGCCCGGGCAAGCGAGCCACGGCATAATTGCACCGCTTTGCTCTTCTACCGGGCTCTGGCCGCCCTCGCACTGGCCGCGTACGCTCCCTTCGCCCTGCTCCGGTCTATTGCCGGCGGGCGCCGCCTGGGCGACATCCGGGGCCGAATGGGCCGCTCGGATTACCCGGACCTGGAGGGCGGGATCTGGATCCATGCCGTCTCGGTCGGCGAGATCGGCGTGGCGCGCAACCTCCTGCGCGCGCTGCGAACGGTGCGCCCGGGCTGCCGCGCCGGCATCTCCGTGACGACGGCGGCCGGACGCGAGCTCGCCGAGCGCACGCTATCGCCAGAGGCGTCGGTTTTCGCTTACCCGTTCGACCTCGCCGGCCCCGTCGAGCGGGTGCTCGACGCGACGCGGCCGGGCCTCGTCCTGCTGACGGAGTCGGAGATCTGGCCCCTCTTTCTCGAGCGCGCCGCGAAACGGGGCGTGCCGGTTGCGCTCGTCAACGGCCGGATCTCGGAGCGTTCCTTCCGGCGTTACCGGCGCGTGCGGGGGTTCCTGCGCGGCGCACTCGAACGCATTTCGCTCTTCGCGATGCAGTCCGCCGAGGACTGCCGCCGCGTGAAGGAGCTCGGGGCCAAAGACGCGCGCGTCCTCATCGCCGGCAACATCAAGTACGACCTGCCGCCCTCGCCGCCGTTTGCCGACGCCGAACGCCTGCGCGCCGCCGCTGCGGGCCGTCCGATCGTCGTCGCCGGCTCGACGGGCGAAGGCGAAGAGTCGCTGGTGCTCCAGGCCTGGAGCGCCCTGCCGAACCGACCGCTCCTCGTCCTCGCCCCCCGCCGCCCGGAGCGCTTCGACGAAGTCGCCCGCCTGTGCGAATCCCGCAACCTGCGTCTGATCCGGCGCTCCACTCCCGACTCCTCCGAACTCCTCTCGACTCCCTTTGACCCCCCCGTCGCCGTCTACCTCCTCGACTCCATCGGCGACCTCGCCTCCCTCTACCGCGAGGCCACACTCGCCTTCGTCGGAGGCAGTCTCGTCGCGCGCGGCGGGCAGAACCCCATCGAGGCCTGGGCCGCCGGGGTTCCCGTGCTGGCCGGCCCGCACATGGAGAACTTCCGCGATGTCGCGTCCGCCGGGCAAGAGCGCGGCATCCTGACGCGCGTCGACGACGCCGGCGGGCTCGCGCGCGCCCTCGCCGCGGCCCTCGCGGCGCCGGAAGAAACACGCCGTCGGGCCGCCGAGGCGGAACGCTTCGTGGCAGAGAGCCGCGGCGCCGCCGACCGCACGGCAGCGGCCGTCCTCATGCTCCTTCCCGACGCCGCGGCAAAAGGCGCGCGCGCGTGATCCTCTCGCCGCTCTCCGCGCTGTATGGAAAGGCGCTGACCATGCGCGCGCAGTGGTACGCGTCCGGCCGCTTGGAATCGCAGGCGCTGACGCGCCCCTCGATCTCGGTCGGGAACCTGACCTTCGGCGGCACCGGCAAGACACCCTTCGTGGAGTTCCTCGCGCGCCGCCTGCGCTTCGAGGGCTGGCGCCCCGCCATCCTCTCCCGCGGATACGGGCGCCGCTCGCGCGGCGTCGTCGTCGTGGGCGCCGGCGAGGGACCGCTCGTCTCGCCGGAGGAAGGCGGCGACGAGCCGGTGGCGCTCGCCCGCTCGACTTCCGGCGTCCTCGTCGTCGTCGGCGAGAAGCGAGCGGATGCGGCGCGGCGCGCCGCCGATCTCGGCGCGGACCTCTTTCTGCTCGACGACGGCTTCCAGCACCTCGCCGTGCGCCGCGACGTGAACCTGCTGCTGCTCGACGCGCGCGATCCCTTCGGCGGAGGCCGCCTGCCGCCGGCCGGACGGCTGCGCGAGCCGCTCGCCGCCGCGCGCCGCGCCGACGCTTTCGTCTTCACCCGCGTGGACCGGGCAGCGCCCTCACAGGACGCCGTCCGGGCCCTCCAGCGCATCCACCCCGAGGCGCCGGTCTTCCATGCGCGCATCCGGCCCTCGGACCTGCGCGACGAGAACGGCGCGCCGCTTGACGCCGCGGCCTTCGCGCAGCAGCGGCTCATCGCCGTCTGCGGAGTGGCCAATCCCGCGGAGTTCGCCGCGACGCTCTCGGAACTCGGACTGCGGCCCGAGGAACGCCTCGAGTTCCGGGACCACCAGCGCTACGGCGAGCGCCAGATCGCGCGAATCCGGATCGCCGCCGAGCGCGCGGGCGCGAGCCTGCTCGTCACGACGGAGAAGGACGCGGTGAAGCTCGCCGGAAAGGCACCGCTGCCGATCGTCACCGTTCGCCTCGCCGTGGAAGTTGCCGAGAGCGGCTTCTTCTCCTTCCTCGCCGCGCGGCTGCCCGCGGTGGGGCGACCGCGCGGATGAGCGCAAAACGCCGCTCGGCCGGGCGGAATCGACTCGAGCTCGCGCTCTTTCGCGTTGGAGCGGGCCTCGTGGCCGTGCTCCCGCGGCGGACGGCGGCGCGGCTCGGCGGCGCCCTCGTGCGGCTCTACCTGCACCTCACGCCGTCGCGACGCGCGATCCTCGCCGAGAATCTCCGCCAGGCCTTTCCGGAGAAAAGCGCCGCGCAGATCGAACGGCTCGCCAGCGCGTCGGCTGCCTGGCTCGGCACCGCGTTCGTGGAGTTCCTGCAGGTCTCCGGGATGTCGGAGAGCCAGATCCGCGACCGGGTTCGCGTCTCCGGCGAGGAACACCTCCTCGCGGCACGCGCCCTCGGGCGCGGCGTTTTTCTGCTCTCGGCGCACTTCGGCGGATGGGAGCTCGGCGCGATCCGCGCGGGGCTGATCGGCGAGACGATCGCTCCGGTCGTGCGGCCGCTCGACAACCCGCACCTGGAAGAAGAGCTCGCCCGGCGGCGCACGCGGTTCGGAAACCGTCTCATCGCCAAGCGCGACGCGGCCAGGGACATCCTGCGCGCCATCCGCCGCCGGCAGACCGTCGCGATCCTCGTGGACCAGAACGTGCTCGCGCGCGA
>JANMBR010000360.1:0-5002 GCA_031360505.1 Acidobacteriota bacterium
GATGAAGTTGACCGCGGGGGCCGTCGGGCAGACGACGTCGTCGAAGACGCCCGTGCAGTCGGGCGGGACGTAAGTCGAGCCATATTTAGTCTTGAGCAGGAAGACCGCCATCTGGCGGCGGGTGACGAGGTTGTCCGGGCAGAAGATGCCGACCCCGCAGCCGGTCGTGATGCCCTCGGCGGCGAGGGCTTCGATCCACGGCGCGAAGACGAGGGAGCAGGGCACGTCGGTGAAGACGCCGGTGCACGGGGGCGGCGTGTAGCAGAGACCGTGCTCGGCCTTCAGGAGGAAGACGGCCATCTGCTGGCGCTTGGTCCCCTGGTCGACGCCGTAGAGGCCGCCGCCGACGCCGACGGTGATCGTGTTGGAAACCAGCGTCGTGACGAAGGAATAGAACTGGTGTCCTCCCGGCACGTCCAGGAAGTCCGAGACCCAGCCGTTCACGAGGATGCCGAGGTTCGCCGGAGTCGTGACGACGACATCGTGGAAAGCGCCGGGCCCGAGGGCCGGTGTCGAGGAGGTCAGGGTCTGAGAGTCGATGAAAGTGACCGGTACGGACACGCCGCCGATCGTCATCGTCGTGGGATCGACGAAGTCGGTTCCCGAGGCGGTGACCGGCGTGCCGCCGGCCGCTGGGCCCGAGGTTGGACTGATCGAGAAGATGATCCGTTGCGAGAACTCCGAGGTGTTGCCCGAGGGATCCGTGGCCGTGGCGGAAATGCGGACGCCCGCCTCCGTCACGACCGGCAACGTCACGTCGATCGCGGCGTTACCCGAGGCGTCGGTCGTCACCGGGGTGGCGCCGAGGTAGGTCTCGCCCTCGAGGAATTCCCGGGGGAAGTTCGAGCAGGCCGGGTTCGCGAAGAACTCGAGATCGAAGATGGTGGAAGCCGTGCTGTGGAAGTTCCCGAGGATCCGCGTGCTGCCCGCTCCCTGCGGGCCGAGATGCTCGACGGACTTAATCAGCGGAAAGTTCTGCAGGCCGTTGGGGCCGCCGTCGCCGTCGCCCACGTCGTTGGGCGTCACCCCGTCTCCGTTTCGGGTTGGCGGCTGCTGCAGATCGATTCCGATCGTTCCGTTGTCGTGAATCGAGTTCTTCGTGATCCGAATGCTCGTCGTGGTTGGGATCACTCCGGCGTGGGCGTTTCCGGTGAGGATGTTGAGAGAGACCGTCCCGCCGGCGCCCGAGCCGACGAATACGCCCGAGCGCTCGCTGGAGCTCCCGAAGCCATTGCCTTGGATCGTGTTTTCGGAGATCGTGATCAGGCCGGGCCCTCCTGCATCGATCCCGATCGCGGCGGAGTCGGCGATCAGATTTCGGTTGATCGTGAAGGGAGTGTCGATTGCCCCGATGTTGTCTTGCACCTCGCCGACACCGTTGGCTCGTATCTCGTTGCCCTCGAAGAGCGAGCCCGGGCCAAGTGCGATGATTCCGGTGCTGCCCGAGAATCCGATCAGGTTGTTGCGAATGATCGTGCCGGAGCCGACCGCCGGCTGTTGGCTCCCGGCAATGTTGGGGCCGAATTGAGTTCCCGTGTCCACGAAAGCGATCGCGGCTGCTCCAAGCACGTTGTCTTCGATCAAGGTGTTGGCGACGTCCCGGATGACGATGTTGCCCGTAGTGTTGCCTGACGGGCCGAAGCCGTAGATGGCCAGTCCGCGGATCGTGACGTCGTCCGCGTTGACCGCCAGGCCGGCGGCGATGGCCGACGTTGCCTGAATCTGGACCTCCGGGCCGTTGAGCTGGGAGAGGGCGGATTCGTCACCGGTGCCGGCAACGCCATCCGCGCCGGTTCCGACGGTTCCTCCCGTACCGAGCGTCACGTCATTGGTGTTGCCCTGGTTGGTCGTCTGGGTCGTGCCGTCGATGGTGGTCCCGGCACACGTGATCTCGGGCAGGGGACTGGAGGGAGCGATGACGGCCACGCCGCCGGTCAGTAAGCCTGGCGGGACGTCGAAGGCGATCGTGTGCGGAGCGCCGGTGCAGTTCTGGGCATCGGTCAGAGCCTGCCGAAGCGAGCCCGGCCCGGAGTCGTCCGTGTTCGTCACGGTGAACGTGGTCGCGGCCAGGGGCAGGGCCATCGCGCCGAAGAGGATCGCGGCGAGTCTCTTCATGCTGTTCTCCTATTGAAGTCCGGTTGCTGCAAGCAGGGTCATCAGGGAAAGGCGGGTTGCTTTCATAGGTGCTCCCTCATCAAGTAGCCGCGTAAACGGCGGGCGGGCGGGGTCAACGCCGCGTAAATGGCTGGAAAATAGGCGTTTCTTGACTTGATTGAGCCGGTTTCCTACGCTCCTCCCAGCCCCATGGAACCAAACGGCCTCCCGCCGGGACCGGGAGAGGTGACGGGTCTTCTGCTGGCCTGGAACGACGGCGATCCGGGCGCGGTGGAGCGCCTGATGCCGCTCGTATACGCCGAACTGCGCGAGATCGCGGAGCGGCACTTTCGCAGGGAGCGCCCGGGCCATACGCTGCAGCCGACTGCCGTCGTGCATGAGGCTTACTTCCGCCTGGTGGACCAGACGCGCGTGACCTGGAAGAACCGCGGGCATTTCCTGGCGGTCGCATCGCAGGCCATGCGGCGCATCCTGATCGATCACGCGCGGGGCCGCGATGCCGAGAAGCGCGGCGGACCGGGCCATCGCGTGACGCTGGACCTTGGGGTCGCGTCTCCGGAGCCGTCCAGCGAGGTGGATCTGCTGGCGCTCGACGCGGCGCTCGTGCGGCTGCGATCCCTGGACGAGGGGCAGGCGCAGATCGTCGAGCTGCGCTTCTTTGGCGGATTGACGATCGAGGAGGCCGCGGAGGTGATGCAAACCTCGCCTTCGTCGGTCAAGCGGGACTTTCGCTCGGCGAAGGCCTGGCTCTTTCGGGAACTCGCGCTGCCGTGACGCCCGAGCGCTGGAGGCGGGTCCGGGAGCTTTTCGACCGGGCGGCCGACCTCGGCGCGGAAGAACGGGAACGTTTTCTCGAAAGGGAGTGTGGCTCGGACGCCGGGCTCGCCTCCGAGGTCCGGGCGCTGCTCGCTTCGAGCGCCGCCGCCGGCGTGTTCCTCGAGATCCCCGCGATCGAGCAAGTGCCGCGCGGCGCCGACCCCGCCGAGGCGCCGCCGGATCGGATCGGGCCGTGGCAGATCGAGCGCGAGCTCGGGCACGGCGGGATGGGCACGGTCTATCTCGGTGTGCGTTCGGGCGGCGGGTTTCGCCAGAGCGCCGCGGTCAAGCTCGTGCGGCGCGGCATGGACACGGACTTCATCCTGCGCCGGTTTCGGACCGAGCGCGAAATCCTGGCCGGCCTCGATCATCCGTATATCGCGCGCCTGCTCGACGGGGGCTCGACCTTGGATGGCCTGCCATACTTCGCCATGGAGTATGTCGAGGGGCGGCATCTGCTCGAGGACTGCGCGGCGCGCGGGGCCGACGTTCGCCAGCGCGTCACCCTCTTTCTTCAGGTCTGCGAAGCCGTTGCGTATGCCCACCGCCACCTCGTCGTGCACCGGGACTTGAAGCCCTCGAATATCCTCGTGACGGCGGAAGGCGCGCCCAAGCTGCTCGACTTCGGCCTCGCCAAGCTCCTGCAGCCCGAGGTGGGAGCGCCCGGCGACCGGACGGAAACGGCGCTTCGGATTCTGACGCCCGACTACGCCAGCCCCGAGCAGGTCCGCGGCGAGCGCATCACGACCTCGACCGACATCTACTCGCTCGGCGTCGTTCTGTACGAGCTCTTGACGGGAAGGCGCCCGTATGGAGGCGTGCGGGCCTCGTCC
Organism: Acidobacteriota bacterium; assembly: GCA_031360505.1. Lineage (GTDB taxonomy): Bacteria > Acidobacteriota > Thermoanaerobaculia > UBA5066 > Gp7-AA6 > DAHUXD01. The sequence goes on from JANMBR010000360.1 coordinate 3,765, forward strand.
GATGCCATCGCGCGCGCCGTCTGCGAGCAGGAGCCGGCCAGGCCCGGCCTCGAAAGCGATCTCGACAACGTCATCCTCATGGCCCTGCGCAAGGAGCCTGACCGGCGGTACCCCTCGGTCGAGGCGCTCGCCGACGACCTGCGCCGGCACCTGGAGGGGCACCCGGTCGTGGCGCGCAAGGACACGCTCGGGTACCGGGCCGGCAAGTTCGTGTCGCGGCACAGGGCCGGCAGCGCCGCGGCGACGCTCGGAGCGCTGGCGCTGGCCGGCGCGCTCGCGGCCGCAATCTTCCAGGCCCGGGCCGCCCGCGCCGGGCGCGCCCAGGCCGAGAGCCGTTTCGATGACGTGCGGCGGTTGGCCAACTCCTTCCTCTTCGAGTTCCACGATTCCATCCAGGACCTGCCCGGGGCCACGCCCGCGCGCGAGCTCGTCGTGCGCCGCGCGCTCGAATATCTCGAAAAGCTGTCGAGCGTGCGGCGCGGCGACGTGCAGCTTCAGCGCGAGCTCGCGGGTGCGTACGAGCGGGTCGCGCGCGTGCAGGGCGGCATGTTCGAGTCGAACCTCGGGGACACCGAGGGCGCGCGCAAGAGCCTTCTGCGCGCAATCGCCATTCGGGAGCGGCTGGCCGGCGCGGGCGGCGCTGCGAACGATCGAGAGGCTCTTGCTGAGACCGAGCTCCAACTCGCGCAGGTCCTGATGGCGGCGGGGGATGCCGCCGGGGCCGCAGCGCGGGCTCGTAGGGCGGTGGCGGCGCTGGAGGCGCTCGCGGCGGCGACGCCCTTGGATCGGCGGCTCGAAGCGCGCCGCGCCCGCGCTCACCGGTACGTCGGAGCAGCGCTCGTCAGATCCAGCGCCCGCAACGAGGCGCTGGCGGAGTTGGTATCCGCCGAGAAATCCTTCGATGTGCTCGTCGCGGCTGACCCGACGAGCAAGACGCTTCGGCGCGAGCTCGGGATCACGAACCAGATGATCGTGCACGCGCTCGGCGGCAGCCGCGAACGGGACCAGGCGCTGGCGAGCTACACGAAGGCGGTCACCCTGCAGTCGGAACTCATCGGCGCCGAACCCGGTAACTCGTCCTACGGACGGGAGCTCGCCTACACGCACGCCAGCATGGGCGCGTTCTACGAATGGAGCGGCGATACAAAGGCGGCGCTCGAGACCTACTCGCGCGCGCTGCCGATCCTCGAGTCCCTCGTCGCGGCCGATCCCAGGAACGCGGACGCGCGCCTCCTGCT
>JANMBR010000005.1:0-1985 GCA_031360505.1 Acidobacteriota bacterium
GTGCCTTCCATGACGTACCGAGCGCCAAGATCCTTGCCCACGACCCGCAGGTCGGTCGCCTGGTTCGCATGGCGCAGCGTCGAGCCGCGTGCAATCACTCTAAGGTACGAAAAGCGCGAAAGGCCCGTGACGATGTCCTCGGTCAGCCCCTCGGCCAGCGCCGTGAGTGAAGAGTCGGTCCCGCCGTACTTGAATGGAAGCACGGCGACCCAGAAGCCCTCGTCGGCCCGGGTAGGACCGGAGGTTGGGGCAGCCGGTGAGGGGCTTGGCTTGCCCGGGTCATCCGAAATCTCAAGCCCTGCCTTGCGCAGGCCGTCGATCATGTGCTCGATCAGCTCGGAGTCGTACCACTTGGCATATTCCCGGCGCGCTGCCGTGGCAAAGTCGGGACGGAGGGCAAGCAAGTCCCGTAGCTCTTTCTCCGCAGCTTCGCGCTGGCCGAGCTGGCCGAGCGCCGCGGCCCGCGCGGCATGGGCGTAGAAGTAATTGGGCATGTTGATGCGAACCGCGCATTCCAGCGCCTCCGCGTACCGACCCTGGCCATATGCAGCGGTGAACGCGGCGAAGCGGAACAAGGCCGAATGGTTGGGATTGAGCTGCATGGCGGCTTCCGCCATCTGACAACCCCGCTGCAACTCGCCGGCGTGGCTGATGAGCACGCCGAGAATGCCCATGACCGATCCATCCATGGGATTGAGCGCCAGGGCCTTTTCGGCTGCCGCCCGGAAGGAAGCCGTCTCCTTGCGGAGGAAGTAAGCGAAGGCCAGCGCGTAGTGGCCGAGAGCATGAGTTGCGGCCAGATGCACGGCGCGCTGTGCCGCGGCCAGGGCGCGGTCGAGCGGATTGGGCTCGGGGTTAAATCCGTCCGCGAACTCGACGGCGTACATCAGGGACAGCATCGCCCAGCAGTCGGCATAGGCCGGAGCCTCGCGCGCGGCGCGCTCCAGAGTTCGTCTGACGACTGCGTGCTCCTCGGGAGTCACACGCTCGAAATAGCTAAAGGCGCGGAGCACGGCCTCGTGCGGGGTCAAGGCGTCTTCACTCTTACTCCGCAGCGCTTCGCTCATCGTGCGGGTCAGGATGCCGTTCTGATCTGCCACGGTGGAGACGATGCGGGGTACCAGATCATCCTGCAGCGCAAAAATGCTCTCCGGGCTGAACGTGCGTTCATAGTTCTCGGCCCAGAGATGAGCACCCGAGGCTGCGTCGACGAGTTGCACTGCGAGGCGCAGCCTGGTTCCTGCCTGGCGCAGGCTTCCCTCCATCACATAGTGCGCGCCCAGATTCTTGCCGCTGGAACGCCCATCGACTGACGGATTGCGCGAGATCACCCTCAGGTAGGAGAAGCGCGAGAGGCCGGTCACGATCTCCTCGGTGATTCCCTCCGCCAGGGCCGCGAGCTCGGCGTTTGTGCCGCCGTACTTGAAGGGCAGCACCGCGACCCGGAATCCCTCCCCGGCCCGGACCTGCCCCGAGTCCGTGCCCAGCTCCGCTCGATCTCCTCCTGCCGTGATCGTCCCAATTCCCTTTTCCGAGCCGGACGATCCGTCGGCCGCGGGAATCGAGAGCCCCGCCTTGCGCAGCCCTTCGAGTATGGGATCCATGAGGCCGCTCGCGAAGTGCCAGGTCCCGACGTTCGAGCGAGCGTGCGCCGCAAACTCGGGATCGAGCGCCAACAGATCCCGGACTGCGGCCGCGGCTTCGGCGCGCCGGCCGAGGTGTCCGCAGGCCGACGCAATGACGAGATAGGGCCAGAAGGCGCCGGGCACGTCCACCCTGTTCGCCCGCTCGAGAGCCTGCTCGTACTCGCCCTTGTGGAAGTGCTCCCACAGCGGAGCGAAGTGCACCCAGCCCGCGTGGTTGGGGTTCAACTCCATCGCCCGGCGCACGATCCCCGCGCCTCGCGGGAACTCGCCGGTGTGCACGATCAGCAGCCCCATCATTCCGAGCGCGCCGGCGTTGAGCGGATTCAAGGCCATCGCGCG
>JANMBR010000116.1:0-1587 GCA_031360505.1 Acidobacteriota bacterium
ACGGACGGCTCGGGCAACGCGACCTTCGCGACCGACGTACCCTTCGTGCTGCAACCGGGCCAGCTCGTCACCGCAACGGCGACGGATCCCAACGGCAACACCTCCGAGTTTTCCCAGCGCATCCTTTTTTCGCAATCACCCGCCTCGGGCCCGCCCGCGGGCGGGACGATCGGGTTTTTGAGCGGCATGCTCTTCGAGGATGGCGCCACGGTCACGGTCGGCGGCGTCGCTGCGACGGGAGTCGTCGTGAACAGCGCGGCCAGCATCAACGCGACGATGCCGGCGCGACCCTCGGGATCCCTCAACGACGTGACGGTGTCGAACCCGAGCGGTGTGGCGGGAACGCTGCGCAACGGCTGGATCGCCGACTTCGGAGACACCCCCGGCTCGCAGCAGTTTTATTCCTACATCACCAAGCTCGTATCCAACCAGATCACCGTTGGCTGCGGCGGCGGCAACTACTGCCCGCTCTCCGACGTGACGCGCCAGCAGATGGCGGTTTTCCTCCTCAAGTCGAAGAACGGCCTTTGCTACGTGCCGCCCCCCTGCACGGGCGTCTTTCCCGACGTCTCGTGCTCGAACAACTTCGCTCCGTGGATCGAGGCCCTTGCGGCCGCGGGGATCACGGGTGGCTGCGGCGGGGGCAACTACTGCCCGGCCAATCCCGTCACGCGGCAGCAGATGGCGGTGTTCCTGCTGAAGTCGAAGCACGGCTCGACTTACGTCCCGCCCGCCTGCAACGGCGACTTTCTCGACGTCGCCTGTCCCGGCAATCCCTTTGCGGACTGGATCGAGCAGCTGGCGGCCGAGAGCATCACCGGGGGTTGCGGGAGCGGCAACTACTGCCCCACTCAGTCTGTTCGCCGCGATCAGATGGCCGCGTTCCTGTTCAACACGTTCCAGCTTCCCTGAGCAGATCGTTGCGCTCGCATGGGCCGGCCCGCACGGGAGCGGGTGCGGATGCCGGCTCATTCCCGGAGCCATGAGGACCACCACGACCAGGTGGCGGCCTTCATGGCCAAGACCTTCCATTTGCAATAGCATCGCCACGCCGGCTGCGGCAGCGGCAATTACTGCCCGACCCAATCGCGGCCAGATGGCCGCGATCGTCGTGAAGACGTTTAGTCTGCAGTAGTCGCCGCGATCTTGGCTGCGACTGCCTCGAGCTCGCCGGCCGCCTGCGGGTCGAGCGCGTCGCGGGACCGCAGGCCGAGATAGGCGGCCTCGCTCTTGCGATACCAGCGCAGGGCCTCGGCGCGGTTGCCGGCGTGCGCCGCTCCAAAGCTCTCGTAGAGCCGGGCCAGCCCAAGGGCGGCGCGGACGTTGGCGGCATCGGAGACGGCAATGGGCTCGAGCAGGTCTCGCGCTCTTTCGAGATTCGCAAGGCCTGCCGCTGCCGCCCCCGCGATCACCTGTCCGTAGCCGACGCTGTTGCACGTCTCCGCGAGCAGGAGGCGCGCGTCCGCGTTCCTGGGATCGGCCGCGACGAGGGACTCGAGGATCGGCAGCGCGCGCGAGTAGGTCTCGAGCGCCGCCTTTGTATCGCCGCTCCATTCGTAGAACGCGCCCATGCTGGCGTGCGTGTAG
>JANMBR010000147.1:0-18484 GCA_031360505.1 Acidobacteriota bacterium
GACGCCTCCCCGCTGCTGTTGCCCCGATCCTGTCGCGAAAGGCTACCGGCAGTCCTTGTAGAATCCTCAGGAAATTCTCAGATGCGACTCTCACTCGGCCCCGTCACGCTCGACACCGACCGCCGCCAGCTCTTCCGCGGCGAGGAGCCGCTCCACCTGTCCGCGAAGGCGTTCCAACTCCTCCAGGTCCTGGTCGAGAGTCGTCCGCGAGCCCTTTCGAAAGACGAGCTGCAGCGCGAGCTCTGGCCCGACACCTTCGTCTCCGATACGAGCCTCACCACGCTCATCAACGAGCTGCGCGCCGGGCTCGGCGAGTCGGCCCGCGAACCGCTCCTCATTCGCACGGTGTTCGGCTACGGGTATGCCTTCGAGGGCGAGGCGGCCGCCGCCTCCCGCGCCCGCCTCGTCTGGGGCGAGCGCGAGGTCCCCCTCTACGACGGAGAAAACGTCCTCGGGCGCGACCACGGCACGCCCGGATCGATCCCGGATGCCTCGGTCTCCCGCCGGCACGCGCGGATCACGCTCGCCGGCCAGGACGCAACACTCGAGGACCTCAATAGCAAGAACGGCACGTTCGCCGGCGAGAAACGGATCGAAGGGCCGACCGCGCTCAACGATGGCGACACGATCCGGCTCGGCCTCGTGACCCTCGTCTTTCGCGCCGCCAACGCGGACGCCTCGACGAAAACGGCGGTGTTGGAGTAAAGCCCCCCTACCGCACTGTCAACGTTGCCCCCGCCGAGTACGCGTTGAACTCCGGCGCGTAGAGCGACTGCACGGTCGCCGGCCCGACCTTGAATGTCCCGGCCATGTTCGCGCGCACGCGGTACTTGAGCGTGTACTCGCCGACCGGGAGCCGCTCGAAGAAGAAGTTCGTGCCCGAGTCGCGCGTCTGCTCGTACCAGCCGATCCCGAGGTCCCACTTGTAGCCGGAGATGACGCTCTGGGGCTCGGTGCCGGCGGCCCGGGGATCGCGCAGGTGAACGTACTCGGCGGCGTGCTTCGCCCTGAGGGAGATTTGCACCTCGACCTCGTCGCCCGCCGCGAGCGCGGCGCCCTCGGACAGGGGCTTCAACGTGAAGCCCGAGGCCGAGGGCTCCCTCTTGAAGTACTTGCGCGACACGGCGAAGAAGTCGCCGCGATCCTCCTCGGGCAGCTTCTCGGTCGAGAAGTTCCAGGTCGCCGAGGCAAAAGCGAGTCCCTTGCCCCCCTTGGACACGGCGATCGTGGAATCCGCCTTCGGGTCGATCTTCTCGCCGGCAATGATGACCTGGTTGCGCTTGCCGCTGTAGCGATCCGGCTCGAAAGCGAAAGTCGTCTTCTGGCCGCCGGCCTCGACGGAGACGTCCTCGCGGGCGCCGAGCGCGCCCTCCTTCTTCAAATACCAAACGAGCGAGTAAATGACCTCGGCGGTCGCGCGCGTGGATTTCCACTGGTTCAGCTTTTTGTTGAGGAACAGCCATTGCACGAGGCCATGACGCCGGGCGTCGGCGGGGTCGAGCTCCATCAGCGTGCGCAGCGCAATCGCCTGCGTCTCGATGGTGTCGTTGTACCAGAGCCACGAGCGGTCCTCGGGCGTCCAGTAGGTACCGAGATCGCGGTCCGTCTTTGCGGAATCCATAACGCTCGCCCATACGAGCGCAGCGTCGTCCGGGCGGCCCGTGCGTTTCAATGTCAGCGCGAGAAGCCCCTTCAGGTACGGCGAGTGCTGCCTCCAGTGCTTGAACGAGGAAGCGAGGATGGACGCCCGCTCGGCTTGCGTCAGCGCCTCGCCCATCCAGGACGGGTCCGGATAGCAGGTGGCCACGTAGTCGAGGAAGGTCAGCCATTCCCAGTCGCACTCGTCCGCGGCCATCCGCCTGGCGTAGTCCCCGCGGAAGTGCGCGGCCAGATAGCCCCAGCCCTTCGCGACCATGTCCTTCGGAACGTCCACGCCGAACTCGGAGGCCTTTGCCAGCCCATAGAGGATGTCGAGCGTCATGTACGGCGACGGCGGGCCGCCCGGCCACCACGGGAAGGCGCCCGCCGCCGTTTGCGCGTTGCGCAGCTTCGCGAGCGAATCCTCGCGCTCTGCCTTCACGATGCGCGGATCGAGGACGTTGACGAGCCCCGGGCCCGCGTCCTTGCCGCCCTTTGCCGCCTCGAGCCACGGCGTCTCCTCGAGCTCCATCCTGCGCGTCGGATCCGGAGCGGCCCATGATTCGAGCGGTGTCTCGCGCTTCGACATGTCCTGCGCCATCCTCGCCACCGCCGGATAGTCGCGATAGAGCGAGGACACGATCCCGGTCGAGACGAAGCGGTTCATCGTCTGCTCGGTGCACTCGTAGGGGTAGTTCACGAGGTACGGCAGCGCGTTGAGCACGGAGTAGAAGAGCTGCGCGTCCACCGTGACGACGAGTTGCTCGTCGATGCGGCTTGCGTCGTCGGTCTTCGCCATGTCGGCGAACGTCATCGTCCGCCGCTCGCCTTCTTTCAGCGTGACGAACCGCGACTGCGAAAGCTGCATGCGCCCCGGCAGCACCGGCACCGGGCGCAGCTCGCCGTCCGAGAGATCGCCCGACACGGCGGTGGCCTTGATCGCGTAGGAACCGACGCGCCTGGGCGCGGTGAGCGAGAACGTCGCATTCGCGCCGCCGCCAGCCGCGGCCGAGAACGCCTGCGACGCCCTCTCCGGCGTCAGGCCGAACAGGGCGAGCGCGCTCGTATTCGTCTCCGTGTCCAGGATGTCGAGCGCGACGGTGCCCGACATCGCGCGGTCTGACGCGTTATTGACGACGACCTTCAGCTGCGCCGCATCCCCTTCACGCAGGAACCGGGGCACGTAGGGACGCACCATGAGGTCCTTGACGCTCTGCGTCTCCCGGTGCACGGAGCCCGCTTTCAGGTCCCCCGTGAGCGCGTGGACCCAGACGTTCCACGACGTGACCGAGTCCGGCACCTGGAACTCGATGACCGCGGCGCCTTCGGCATCGGTCAGGAGCTGCGGCTTCCAGAACGCCGTCTCCGAGAAATCACTGCGCAGCGCCGGCGGCTGGGCGGCTGCCGCTGCGACGGCGTGGACCTCCTTGGACTCTCTCGCAACGGTCGCCGCTTCCGCGCGTTCCGGAAGTGCTGCCGGCGCGGCCGCGTCAACCACGTTCGCCTGTGCCTTCGCCATCATGCCGGCCGCCATGATCCGCGTGCCGGGACCGCCGATGCCGTACCCCTCGAAGAACGTCAGCCGGTCGCCGCGCAGGACGCCGAACGACGGCTGCGTTCCGAAATCGCGGCCGAAGACCCACGCCCAGCCGGTCGGGCCGAGGCTTGTGATGAGGCCGCTGTCTCCTCTGCCGTCGGGGTAGAGCGACAGCGGCTGCGGCGGATGGGGCTCGACGAAGAGGTCGAGGCTCCGGTCGTACATGTACGCGAGCAGCTCCGCGGCTCGCGACTCGCCGGGTGTGCCCGGAGGCGCCTTCACCGTGACGCGCCACGTCTCCTTCGCGCCGGGACGGATCCGGTCGCGGAAGGTCGCGAACGAAACCTGCAGCTGCCTGTCCTCCCACGGGACGAACACCGCATTGCCCTGCGTGAGGAACTGGTGGTCCCGCAGGAGAGACAGGCGGACCGCGAAGCCGCCGCGGTCTTCGGCGAAAACCGGGATTTCGACGACCCCGCTTTCCGGTGACGGGATCGAGCGGCGGGAGACGACCTTTCCACCGCGCAGCACGTCGAAATACAGGATCTGGTCGGGCAGGCCCGACGACAAGAGGAAGCGCGCGACGCCCCCCACGGCGACGGACGCGCGCTCGGAGAGCAGGATCTCTGGAAACGCAATGCGCGTCTTCTTCCCCGCCACGAGGAAGTCCATGGTCGTTTCGTACCTGCCGCCAAACTGGTCCCGGGTCTCGTAATGCAGGCGCCACGCGCCCGGGGGCAGCGCCGAGAGCCAGACCTCCGCCTCCCCCTTCGCCCCGTGCGTGACGCCGCCGCGGCCCTTCTCGGGCCCGTCGGGCCAGGCGCGCAGTGCCGCCGCGAGCGACACGTTGGTATCCCACCGCGGCCGGAGCCGGTCTCCCGGCGTCGCGAAACGCTCGGTTTCGTCTGGCGGCTGGTCGAGCGGCATCTGCGCAGGTAGGAGCGTCCGCTCGGGCTGAGTGATCGCCGAGAGGCGCCAGCTGCCGTGCCCGGGGCTCGGCGCGCCATCGAGGTCGGTCCGGACGAGCACGAAGCGGGCGGTATCGCCCTCCAGGACGAAACCGGTATCCATGCGAATCTGCGCCTCGACGGCGACGAAGCCGATGCGGAAGGTCCGTGCGTCCGACCGCGTTTCGCCGCCCTCGTCGGTCACGTCGGCCGTCGCGGCGAATCGGTACGTCACGTCTTTCGAGCTCGCCGCCAGGCGTTCGTCCGCCGCGGCCGTGAACCCGGCCTCGAACGTCCCGTCCTCCTTCAATGCAGACGTCCCCTGAGCCACGGTCTGCGAGGACACGCCCGCGCGCGACCCCCAGCGCCACCACCACCAGGGAAACTGAGGCTCGCGCACGATCCGCCAGCGCACGGAGCCGTTCGTCACGGGCAGTCCGAAGTAGTAGCGCGCCGAGCCCGAAATGGCCGCCCTCTGGTTGAGGCGCAGGGGCGTTTTCGGCTCCTCCCATTTCACTTCGAACGTCGGGCGCTTGTACTCCTCGACCTGCACGTACGCCTCGCCCGACGGAGAGCTCCGGAGGGTCCATCCTCCGAGCGCCCGGCCCGCCGGAATGACGAACTCTCCCGCCGCCGAGCCGAAGGAGTTCGTGGACAGGCTCTTCGACTCCACGGCCTGTCCGTTGGCGTCCACGAGCGTGACCGAGATCGGGGCTCCCGCCTCGGTCCGGTAGCTGCCGGAGCCCGCCACGCCGGTGTACGCGACGGCCTTCCAGAGAATCTTCTGTAGGGGGCGGTAGATGGCGCGGTCCGTGTAGACGAGCGTCCGCGTTTCCGCGACCGGCTCTGTCGGAGGCGACAGAGAGATGTTCTGCGATTCGAGGGCGATCTCCTTGCCCTTTTTCGCGAGCAGGAAGTAGTTGCGCCGCTCCATCCCCGACGCCCACGCAAAGCGGACGAAGCCGTCCTCGTCCGAAGTTGCGGACGCGATGCGATGATGTCCGCGGACGCTCCAGTCGTAGGCCCAGAGCTCGACGTCGACCCCGGCGACCGCCTGGCCCATCGAGCCTCCGAGCGCGCGCACCCCGATGGCCGACACTTCGGGATGGGTCACGAGCACGAGGTTCGAGAGCACGATCGTCACCGAGCTGACGCGGTTGTCGTTCTCCGCGAAGTCCGGCCGCGCCGACACGACGATCACGAAGACGCCCGCTTCCCGGATCGGCGGCGTCACGTAGGTGGCGTGCTCGCGAAAGTCGGGTGTGGGCTCCAGGGCGGTCTCCCACACGGCAGCCGGAGGCCTCGCTGTGCCGCGCACGAGGCTGCGGACCTCTTCGGCGTTCGGAAACAGGTTGTACTCGGTCCTCGCCGCGACCCGGCTCTCGAAGTCCACGCGGTACGCGCGAAAGTAGAGCGCGGAGAGATTCTTGTGACTGATCCGGATCGAACGGCGGTCGAGTCCGTCCGACGACATCGAGGTCGCCTGATACTCGGGCGCCTCGATCGCCGCGACAATGTCGCTCGAGCGCCGTCCGCCCGGCGACTGCGGGTACGCATGGACACCCTCGAGCGCCGCCGCGCGAGCGCGGATCAGGTTGTCCGGCGCGTCCTCGGCCTGTCGGAAACCGGCCAGCTCGGCCATGCCCATGGACCACCACGGCACGTCGCGGTAGTGCGGCAGGCGCTCCTCGAGATCCTTTTGGATCGCAGTCCGGTCGCTCGCCTCGCTGAAGACCGCGTGCAGCCGGCGCAGCCGCTCGAGGCGCGCCTCGAGCTGTGCCGCGCGTTGGCCTTCCCCGCCGTGCCACGACTCGAGGTCTCCCAGGATGGCGAGGAGCTTCTCGACGGGGTGCGCCGCCGGGTCCGCCACGCGCGCGTCGGCGTCGCGACCTTCGCTCGCGAGTAGCGCGGCCAGGTTGAGCTGATAGACCCCATTCGACTGCTCCGGCGTCCAGAGCGACGAGTCCGCGTAGAGCGCGACGAACAGATACGAGACGGCGTCGCGCAGTGTCCCGCGCACGTCCTTCGGGTAGTTGTTCGGATCGACGTACTCGCCGAGCGCGCCCACCGGCAGCTTCCCGAGCTCCACGCGGCGATCCCACGCGCGGCGGTAGGCCTTCTCCGCCTCGCCGATGATCTCCACTCTCGTCCACGCTTTCAGGTCGATCGGGCCCGACGACTCGACCCTTTCGCGTTTGCCGATCTCCCAGGAGTTGATCTGCTGGTACTGGACGAGCGACTGAGCGTAGAAGAGATCGAGCGTCGTCTGCGAGAGAAGCCCCGGCGGCCAGGGTTCGTCTTTCAGAAAGCGGACCGCCGTCTCGTACCCGTGCAGGCCGGTCTCGAGCTGGACCTCGCGAACGAGCGCCTTCGTCCACTCGGCCTCGTCCTTGCGCTGCTGCGCCGCGCGGAGGATTCCGTCGACCTTCTTTGCGGCTTCCGCGAACTTCTGCGCCTTGACGAGCGCGTCCACTTCGGCCCACGTCGCGATGGGTTCCGGCGTAGGGGTGACGGGGACGACGGCGAGGGCCGTGAGGGCCGCCAGCAGGATCGCGGCTCGGATCAGCGTGGGGCGCAAAGACACGTCGAGCATTGTGTCAAGAGAAGACCCCCGTACATGGGGGAAAGTTCCTGAGGGCGGGCGGGGCAAGCCCCGCCCCTTCGGCCCCGTCCCGTAGGGGCGGCCCTTGGGCCGCCCGCTTGTGCCTCAGTTTTGAAACGCGTACGACGCTTTGATGAAAAACTGCCTGCCCGCCCGCACCAGGGCTCCCGTCTCATCCAGCGCCCGCGCGTCCCCGTACCCGACGAAGAGCACGCTCTGCCAGTTGAGCTTGTAGGAGAACAGCGCCGACCCGGCGAAGCCGCCCTCGCGCGCGAGGACCGGATCGATCCACATCGCGGGGTCGCGGGTGACTTCCTCGTACTGGCCGATCAGCCTCAGGAGCAGCTTCGGCGTGAAGACGTATACGGCCTTCAGGCGCGCGACGTCGGCCGTGAAGAGACGCCCCGAGCGATCCGCCAGAGTCTCGTCGATCCAGCGGCGCTCGAGCCGCAGGTCGAGTCCCAGGTGATCCGTCGGCCGGACGAGCGCCGTCATGAGTACGCTGCCGCCCGTGCCGACGCGGACGTTCGAAACGTCCGGCTGCTGGCCGTAATCGCCGCGAATGCCCACCACCGGCAGGAATCCCGTGGGCGACGCCGTGATCGACCAGACCAGTCGGTTGAAATCGAGGTTCTGCCCCACGATGGCCACGGTCTCGACGTTGTATTCCACCTGCCCGCGCAGCCCCCCCGCCGCCTGGAACCCGATTCCCGGAAAAGCCTTGTGCGAAATGAGCGCCCCGTCGCGCTCGGTCGCGTAGGCGCCGCCCGCCAGCCAGCGCAGCCGCGAGAAGAATCCCGTCGGGTAGATGCGGTAGCTCGCATTGGCCGTCGTCTCCCGGTAGCCCACCTGGGGCACGAAGCCGTCATCGGCGCGAAAGCCCGTCGCGAAGTCGTTGTGATCGAGCCTCCACTGCCAGTGCGTCGTCGAGTGATCCCAAGAACCGGTCCAGCCGAATCCCGAGAGCTTCTGGCCGTTCCATCCCGGATAGAGATCCGGGCGGTCTGGCAGCCGCGTGAAGCTGTACAGATACTGACCCGTCACGAGGTCGGCGTCGTTGGGTCGCCATTGGAAGTCGCTGCCCACGACGTAGTTGTAGAGCCCGCCCTCTCCCACCCGGGCCGTGCCGAGAAAGCTGACGAAGGACGAGCCGAGGTCGTGCTGGAGTCGGCCGACGCCCACGTAAGACTTGAAGTCCTGCGGCGCCGCGTTCGAAAACACGGGCCCGGGAATGATCACTGTTCCGCCGCCGCGGTCGTCCGTGGCGAGCACCGTGTAGGAATTTTGACCCTGCCGGCTCGTCAGGCGCGCTCCCCAGAGCGGATTCGTGATCGTCCGCGTGTAGATCGCCTGGATCGGCGTCTGCAGCAGGTTCACTTCCTCGAGAAAGAAGGGGCGCTTCTCCGGATAGAACAGGGCAAACCGCTCGTTGACACCGATCTGCACGACGTCGCCCTCGACCTGGGAGAAATCCGGGTTGATCGTGCCGTCCACGATCGTGCCCGCGTCGGGTAGCCACTTGAGGTCCATGCCGATCTTGCCCTTGGTCACCGTGCCGTCGCCCGAATATCCGTCGGCGCCTGGATACACGGTGTCGGACAGGCCCGCGGCAAACGGCGCGACGACGTAATGCATCCCCTGCGGCAGCCCCGCAATCCCCTCGAGCGTCGCGGACCAGCAGAGAAAACAGCTCGAGCCCCGCGGCATCCGGACGCTGTAAAACTGGTAGTTGAACTCGCGGGGCCACACCCGGTACAGCATCAGGGCCCAGTCCTGCGGGTCCTTGTTGGGATACCGCAGCGACGAGAGCGGGATCGCGACCTCCGCGGTCCACGAGCCCGTTCCGATCTTGCCGGCCGACTGCCAGAAGTAATCCGGAGCGTTGTCCTCGCCGAACGGCGACTCGTTCAGGATCGAGTCCGTCTGGATGCCGCGCGGGCTGATCCAGAAGTCCACCGCGGCGCGGCGCGAGTTGTCCACGTCGAGCAGAACGCCGACGTAGTCCTGCTGGTCGGTGATTCCGTCGCGGTCCACGAAGGGGGCCCGGATCTTCGAGACGTCCGGCTCCTCGCACCAGAAGGATGCGTAGAAGAACTTGTCGTCCCGGCCGACCCGCGCAATCGTCTTGACGGGCGGCACCGTGTTGTCCCCCGGCTGGAACTCGTAGAAGGTCTCGACGACCGCCGCCTCGGCCCAGCCCGGGTCCGACAGGTCGCCGTCCACCGTGATCGGGCTCGTAATCCGCGGCAGATGCATCTTCGGCGGCACCGGCTCCTCGGCCCCAAGCCCGGACGCGCATAGCACGGCCAGGGCGGCGATGGAGCGGGAACGCATTCGGTGAATATTACGGGACGACCGGGGGGAAGGTTGCGATCGAGCCCGCGTACGCGCTCATGTCATCCTGAGCGAAGCGAAGGATCCCTTTGAAGTCTCGATGCGGCTCCTAAAGGGATCCCTCGGGCCTACGGCCCTCGGGATGACGGCCTTCGGCCGTCACCGAAAATCATGGCTCGGCATCCGCTCGAACTCCGGGACCGTCCAGAAGCGCTCCGCCCGCACCGACATCGAGCCGTCCTGCCTCTGGAGCCTGCCCTCGACGACGAGCGCCCCCGAGCCGACGACGACCGCGCGCTGCGCCTTGAAGAGGTCCGGCCGCACGATGGCCTGCAGCATCCCGGTCTCGTCCTCGAGTGTGAGGAACACGAAGCCCTTCGCCGTGCCCGGCCGCTGCCGCACGATGACGGCGCCGGCCGCCGTGACGCGCTCGCCGTCTTCGCACTGGAGAAGTTCCGACGCCGACGCAACGCCGCGCCGGCGCAGTCCCTCCCGCAGGTGCGCGAGCATGTGCGGCCCGGCCGTCATCTCGGTCGCGACGTAGTCGGCGCGCGTCTCTTCGATCGGCGACATCTCGGACAGCGGCGAGGGGTCGTCCGTCGGAACGGCCTCGAACAGCGGGCCGGCCTTGCGCACGACCTTCGCGACCTGCCACAGTGCCGCCCGCCGCGTCCTCCCGAAGGCGGCAAGCGCGCCCGCGTGGGCGAGCAGCTCCAGGTCGCCCGGCTTGAGGTCCGCGCGGCGCGCGAGATCGTCGATCGTCGCGAACGGCCGCTCCACCTGCGCCTGCTCGATCGCCTCCCCCGCGTCCTTGCGCAGCCCCTTGACGAAGCGCATGCCAAGACGCACGCCGCCCTCCTCCCACCGGCACATCCAGCCCGAGCGCGCCGCGTCCACGGGGAGCACGCGCGTGCCGTGGTGCTGCGCGTCCTTGACGAGCGTCGCCGGGTGGTAGAAGCCCATCGGCCACGCGTTCAGGAGCGCCGCGAGAAACGCCGCCGGGTGATGGGCCTTGAGATACGCGCTCGCGTACGCGATCAGCGCAAAGCTCGCGGCGTGCGACTCGGGAAAGCCGTAGAGCGCGAAGGACGTGATGCACTTGACGATCTGGTCCTGCGCCGCACGACCGATGCCGCGCGCGGCCATGCCCTTGCGCAGGCGCGCCTCGATCGAGTCCATCCGCTCGACCGAGCGCTTGAAGCCCATCGCGCGCCGCAACTCCTCCGCCTCGCCGCCCGTGAATCCGGCCGCCACCATCGCCATCTTCAGGATTTGCTCCTGGAAGAGCGGAACGCCGAGCGTGCGTTTCAGGATCGGCTCCAGGCACGGGTCCGCGTACTCGACGGGCGCCCGGCCCTGCCGCCGCTCGAAAAACGGCCGCACCATGCCGCCAACGATCGGCCCGGGCCGGATGATCGCGACCTGCACGACGATGTCGTAGAAGCACTTCGGGGCGTTGCGCGGCAGCGACGCCATCTGCGCGCGGCTCTCGACCTGGAAGAGGCCGACCGTATCGGCAGCGTTCAACATCCGGTAGACCGCCGGGTCGTCCTGCGGCAGGTGCGCCAGGTCCACCTCGATCTTCTCGTGCGTCGAGATCATCGGGATCATCTGCTCGATCGCGGCCAGCATGCCGAGGCCGAGCAGGTCCACCTTGACGATCCCGAGGTCGGCGCAGTCGTCCTTGTCCCACTGCACGACGACGCGGCCCGGCATGGACGCGGGCTCGAGCGGGACAACCTCGTCCAGCCGCCCGGCAGCGACGACGATGCCGCCCGAGTGCTGGCCGAGGTGGCGCGGCAGGTTCTGGATCTGCAAAAAGAGTCGCAGGAAATGCCGCGCCCGCCGCTCGTCGGGATCGAGGCCGGCCGCCGCGATCTCGCCCTTCAACTCCTCGGGCGGGTCGCGGATCTCGCCGAAGTTCCAGCCGCCCAACTGCTTCGAAAGCGCGTCCACCTGCTCGAGCGAATAGCCGAGCGCCTTGCCGACCTCGCGCGCCGAGGAGCGGTCGCGGTACGTGATGACGTTGGCGGTCATGCCGGCGCCGTACGGGCCGTACTTTTCGTAGACGTGCTGGATGACGCGCTCACGCTGGTTTCCGGACGGCAAATCGAGATCGATGTCCGGCCACTCGCCGCGTTCCTCGGACAGGAAGCGTTCGAACAGCAGCTCCATCTTCACCGGGTCCACCGCGGTGATCGAGAGCGCGTAGCAGACCGCGCTGTTGGCCGCCGAGCCGCGCCCCTGCACGAGGATGCGCTCATCGAGGCAGAAGCGCACGATGTCATGGACGATCAGGAAGTAGCCCGCGAGATCGAGCTTCTCGATCATCGCGAGCTCCTTCTCGATCTGCGCCTGCGCCTTTGCCGTCAGCGGGCGGAAGCGCGCGCGAGCGCCGTTCCACGCGAGCCGCCGCAGGTGCGAGGACGGCGTCTCGCCCTTCGGCAGCGGGTACTCGGGAAACCGGTAACCGAGGTCCGCGAGCGTGAAGTCCAGGCGCGCCGCGAGCTCCGACGGCGCGGCCAGCGCCTCGGGCAGGTCCGCGAAGAGCTCGGTCATCTCGGAGGCGCCTTTGAAATGCCGCTCGCGCTGCGCCGAGAGCAGCCGCCCCGCCCGATCGAGCGGCATGTGATTGCGCACGGCCGTCAGGACGTCGTGGAGCTGCTTGTCTTTTGCGCGTGCGTAGCGCACACCGTTCGAGGCGAGGATCGGTAGCCGCAGCCGCCGCGCGAGATCCACGAGCGCCTGGTTGCGATGCTCCTCCTCGCGCAGGCGATGCCGCTGCAGCTCGACGTGGACGCACCCCGGAAAGATCGCCGCAAGCTTTTCGAGCATCTCCCGCGCCGCGTCGATCCCACCCTGCGCGAGCGCCCGCGCCACCGGTCCCTCGTCGCCGCCCGTGAGCACGTGCAGCCCCTCCGTGTGCGCGGCGACCTGGTCCCACGTGACGCTCGCCTCGCCCTTCGCCTTGCCGAGAGCCCCCGACGTGATGAGCCGACAGAGATTCTTGTAGCCGGTCCGGTTCTCGACGAGGAGCGTGAGGCTACCGAGCAACTCCGTCGTGCCGTAGGGGCGGGGCTTGCCCCGCCCGGGCGGCCCAAGGGCCGCCCCTACGGCCCCGAGGGTGAGTGCCATATCCGCTCCAACGATCGCCCTCACCCCCGCCGCCTTCGCCGCCTTGTAGAACCGTGGTGCGCCGTACACGCCGTTCGCGTCCACGAGCGCGACGGCCGGGATCTCGCGCCGCGCGGCTTCTTCGACGAGGTCCTCCGGCAGAGACGCGCCGTCGAGAAACGAAAATGCCGACGCGGCGCGCAGCTCGACGTAGGCCAGCGGTTTCCGTCGCGCCGCCCCCGGTGCGAACTCGCGCTGCTGCAGTTTCTCCTTGCGCGCTCCCGGCGAAACGATCAGCGAGGCGGGGCCATGGCCGCCGCAACGGATGCCCACGCCGAGGCTGCGCGAAGGAGGCATCGTCGGAGGACTTCCCGAGGGACGGTTGCGCTTGCCGGGCATGGGAGAGGCAGCGTAGGCGTAAAAAAGGCGTAAATCAATGCCATACATAACCCATTGATCAGCAACGAGATACTTACCGAGTTGGTGAGGCTGCCGGCGTCGATGCCGTTGGAGGCGGAGCTGCTCCTGGCACAATCACGTACACCTCGAACTCGAGCGGGATCGGAACCGTCACATTGCCGCCGGCGTAGACGCCCGACAGCGTCGGCGCGCCCCACGGGCCCAGACGCGCAGGAATCAACGAGTACCCCGATCCCACCGCGACGACCGGTGAAAGATCGACCGCCATGGTCGTCGGCTCCGTCGCGCCGGCGGCGATGAGCGCAAGAACCCCGCGGCCCGCCTCCACGTTGCTCTTGAAGAGCGAGTACTCGAGCGGAAGCTCCGTGTAGACCGTCGCGCCCGCCTCGCAGGCGCGGCAGTTCGCCCCCGCCGCGTTCTGCAGGTCGGCGCGCCACGCCGTCAGGGGGATCTGACCGTTGCTGCTCTGCTTGCCCCCGGGAAACCAATACGTCACGCGAATGACTCCCGTGGGCGTCGGCGACCAGTACTGGTTGAGGTCGATCAGATCGAGAGGGCCGGCCGCCTTTCCGCCGACGCCGGTCACGGGGTCGTACCACTTGAGGGCGTCGATCACGCCGTACTTCGCGCTCGGGGGCTCCCAGAACTTGTTCCCAACGATGCGATTCGGCGACGAGCACCCCGCGCAGAGGCCGTCGATCCCGATCGACGACTTCCACAGCTTGTTCCGCGAAAAATCGTCGACCTGTGCGGGCGACGGGTTCGCCGGCTGGTAGGCGATCTGCGGGCCGGCGCCGTAGAACACGTTCCCGATTGCGACCTCGTGGCGCGTCTTGTTGTTCGTGCCGCCGAACAGGACGCGCCCTTTCGAGAACACGTTCTCGAACAGGTAAAAGCCCGAGTTGATCCCGCCCTGCGTGTAGCCGTGAAACAGGAAGTTGTTCCCGTCCGGTGGGGTGCGGTCGCGGGCGTCGAGGTAGACGTTGTGGATGAACTTCTTGTAGCCCCAGGAGTCGAAGTCGTTCTGCGCGTACGTCGTGTAGTGGCAATCCCGGAACACGTTGTCCTCGATCACCTGATTCGACTGGACGCCCGAGCCGAACGTCGAGAGGCAGTTGCCGCCGTTCGAGTGCAGGGAGTTTCCGTGGAAATGGATGTTCTTGCCCTGGAGGAGCACGAGCTCCACGCCCTTCGGGTACGGCGGCTCACCCGATCCATCGAACTCGAGCCCGCTGATGTCGTAGTTGTCGATGCCCGGCCCCAAGCTGAAACGGCCCGCGATCACCGGATGCGAGTCGCCCGCCGCCGTCGCCCCTCTCACGGTGATGGGTTTCTCGACCGTCCCCGGCTCCGTCCAGGCGAACGAGGTCGCCCCCGTCCCATAGGTGCGCGGCGCGAGGACGATGCTGTCTCCGGGCCGCGCGTCATGGATGGCCGTCGAAAGCTGCGACGTGGTCGAGACGTTGACGACGCGAGGCGCCGCCTCCCCCGGCGCGCTTGCGCAGGTGGAACACGAGAGCGCCAGGGTGAATGCGAGGAACAGGCTGCCGGGAGCCTTCATCTCGAGGGTCACGTCCCGACGCGATCGCTGCGCCGCTCGAGCAGCGCTACGTCGCGCCACGCGGTGCCGAGCTTGCCGAGCTTTTCGCGAACGCCGACGACCCGGAATCCGCAGTGCTGATGAATCGAGAGCGAGGCGACGTTCTCCGGAAAGATCCCGGCCTGCAGCGTCCAGACACCAGCTTCCTCCGAAGCGCGCACGAGCTCTTCGAGCAATCGCCGTCCTACGCCGCGGCCCCGCGCATCATCGGAAACGTAGACGCTCACCTCGGCGACTCCCCCGTACGCGCAGCGCTCGGACACGCGCGACAACGCCGCCCAACCGACCATCCGCGTGCCCTCGCGCGCGACGAGCCGGCAGTCGGGCCGATGGGCCTTGTCCCAGGATTCCCACGGCGGAGGCTCGGTCTCCATCGTGGCGTTGCCGGTTGCGATCCCCTCGGCATAGATGCGGCGCACGTCGTCCCAGTCGGCCGCGGCCAGCCCCAAAATCGCGATGGAGGGACTCACACTAGACGTCCATGTACTCCGGAACGTACCCGGACATCAGGCTGTCCTTGGGCAGAATCGTGCGGCCGGGCGCTGCGCCGGAGTCCCCCGTCTTGACCCAGTGCCACGCGTGCAGGACGTCGGGGCCGTGGTAGTAGCGCGTCTCGGCCTGGATCAGGACCGTGCCGCCGAGGATCTCGGCCTTCAACTCCTCCCACTTGTGCGCGCCGACGACGGCCACGCGGGCGATGTGGTCGGCGTGCTTGGAGAGAAACTGGATCTCCTGCCAGCGCGCGTTCCAGTCGGCCCCTTCCATCGCGGTCAGGTCCGCAAGGATCCCGATCGGCCGCTTGTGCCGCTCGGCGATCGCAAACTCCACCTGCGGGAGGAAGGCCTCAACCTCCTCGGCCGTCACCTTGCCGGTGACCTTGAATCCAAAGGCCTGCGTGCCGCTTTCCTTGAGGCGTTCGATCATGGGTTCGTGTCTCCCTTCCTCGATGCGACGATATCGCAGGACGCCGGGCCCCTCATGCCGGCAACTGGGCCCGGTGATGGTGCGCGTGCACGGACATGAGCTTCAGGATCTGCGGCGCCGTCAGCTTGCCGAAGTAGGAATGGGTCAGGCGGACGGGCCCAAGCGCGTTCGCCTCGGAGAGCCGGCGCACGAACTCCCCCGCCTTCTCGCGCAGGAGCCGCGCCGCCTCCTCCGGGCTCGCGGCGCCTTGCTTTGGCCGCGCCTCCCTGGGAGCCGGCGCGTCCTTCGGGAACTTCTCGGCGTACAGGATCTTCGGCAGCACCTTCCAGCGCAGCACCGTCCGCTTCCACCACGGGAGCCGCACCGAATATCCAGCGCCGCCGGAAAGCTCCGCGAGCGGCGGCCCGTACGACAGGATCAGGTGCTGCGCAATCTCGGCAGGCGTCCACTTGCCCGGCTCACGCGCGACGTTCCACGTTCCCCGATCGACCGACTCGACCGTCCGCGCAAGCGCTTCGATCGCAGCGCGGTGGTCGGCGGTCACTTGTTCGAGCACGAGCCGACGGGTCATGCCGCCTTCTCGAGCGAGCGGGCACAGGCCTGTCTTTCGAAGGCGTTGCCGCCGTATGCACACTCCCCGCGGAGGATCGCCAGCAGACTCGCCGCGATGTAGAGAAGAGGAAAGAGCGTTCCCAAGCGCTCGTACTGCCCGACGTGCACCCGCTCGTGCGCCCGGCTGGCCTCGAGGCCGCGCGCGTCGACGGCGAGCACGACGTGGCCGAGCGTGATCGCCTCGATCGGAAATCGCGGGATGCTGCGCGTGAGCAGGGGACCGAGGATGCCGCCCGCCGCCTCGAGCACGCCGTCCCGGATCCGGACACGCCCGCCCGTCGCAACGACGAGCGGCAGGGCCGCCGCAGCCACTGCCGTAACCGGCAGGGCGACGGCGTACCCGAGCGCGCGATCGAGTTTCATGCCGCTGGCACCGCCTTTTCCCACAGCAAGTTGCGAGACGACAACGACATCATGGAGCCGAGCCCATTGCCGCCTCGCCGCCTTCCGGTCCATAGAACATGACCCACACGACGAGGTCGTCCGTGAAGGTCTCGAACCGATGATCCTCGAGGGCGGGAACGAAGAGCACGTCGCCAGGTCCGAAGCGCTCGAGCTTCGGCCCGTTGCGAAACTCACCGCGCCCCTCGACGACGAAGTACACCTCGTCACGGGTGTGCGGCTTCTGCGGATCCTTGCCGCGCGGCGCGTAGATTTCGATGTCGAGGGTCCCGTGCTCCAGGACCGTGGCGTACCGCTCGCCGCCGGGCCTCGGCAGCTTCTCCAGCGCCTCCGCCAGACTGACCCTCCGCTTTTCGAGAATCATGAGCACCCCCTGCCAGAGCCTCCGATCATCACATGTCCTCGAGCTCGCGGCCTTTCGTCTCGCGGATGAACTTCCAGACGAGCACGAACGACATCGCCGCGGCTGCCGTGTAGAGCCCGTATGCGAGGCCCAGCCCGATCTTTGAAAGGCCCGGGAAAGTCAGCGTCACGAGCCAGTTGGCGATCCACTGAGCCGCCGCGGCCAGCGCCAGTGCCGCGCCGCGGATGCGGTTGTTGAACATCTCGCCGAGCAGGACCCACACGATCGGGCCCCACGAGAAGCCGAACGCGAACACGTAAAGGTTGGCGGCCACGAGCGCGGCCGTCCCGTGAAGGCCCGTCAGCATCGGCGAGCCCGTCGGATCCAGCGGCGCGCTCGCGAAGAGCCAGGCCATCGTGCCGAGCGTCAACGTCATGCCTACCGAGCCAATGAGCAGCAACGGCTTTCTCCCGAACCGGTCCACGAAGGCGATGGCGATGAGCGTCGTGACGATGTTGATCACGCCGGTGATCGTCGTGATGCGCATCGAGTCCTGCTCGGATGAGGACGACGTATCCGAGGGCGGTGGGGTCCTTGGACGTTTGTCTACTGCTCCTCGAGGAACACCTCTGCGATGTGCGGCGTCTTTCCCGTGAAAGATTCGTCGCTGTTGACGATCATGGCAACGACCAGGCGTTCGTCGGGATAGATCACGAGATTTGCCGTTGCTCCCTGCGCCCCGCCCGAGTGACGGACCCTTCTGCGGCCGCGCGCATCCCTGTCGACCGTCCAGCCCATTGCGTACTCGGTGTCCTTGCCGTCCGCGGTCTTCTGGGACGTCCAGAGCAGGCGAAGGGTTTCTGGCTTGAGCAACCGGCCTTCGAGCAGCGCGTTGCCGAACCGGACGAGGTCCTCGGCCGTCGAGACGAAGCCCCCGCCCGCCCACTTGACGCTGTTGTCGACGAACCCGGCATTGACGACCGCTCCGGTCTCCGGGTCGCGCGTGTAGAAATGCGCCCGGCCCGGCACGATCATCGCCGCGTCGTCCGGGCCCGTGTGCGTCATCCCGGCCGGCCCAAACACGCTCTTCTGCATGAGATCCAGGAACTTCTCGCCGCTCGCGCCTTCGAGAACCGCCGAGAGCAGGTTCCAGCCGTACGATGAGTAGGAAAACTTCGTGCCCGGCTCGAAGAGCAAGGCGTCCTTCTCGAAGACGACGAGCCCCTCCCGCACCGTGCCGTAAGGCGTACGGCTCTCGAACTCGCCCGGCTTGTAATGGCGAATGCCCGCAAGGTGCCCGGCGAGCTGCCGCGTCGTGATGGGCCAATCTTTCTGCGGAAAGTCGGGGACGTAGCGCTGCACGGGCGCGTCGAGGTCGAGGCGGCCCTGCTGCACGAGCAGACCGAGGGCCGCGGCCGTCAGGGGCTTCGACACGCTGCCGATCCGCATCCGCGTGGTCGTCGAGACCGGCGCGTCGAGCTCGAGGTCGGCGCAGCCGATTGCCTCGCTAAAGACGAGCCTGCCGCCGCGCGACACGGCGATCGACACGCCCGGCGCGAGCGTGCGCGCCATTTCCCCGTCGATGAGCGCCTGCACAGCCGCGATCGCGCGCCGTGCCGGAGGCGCCGGGGCGACCGCCGCTGCCGCCTGCGCCAGGCTTGCAGCGCGCCCACCGGCAAGCAGCGCGAGCACGAGAAGGAGCGCCCGCCGCGTCATCGACTCAGCGCCACGCCACCAGGATCGCGCCCATCACCATCAGGTAGACGATCTGGTAGCCCGCGTCGATCAGGTACGTCGCCAACGGCTTCTCGGAGAACATGTTCGCGGTCAGGCCGAGCGTCGCGGCGAAGCCCACGCCGATCAGGGCGCCGAGCTTGACGCCGCCGCGCACGTACATGATGTCCATGCGGCCGATCAGCATCGCCATGGCCGCGGCCATCACGACGTAGCAGAGAAATGACACGCCGTACGAGCGCCCCATGGTCGACCGCATCGCCTCGATCTTCTCCGG
>JANMBR010000018.1:0-7754 GCA_031360505.1 Acidobacteriota bacterium
TTGGCGAGCTGCGACAGGAACATGACGCGGATGAGCGGGAAGCCCGGCCAGAGGACGACGGCCGCGCCGAGCACGATCATCGCGGTGTAAATGGAGTAGAAGGCCCTCGCCTCGCCGAACTTCTTGTCGACGCCGGCTTCCCAGCCGAAGGCCTCGCAGACGTAGTAGACGGTCGAGAGCGGCAGGATCGCGGCCGAGAAGATCGACGCATTCAACAATCCGAAGGCGAAGAGCGCCGCGGCGTAGCGCCCGGCCAGCGGCTCGAGCGACCGGGCGGCGTCCGCGGCGCTCGTGATCGCGATGCCGTGCGCGAAGAGCGTCGACGCGCAGGCCACGATGATGAAAAACGCCACGACGTCCGTCACGATGCAGCCGATGACGACGTCCCACCAGGTCATCCAGTAGCGGTCCTTCCGGATGCCCTTTTCCACCACACTCGACTGCAGGTAGAACTGCATCCACGGCGCGATCGTCGTGCCCACGAGGGCGACGATCATCCCGACGTACCCCGAGTCGAAGGAAATCCGCGAGGGAATCACGGTGTCGTGCAGCACGGCCTTCCAGTCCGGGTGCGCGAGGAAGGCCGACACCGGGTACACGAAGTAGAAGACGCACGCGACGAGGAACACCCGTTCGACCAGCCGGTACGTGCCGCGCACCACGAGGAGCCAGATCGCGATCGCCACGAGCGGGACCGAGACCCATTTCGGCACGCCGAAGATCTCCATGCTCGCCGCCACGCCCGCGAACTCCGACACGGTGTTGCCATAGTTCGACGCGAGCAGCGCGAGCATCAGGTAGAAGGTCAGCTTCACTCCGAAGGTCTCCCGGATGAGGTCGGCCAGCCCCTTGCCGGTCACCGCGCCCATGCGCGCGGCCATCTCCTGCACGACCACGAGCGCGATCGTGATCGGAATCAGCGTCCAGAGCATGCGGGTCCCGTACTGCGCCCCGGCCAGCGAATACGTCGTGATCCCGCCGGCGTCGTTGTCGACGTTGGCGGTGATGAGGCCCGGGCCGATCACGCCCAGAAACAGGACGACCTGCTTCCAGCGGATCCCCCGCCCCGGCGCGGAGCGCCCGCTCAGAGCCGGAGTTTTTTCTTCCATGCGAGGGGAAGCACTTCGGTCAGCACGTCGTCCACCGTGATCATTCCGACGAGCACTCCGTGGTCATCGACGACCGGCACGGCCGCCTGGTTGTATTTCTCGATGACCGCGGCCACGTGCGAGGCCGAGTCGGTCGGGTGCACGCGGATCGTCCACGGCGTCATCGCGTCCCGCAACAGGTCGGTCTCCTTGCCGAGAAAGAGGCGCCGCATGTTGATCACGCCGACGAGCCGGCGTTTCTCGTCGACCACGTAAAACTGGTAGAGGAACTCGACGTCGGGGGCAATCTCCCGCAGCCGCTGGAAGGCGTCCGCGACGGTCATCGTCCCGGAAAACGTGACGAGGTCCGTCGTCATGAGCCCGCCGGCCGTGTCCTCTTCATGCTCAAGCAGGGTCGTGACCGCGCGCGCGTCCTCGGGCTGCATTCGGTCGATCAGGTCCTGCGCCTCCTCCTCCGGCATTTCGGAAAGGACGTCGGCCGCGGCGTCGGGCGGCATGTTCTCGAGCAGGTCCGCGGCGCGCTCGGGATCGCTTTCGCTCGTGAGCAGGTCCTGCTGCACCTTCGGGTCCACCTCGTGGAGCACGCGCGCGGCCGTCTGGAATTCCAGCGCGTCGAACACGGAGCGGCGGGACTCGGACGGCAGGTCTTCGAGGATCTCGGCGAGGTCCGCCGGATGGAGGCTCGCCATCGATTTCGTCGAGAGCGCGAGCCGCAGGCCCGCTGGATCGGCGAGTGTCGGCACCACGTACTTCCAGGCGATGAGCCCCTCCTCCAACCCCAGGTAACGCGAGCGGGGCCGGACGAACCGCACGGCCGCCTCGATGCCGCGCTCCCAGCCGAGCCGCCGGGCGAGGCCGCGCAAGCCGACGTCGATGTGCGCGAGCAGGAGCCCCTCGCGGGCCACCAGGAAATGCAGATCGTTGACGCGTTCGACCTTTGCGCCCGACACGTCCACCACCTGCTTGTCGAGCAGCGCCTCGCGCAGCCGGATCTCGGCTTTCTCCTTGCGGCGGCTCGGCCTCAAGTCGGGCACGCGCGCCGTCAGCGGAATCGGATTCGCCGTCCACGAGCGCACCTGGTTGCCCTCCGCAACGAGAAGCAGGTCCGCCTGCCCGGGAGGGCGGATGAAGAGCTGGCGGATGGAGGGATAGGGCTCCGGGAGCTGGATCGAGAGATCCCAGAGCTTGCCGATCGGCTTGCCCGCCGCGTCCACGACCGTGCGCGAAAGGAGCTCCGAGAAGTAGATGAACGTCCCGATCGAATCCTCGCTCGTCCCCGCGCCCTTGCCCGCCACGGTGACAGTGTTGGCGAACCGCGGAGTGCGTTCAATCGATTTCGAGTCGAGCCACCGGTTCCGATCGCCATCGCTTCAGGACTTCCCGGCGACTCCCCTGCCTCCCGCGTAATGTGACAGTCCTCGACCATCCGGCCGACGATTCTCGTCACTTCCCGTCTCGACCGAACCCCAAACCCACACATCACAAAGGCTTTAGGTCTCTTGGCGCCAGCCTTGCTCTCTCAAGAAGCGGGGGACATCGAAGATGTACAACGTGACGGTCGATCGCAACGCCATGCGGCAGGAGGTCCTCGGTCCGCTGTTCCAGCGGCACGTCGTGAGCCTCGCCGGCACGGTGGATGCGCGGTGGCTCGAGTCCTACGAGGAAGTCGCGCGCGACTCCGACTCCTTCAAGCGGTACCGGTTGGAACCCAGCAAGGGCTTCATCTCCTTCACCTGCCGCGCGAGCGACGGTCCGAAGGTCGTCGAGACGTTCCTCGAGCGGCTCGCGCTCTTCGTCGAAATGATCAACCTTCACGCCACCTGCGCGTCGGCCGCGCCCGGCATGGTCCAGCCGGCGCACGGGCTGGACAGCCTCGAGAACTAGCGCTTCGGTTCTCCCTCTCGCGGGAGGCTCGCGACATACCTCCACCCCTGACCCCCCAGGCTCGGGTGGACGGAATCAGCCAGGCAGAAACGGGGAGCCCTTGTCCTTAAACTATGGCTGCCTTGCGGGTGCCTCGAGCCCCGCCTCGATCGCGGCCAGGCGCGCCCGAAGCTCCTCGATGAGCGCGCCCTGACTCTCGATCGTCCTCTGCTGCTTCTGAAGCTCGTTCAACAGCATCGCCGGCATCTCGTGGTACGACACCGCCTCGACTTCGCCGGCGGCATTGCGCACGACGAGCTCGGGAAGCACGTCTTCGACCTCTTCGGCGACCAACCCGAACTGCCTGCTGCCGTCCGTCTGTCCCTTGAAGCGGTAGGTCACGGGGCGCAGCTTCATCATCGCGCTGCTGGCGTCGGCCATATCCCGGATCTCGTCCTTGTACCGCGCCGACGAGGAGACCGTTCCGAGCTGTCCGTCCGCGAAAATCTGCATCGCAACCCCGGTGCCCGTGACCCCCAGGATGCCGGGGATGTAGACGCGCTGCTGCAAGCCGACGGTGCCGATCCGCACCGCGTTCGACTCGTTCGGGAAGAGGTTGCCGATGTTCCCGATGTAGATGTTGTTGTCGCCCGACAGGTGACTGTTGCCCGCGCCGGTACCGAGCGCGATGTTGCTGCTGCCCGTCGTGTTGTCATACAGCGCCTGGGATCCGAAGGCGACGTTGAACTCGCCCGTCGTGTTCTCGTGGAGCGCCTGGTATCCGACCGCGGTGTTGTACATGCCCGTGTCGTTGAAGTTGAGAGCCTCGAATCCGGTCGCGGTGTTGTCGTCGGCCGTCGTGCTTCGGTAGAGCGCATAGGCGCCGGTCGCCGTGTTGAAGTTGCCCGAGGTGTTGCTCTGCAGCGCGCCGGAGCCGCTGGCGGTGTTGTAGTAGCCGATCGAGTTGCTGTTGAGCGTATTGAATCCAAGGCCGGTGTTCTCAAAGCCCCCGGTGTTGTCGACGAGCGCACCGGCGCCGGTGGCGGTATTGTCGACGCCGGTCGTGTTGCTGAACAGCGCTTCATAACCGGTGGCCGTGTTGCTGCCCCCCGAGGTGTTGCTGAAGAGGGCATGGAACCCGCTCGCCGAGTTGAAGCTGCCGTCGATATTGGCGGCGAGCGCGAGGCCGCCGACTGCGGTATTCCCGTTGCCCGAGGAGTTCGTGTAGAGAGCGAATGCGCCGCTGGCCGTGTTGCCTTCACCGATCGTATTCGAGCCGAGTGCGCTGGCGCCCATCGCCGTATTGAAAGAGCCCGAGGTGTTGCTGAGAAGGGCGCTGTTGCCGAAGGCGCTGTTGTCGCCGCCGGTCATCGTGAAGTTGCCCGCGCCGAGGCCGAGAAACGTGTTTTCCGGACCGGCGCCTGCCGCCGCGTAGTACCCGTTGGTGTCGATCAGCAGCTCCGTATTCGAGAGCGCGGCCGCGACCGTGATGCCTCCTCCCGCGCCGAGCGGCACGATGGCCGCGTTGGCCAGCGTCTGGCCGGCCGTAAAGTTCAACGTCGAGACATTCGGCTGAGATCCCCCCTGCGGATAGAGCAGGACATAGCCGACTCCCGCCGGGCTGACGACGGTGATGTTCAACGACACCGCCTGCGCTTCCGTGCCGATGCCGCACTGGCCGGCCAGGACGAAGCTGCGGGGCACTCCGGCCGAGAGTTGCGGGGGGCCGTAGCCGGGCGGATAGGAGGCATTTCGCGTGTCCACCAGTCGGCAGGGCGTGATCGCGATGAACGGCAACGGCGACGTGGTCAGGGCGGGAGTCGCCTTCGGGCGGACCCTAGCCCCGTCTGCCTCCGCTGACACTTGCGGCTGCCCGTTCGACCAGTAGAGCGGCGCCGCCCAGTTCATCACGCCGCGACCGTCCGTCAGGTCGTTCGCCAGGTCGGAGCCCGGGTCCTCCGCCAGGAGGTTTCCAGCGGCCAGCCCGCCCGCCAGGAAAGCCGCAGCCAGAGCACGCACGTTCTTCATAAACAGATCCCTCCACTCGTAACGCGCAGAAGTCGGGCGACCGGGATCAAGAGGCCGGAGTCGATGTCGTGCCCGTCTCCGGGAGCCTCGTGCGATAGTCGCCCCGATGGATTCCCCGGCATCGCAAGCACGTTCCAGCCAGGGGACGAGGATCCTCTTCGCGCTATCCCTGATCGTCCCGGTGTCGCTCTACCTCATCCTGGCGACCCGCCTCCTTGGGGCGCATGTCGGCTACGAAATGGACGAGGCCCTCTACGTCGAGTCGGCCGTGTTCCTGCTCCACGGCCACGGCGCGCCGCCGTTCGTCCACGATGCCGCCTCCTGGATCACCCTGTTCGGCCGCAGCTGGCCTCTCATGATCATTCCCTATGTCGGAGCAACCAAGGCGTACGTCGCCTTGCCGCTCTTCGCGGCTCTCGGCACGAGCGCCGAGGTCGCCCGGCTTGCCGGCATCCTGCTCGGCGGCCTCGGAATTGCCGGCCTGGTCACATTGATCGGGATGCAGGTCGGGCCCGGCGCGGGGCTGTTGGTTGGAGCCCTTCTGGCCATCCACCCGTCGTACCTGGACTTCACGGTCTTCGACAACGGCGGCGTGTCGGTCTGGATGGCCGCGATGGGACTCGTCGCGCTCGCGCTCGCGCACCACCTTCACCGGCGCTCCACGTTCTCCGGTTTCCTGCTCGGCGCCGCGGCCGGTCTCGGCGTCTGGGGGCGGGCCAACATTGTCTGGCTCCTCACGTCCGCGATCGCTGCCGCTCTCGTCTCGTGGGGCCTCCGCGCCCTGCCGGCGAAGCGGCAGGGCGCCGCCATGGTGATCGGCGGCTTGTTCGGAGCTCTGCCCTTGCTCGTCTACGAGGTGCGCTCCGGCATGGCCACATTCCAGTTCGTGTCGAGCACACGACAGCCGCTTTCGGGACGTCTGCTCGCGCCGAGGCTCCGCGGGCTGGCGGAGACCCTGATTTCCGACGGGGAGCAACGAGGCATCTGGGGAGGCCCGCGCGTGCCGGCATGGCAGCTCGGCGTCGGCGCCGCGGTCCTCGCCGTCGTCCTGATCGCGATCTTCCTTCCCGTTCGCGGCGGCGACTCGGCCGTCGGGCGCTGGCGCCGCGCGTTCGCCGCCGCCGCAGGCACCCTCATGGCGATCCTGCTGCTGTCACGCTTGAACGTGAGCCAGCATCACCTCGTGGCGGTTCTTCCCCTCACCATTGCCGCCGTCGTGCTCCTTACGGTCGAGTTCCGTCCCCTCTCTCGACCGGCCGTTGCGCTGCTCGCGGCCGCAGCCTGCGGGCTCGCGACGCTCTCGCTCGGCTGGGACGTCCGCATCGACCGGGGGCTGAGAGAGACCGGTGGCAAGAGGGTCTTCTCGAGCGCCCTGTCCGACGTGGCCGCGTACCTCGAGGCGCACCCGGTCCCGCCGGACCGCCTCAAGATCCTCCACTGGGGATTCCAGAACAACCTCTACGTCGTCTCGCGCGGCTCCGTCTACGGAGACGAGCTCTTCTGGAGATCCACGCGCGAGGCGTCTGCGCGGGGATGGACGTGGGACGCGGAGATCCGCAACGGCGGATCGTTCCTGATCTTTCGATTCCCGCAGCCGTCCTCCCCTTTCTCGGCCGGGGCGGAGGGCTTCCTGGAAGCGCTCGACCGCCACACCGGACCTCGCCAGGAGAAGCTCTTCTTCGATCGAACCGGCTCTCCCGTCGCCGCGATCATCGAGATCGATCCCGCCCCTTCCAGGGCCGACTAGGCAACGGGCGCCGCGCCGCTAATGGCTGACGCGGCGCCGACCGCCGGGTCGCGGGCGCGTATCAAGCCCGAAGAGTTCCGCAGTTCGTGCGGATATGCTCCCCGAGAGGATGGCGACGACGCAGGACACGGGCGGGGTCCCACTCGCGCCGCGCGCACGGGAGGTGGCAGAACGCTTCGCGCCTTTTCGTGGGCCGGGCAACGAGGTCTTCTTCCGCGCCCTCGCCGAGCACTTTGCCCCGCTGGCCGAGCACGCCTGCCTGCCCATGTACTTCGAGTACGCGGTCACGACGAACGCCCGCGGCCGGGCGGCTGCCGAGCGGCTTTCGCGCGACGTGGCCATGGGCAGGACCCCGGGTTTGTTCTGGCGCCGCCGGCGAATGCTCGATCTCGGATGCGCCTACGGAGGATTCCTCGTCGCGTTTGCCGGGAAGGGCTTCCGGGTCATGGGGATCGAGATCAACGAACAGCTACTTCGGCTCGCCGCTGTCAACCTGCGCGAAAACGGCGTCGACGCCGACCTCGTGAGGGGAGACGCCACCCTCGAGCATCCCGCCTTTCGAGGCAAATTCGATTTCATCGCTGCCAACGACGTCGTGGAGCACGTCGAGCGGCTCGAAGATTTCCTTCGCAACCTGCGCGATTGGCTCACACCCGGCGGCGTCGCCTACCTCGAGATCCCCAACGGAGCGCATCCGCCCTTCGTCCGAAAGGACGGGCACCACCAGCTCTTCGGAATCACGCTGCTGGGATTCGAGGAGGCGTCTTCGTACTACAACCTCTTCTACCGAGCGTCGTCCGGATACGACACGTACAACTACCAGGATCTTCCGGCCTATCGCGAGATCTTCGCTTGCGCCGGGCTGTCGTTGACGGTCCTCCCCGAGACGCTGGGCGGGGCGAGCGTCGACGGCGTTCTGCGACAGCTCGCCGAAATCGAAGCCGGCCTCGATGCGGAGCTCTCGACTGTCCCCGAGCCGATGCGGCCGCTCGTGCGCGAGCGCGCCG
>JANMBR010000180.1:0-18267 GCA_031360505.1 Acidobacteriota bacterium
GTACATCGGCTCGCCGGAGATCAACGAGCTCGCCGAGCGCGGGCGGGCCGAGACCGATCCCCGCGTTCGCCACTCCATCTATCGCCAGGTCGAGGAACTGATCGCCCGCGAGGCCCTGCTGCTGCCGCTCTTTTACGACCAAGTCTACTGCTTCGCTCGGCCGGAAGTCGAGGGGCTCGACTCTCTCGGTTCGAACCCGGTTGTCCCCTACGAGAACCTCTCGATCCGCCGGTAGGTTAGCCGCGGATCTTCAGCGCGCCCTGCTCGACCCAGTGGGCGAGCGCTCGGCGGATCCGATAGGAGTCGCTCGCGACGGCCGCCTCGCAGTCGAGCGGCGTGCCGCCCTGGCTCGCGCGCTCCCAGAGTGCCTGCAAGAAGCTGCCGTCCTTTTCGCTAGGATGCGGCGTGGCCCGCACGTCGGTGCGCTCGAAGAACACCGTGTCCGGCACGAGCAAGGCGGACTCCTGGAATTCGTCATAACGGCGCATCGCCTCGAGCGTGAGCGGCAGGATCTCGCGTGGGGTGGAGCCCGGTTTCTCGGGAGGTGTGCCCTTCACGAAGGCGAATTGGCCCGGCAACGGCCGCTCGAGCAGCTGGTAGAAAGCGTCATCGCCGCGCAGGTGCCCGCGCTGCATTTCCGTCAACTTGCCCTCGCGCATCGTCAGCGACGCGAAGACCTCTCCGCCCTTGGGCCCGCGGAGGGTCAACGAGCCAGACGCGGAGGACTCGGCGAGGCTCTGCAGAAGCCCGGGCAACCCAAACACCTCGAGGTCGCCCTGCAGGCTCGCCATCGGCGCCACCGCTGCGCTGGCCTCGGGGACCGCGGGCGCCTCCGCCTTGGGCTTGTCGAACCCGGCCAGCGCCTTTGAGGCTGCCCTTCCGGCGTCCTGGCCCGCCAACCGCGAAACGACCTCCTCGAGCGCGCGGCGCACCGCGGCCGAAGGAGTTCCCGACAGCGCCTCGATGATGCGCACGAGGCTCTGGTCGTTCTGCCTCAGCGTCATCCCGAGCAGCTTGAACGGCAGGTTCGCCTTCAGCAGCGCGAGCAGCTGGTCGACCGTCTCCGTGTCCTCCGACATGTCCTGGCCCGAGAGCTCGGAGATGCGGGCCATCGTGTCGCCGAGCTGCGGCTGTTTCTTGCCGGCGTGCTCGATCAGCGCCCGGCGGGCGCGCGGCGCCGGCAGCTTGCCGAGCGTTGCGGCGACCCGGTCGAGCAGCGCCCGCAGGTCTTTCGGCTCGTACGGCGCCTCCTCCTGCTGGCCGAGCATGGCCTCGAGCTCGAACAGAAGCTGCGTCAGTCCCTGCTCCGCCCGCTCGTCCTTGTATTGGGCCAAGGTCGCGACCGACTCCTTGACGAGCAAGAGCGGCAGCCCGAGCTGCGCGTGGCGCAGCACCACGTCGCTCTCCTCCTCGAACGAGGCTTCGGGGGTCCGCGGGATGCGCCGCAGCAGGTACACGAGGTTGCGGCGGTAGAACCACTCCTGCTCATCCACCGCCGTCCCCGGCGTGCGGCTCAGGCCCTCGAAGGCCGCTGCCCGCGTCGGAGCACCATGCACTTCGAGCAGCGCGAGGATGAGCCGGCGGCGATCGCGCTTCTGCTCGCGCGGGAGCTCCTCGAGCAGGCCCTCCGGGCGCATTTCGGTGAAGAATTGGAGCACCTTGCGCAGCAGGGGCCACTGCTCGGGTTTCTCCGTGAACTTCTTGAGCTGCTCCTGGTCGAGCGTCTCCCCGAGCTTGCGGCGCACGAGTTCCACCGTCCCAACGTCCACCTTCTTCTCGGTCGTCAGACGCTCGGCGAGCTCGAGCATCGAGGCCGCCTGCGGCAGCGAGCCCTCGTTGAACCGTTCGATTCCGGCCTTGACCATCTCCTGGAACCGGCGGCCGCTCTCGGCCGGGTCCTCCACGTCCTGGATGATGCGCCGCATCGCCCCGAGCGCGCCGGTCTCGGGCGCCGGAGCGGGCGCCGCCCCGGGAGCTGCGCCGGGGGCCGCGGGCAGCGTCGGCATCACCCAGCCCGGCAGCGTCTGGGAGAGCGCGCGAAAAACACTGTCCGTCCCCGCATCGAGCCCCAGGGCCCTCAGGCGCGCGAGATACACCTCGAGCTCCTGGCCCGACTGCGAGCTGCGCGCGGCATATGCCAGCGCCTCGCTGGCGCCGGCAGAGGGCGGCGCCGCGGAAACCGGCGCAACCGCACCGGCCGCACCCGGGATCGCCGCGGCCGCGCCGGTGAGCCCGCCCTGCGCTTCCAGGCGCTCGAGCAGCAGCGAGAAGCGGTGTAAACCGCGGACGGCATTGTCCGAGCCGCCATCTCCGGAGGAGGCTCCGCCCCCACCGCCCTCGGCTGCAGCGGCGGCCGAGGCGCTCGCGCGCGGGCCGCTCCCCTCGGTTGGAGCCTGTCGAAAAATATTCTGGGCATGCGACACCGACGCCGCCGCTTCGCCGAGCCGGCCCAGGTTCTCGAGGAGCATTGCCCGGTCTTCCTGCGGACAGAGCGCGAGGATCAGGGGCCGAAGGCCGGCGAGGTAGATCTCCAGCGGCTCGCGCGCCACGAGGTTGAACTCGGCCATCATGTGGATCTTCTTGAGCGTGTGGAACAGGTAGTCCGACACGGGAACGGCCGCGGCGGCCCCCCGCCGGTACTGCGCGCCGGTCCAGGCGCGGATGGAGTTGGCCACGACCTCGGGCGGGTACTTCATGAGCAGCTGCACCGAGTCCGCCACGATCAGGGGGGCGACCGCGTCGGAGAGATACTGCTGCAGCTCGATGAGGGCCTCGTCGAGCTCCGGGTTCGGTGGTTGCCCGCTCATTTCCGCCTCTTTCGCAGCGTCCTGCCGATAGGGTAACTCAAAGAGGGCGAAAGAGATAGAGCACGCCGGAAACCCGGACGACAAAGCTCGGCGATTGCCAGCGCGCGATCAGCCGGGAAAGACCGAGAGATCGCCGCTCGAGGTCCTCACCTGAATTCGCGCACCCCCCGATCCGCGCCGGTATCCGACCACGGTATCGCGGTGCCGTACTGCCGTCCCGTCGGAAAAGCCGACTTCCATCTCGCCGCTCGACTGACTGGCGTCGATGTCGAACGATGCGTTGGAGGGAAGGCGCAGCGACACGTCGCCGCTCGACGTCGTGATGCGGACCTGCTTGAGCGCGGAACCGGCCGCATCGAAGGATACGTCGCCGGAGGTCGCGCTTGCCGAGAACTCCTCGAGGTCGGCATCCACGAGGCGCACGTCGCCCGAGCTCGATTCGAAGTCCGCTTTCTTCGCCCGGATCGAGCGCAGAACGACGTCGCCCGAGCTCGCCTGGAACGAGAGCGACTCCCCCACGAACCCGTCGAGGTCGGTGTCGCCGCTCGAGAAGTCCGACTTCCAGCTTCCCTTGATATCGCGCGCACGCACGTCGCCGGAGGACCCGTCCAGCTCGATCGCGCCGTCGAGACGGGAGAGCCGCAGGTCGGCGCTCGACACCCCGAACCGGATCTGGCCCTTCAATCCCTCGGCCTCGAGCAGCCCCGCAAGATTGCGAAAGCTCGCGTCGATTTGCCCGGCCGGGACCTGGATCTCGACGTCGGTGTGCAGCCACTTGCCGCGGCCTCGACTGACCCGGACGCGGTGACCGTCGTAGTCGTAGTCGCTCGAGGACGCCCAGCCCCCAAAGTTCGAGTCGTCCCGATCGGAGGGCTCACGGTATCGGAAGGTCGAGACCTTGTCGTAGGGATAGCGAACCCGCAGGGTCGCCGCGCCGCCCTGCCCCGCCATGCGCTCGAGACGGACGGCGTCCGCCAGCTCCGCGCTCTCTCCGTAGACCGTCGCCGTCACGGTGACGGCCGCCCCGCTGCCCACCGAGATCCGCATCGTTCCGAGGAGATTCTCGACGGCAAAGTGCGACGCCTCAGCGCCCGTCAGCTCGGCTTTCAAAATGCGGACCGTCTCGTCGGCCTGCAAGAGTGCCGGAGCGAGAAACAGTGCGGTCAGAAAAGCGAAAGTTAGTCGTGCCAAGCGCATGAAGCCTCCTGGGCCGCTATCGCAGCCTCAAACAGTTACGCCACTGCCGGGGAAAGGTTCCCCGGCGACAGCCGGGCCCTCCCTGTTTGTCATCCTGAGGGCCCAGCGGGGCCCGAAGGATCCCTTTAAGAGCGATACCCGAACTTTGAAAAGGGATCCTTCGCTTCGCTCAGGATGACAAAGGGAGGCGGCGGCTCGACGAGAGACCAGTAACTGGTCTGCCCGAGAAACCTTCCCCCCGGGCCTGCGTACCTTCTTCCGACGAAGCTAAAATTCCAGCATATGCTAAATTTTTAGCATTACAATCTCGACCCGGAGGCGGCCACGGGATGCGAAGCAAAAAGCCCCTTTCGAGCCTGTCCCGCCGCGAGCGGCAGATCATGGAGGTCCTGTACCGGGACCGCCAGGCGACCGCCGGCGATGTCCTCGCGGCCCTCCCCGACCCCCCGGGATACTCCGCCGTGAGGGCGATGCTGCGGATCCTGGAGGAGAAGGGCCACATCCGGCACGTCGCCGAGGGCAATCGCTACGTGTACCTCCCGACGGTGCCCCGCGACCGCGCCGGCCGCCCGGCAATGGCGACGGTCCTTGAAACGTTCTTCGAAGGCTCGACGGAAAAGGCCGTCGCGGCCCTGCTCGATCTCTCACGCAACGACCTGACCGACGCGGATCTCGACCGCCTGTCCGAATTGATCGAACAGGCCCGACTGGAGGGGCGCTGACATGAGCATCCTCGGTTCCGGAATCTTCTTCGCTCTCGGACTGCTTGCGCGCGCCACGGCCATCCTGGCCGCGACGGCCATCGCGGTCTTCGCCCTGCGCAGGGCGAGCGCGGCGACGCGCCATCGCGTCGGAACGACCGGCCTTGGCCTGGCGCTCCTCTTGCCCCTGCTCTCACTGGTCCTCCCGCGCGTGTCGATACCGCTCGGCGCACCGCTGGCTGCGTGGACGGCCTCCGCGCCGCGCCTGCTCTGGCTGGCCCTTGCGCTCGGTCTCTGGGGCGCCGGATCGGTCGTCGTCGCCGTCCGCCTCGTGGCGGGAGGCCTGCGCGTGCGGCGGCTCGCGCTCGAGGCCGTTCCCATCCGCGACGCCGATTGGATTGCCGACCAGCATGCGGCCGCCCGACGTCTCGATCTGTCCCGGCCGGTTGCCGTGAAGGAGAGCGAAGAAATTTCGGTCGCGATTACGTCCGGGTGGCGCCGGCCCTTCCTCCTCGTCAGCCGCGCGGCGCGCCTCTGGGCCGCGGACCGGCGCCAGGTCGTCCTGCTGCATGAGCTCGCCCACGTCAAGCGCAGCGACTGGCCCGCCCTGCTCGTGGCCGAGCTGGCGGTCGCTCTCTACTGGTTCCATCCGATCGCCCTGTGGCTCGGCAAGCGCGTGCGCCGCGATGCGGAGCAGGCCTGCGACGAGCTCGTGATCGCGTCGGGGACCAAGCCGTCCGTCTACGCCGCACACCTGCTCGGAATCTTTCGCGCGCTCGGCTCGACACCCCAGGCCGCAACGCCGGCGCTCGCCATCGCCCGCCCACACCACTTCGAAGAACGCCTGCGCGCGATCCTGGACCCGCGCGCCAACGCCGGGAAGCCGGGCGCGTGGGCCCCGCGCTTCGCAGCGGCCGGGCTCGTGGCGGTGGCCGCCGTCGTCTCGGCCGTCGAGCCGCGGCCACCCACGACGCTCGTGGCAGCGGCCCGTTGCGCACCGCCCTGCCCGTCCGCCTCCGGCAAGCTGGCGCCGGCGGCGGCAGCGCAGGCCGTACCCGAACCGCCGGAAGATCCGGCCGAGGCGATGGCGCCCGAATCCGCGCGCGCCGTGCCCGCAATCTGGGACGCGCGATCGGACTCCTCGTGGAAGACGATCTCCGGCTTCGTGAAAGCGTCCAACTCGCCCCGCTCGCCGCGGGACGGCAGCGACTGGTACGACAAGGGCATGCGCCTCCACCATCGGGAGAAGTACGCCGAAGCCATCGCGGCCTTCGAGAAGTCCATCGAGGACGGGCACAACGAAGCGGCCTCGAGCTACAACATCGCCTGCGGCTACGCGCTAATGGGCGACCGCAACAAGGCCTTCGAGTGGCTCAAGCGCTCCGTGGACGAGGGCTTCGACCTCGCGGCGTACATCGGCCGCGACGACGACCTCGACAGCCTGCGGACGGATCCCCGCTGGGCCGAATTCAAGAAGCTCGCCCGTGAGCAGAAGGCGGACGAGCACAAGAGCGAAGCCCGGGCCGTCTCCGCGCGCTACGAGCGCCTCGTCGCGAAGGCCCCGAAGAGCGGCGAGCCGTTCTTCGAGATCGGGCGCGAGCTCTTGAACGCCGACCAGTACGAGCTTTCCGCAAAGGCGTTCCAGGCGTCGGCCGATCGCGGCTACCGCGTCGGCACGTCGCTCTACAACGAGGCCTGCGCGATGTCGCGGGGCGATCAGAAAGACCAGGCCCTCGACCTGCTGCGCCGCTGCCTCGACGCCGGATTCGACCAGCCGGACCTCTTCGACAACGACGACGACCTCGACAACGTGCGCGAGGACCCGCACTTTGCGGCTCTCGCGGACGAGGCCGTGGAGCTTTCGCTCCCGGGGTACGGCAACGGGCCGTGGGGCTCGCGCTCGCGCTCGACCCGCGCGCGGTGGCGCGAGGCCGCGAAGGGCTTCGCCTCCTACGCCGAAAAGCACCCGACCGTGGGGCGGGCCTGGTACAACCTCGGGTTCGCCTCGCTCGCGGGCGACCGGCCCGACGAAGCGACCGCGGCTTTCCAAAAAGCACTCGATCTCGGTTACCGCAGGTCGACAACCATGTACAACCTCGCCTGCACGTACTCGCGGCTCGATCAGAAGGACGCGGCGTTCGACTGGCTGTTCAAGGCCCTGGACGCGGGGTTCGACGAGATGTGGACACTGCGCCACGACGACGACCTCGACAACCTGCGCGGCGACGGGCGCTACCGCAAGGCGGTCGAGATCGCGCGGTCGAGGGACGGAAATACCGAAAAGGGCTGGTAACGCGAACGCGGTCTACTTCGAGCCGCCGAAGCCGGCGCCCGGCCCGCGCAAGCGTTCGTAGTCTTCCGGCTGGTCGACGTCGCCGAGAGCTGCCGCGGGCCAGCTGACCGCGAGCACCTCGCCAGGGTGCCGGGCAACGACGTGCTGGACGCGGCCCTCGCCTTGCTGGCCGGCGATCTCCTCAAACAGCGCCCGATCGTAGAGGCTCGGCGGTGCGGGCTCGCCCGCGTACTCCGAGACGACGAGCAGGGCGTCCGAGTCGCGGTAGCGCTCGACCAGCGTCGCGAGCATCTGCTCGGTCACGAAGGGCATGTCGGCGAGCAGAACGACAGCCGCCCCTCGGTCCGGAGGCACCGCGGCGAGCCCTGCCCTTCGCGACGTGTGGATGCCGCCGGCGTGGTCCGCATTGACCACGATCTGGAGGGTCAATCCCGTCAGCTCGCGCCGGACGAGATCCGCCTCGTGCCCGAGAACGACCACCACGGGATCGAGCCCGGCTGCGAGCGCCCGCCGCGCCGCACGGCGCACGAGCGCCTCGCCGTCGAGAAGCAGCAGGAGCTTGTTGCGGCCGCCCATCCGCGTCGACGAGCCTGCCGCGAGAACGACTCCCGCGACGGGGCCGCGCGGCTCAGGTCGCATGGATGGCTCCGCTCCTCTGGCGCAAGTGCGCCGGCTCCCGTGAAGTGTGCGCCGCCAGCAGCTCGGCAACGACGGCCAGCGCCACCTGCTCGGGCCCTTCCGCTCCGAGATCGAGCCCGACGGGACCGAAGACCCGCGCGTCGCCCTCGGCACCGATCTGTCGAAGGATCTCCTCCGTTCGCGCGCGGGGGCCGAGCAACCCGACATGCGGGGCTCCCGCGAAAAGCAGGTGGCGCGCCCACTCCCGATCGTGGGCAAACGAGTGCGACATGACGACGGCGTACGTCCGGGGGCCGACGGGCAGCGTGCCCGCGCCGTCCTCCGGGCGCAGGCGAGCGCGCCGCGCGGCGCCGGGAAAGCGATCCGCCGAGAGAAAAACCTCGCGGTGGTCCACGACCGTGACCCGGAATCCCACGTCGGAGGCGTACGCGCAGATCGGGCGCGTGTCGTCGCCAGCACCGAAGAGCAGCAGTTGCGGCGGCGGGGCGAGCACCTCGGTGAAGACCTCCACGCCGCCAAGCGCAGACAGCTTCGATTCCCGGCAGCGGACCCGCTCGGCGGCGTCCCGCGCGATGGCGCCATCGAGAGCCGGGTCTCCCGTGGATCCGCCGAGCGCGGCTTCGTCGGAGCAGACGAGCATGCCGCCGACGCCGAGCGCGCCTCCCACGACCGTCGAGAGCGCGAACGGCCGATCCCCTTCGAGCAGCTCGCGAGCCCGCTCGACCGCTTCGCGCATCTTCGGGTCGGTCGCGGCCTGCACGAAAATGTCAACGGTGCCGCGGCATCCCAGCCCGAGCCCCCACACGGCGCGGTCGTCCTCGCCCGTGTCGTAGCGCAGCCGCCGCGGCGCGCCGTCCCGGATCACGGCGAGCGAGGCTTCGCGCACGTCCGCCTCGAGGCAGCCGCCGCTGATCGAGCCGAGCGTTGCGCCGCCCTCTTCGACCAGGAACTTCGCGCCGGGCCGGCGGTAGGCGGAGCCCGCGATGTGAACGACCGTGGCGAGGGCCGCGCGCCGTCCGGTCGCGGGCAACCGGGCAATGCTTGCGAAAAGCTCCGCGGTCTCTTTCCAGTGTTTCACCAGGCGCCTCCTCGAGCGAGGGCAACGTATACCGGGGCTTGGAGGTGGTCAACGGATTCCGCCCGGGCGGCTGCCTTAAGATCGCAGCGTGCCGGATACGGAGATCGTGGTCATCGGCGCCGGCGTGGTCGGCCTCGCGGTCGCGGCTCGCCTGGCGCGTGAGAGCTCCAACGTCGTCGTGCTCGACCGCAATCCGAAGCACGGCATGGAGACCTCGAGCCGGAACAGCCAGGTCGTGCATGCCGGCATCTACTACCCCGCCGGCTCCTTGAAGGCGACGCTCTGCGTGGAGGGACGGGAGCGGGTGTACGACCTGTGCCGCCGCCACGCGATCCCCCACGCGAAGACCGGCAAGCTCATCACGGCGACGCGCGCCGAGGAGCTTGTCGCCCTCGACACGATCGAGGCGACCGCGCGCTCGAACGGTGTCGCGCTGACCCGCCTGTCCGAAGGGCAAGCGCACGCGCTCGAGCCGATGGTCGCCTCGGTCGGGGCGCTCTGGTCCTCCGAGTCCGGCATCGTGGACGCGCACGGGCTCATGGACCATTTCCTGCGCGAAGCGTTGGAGGCGGGGGCAGTGTTCCAGCCGCGCGCGGCCGTCGTCGCGATCGAGCCCGAGCCGGGCGGCTATCGGATCGTCGCAAAACAGGCAGAGGGGCTCGAGAGCTTCACGACCGAACGCGTCGTCAACGCCGCCGGGCTCGACGCGGACACGGTGGCCGCGCTCGCGGGCATCGACGTGGATGCCGCGGGATACCGCCTGCACTACTGCAAGGGCAGCTACTTCTCGGCGGCGACGCGGCTGTGGAAGTCGGTCTCGCACCTGGTCTACCCGGTCCCCGCCCGCGAGAGCCTCGGCATCCACGTCGTCCTCGACACCGGCGGCCGCCTGCGCTTCGGGCCCGACGCCGAGTACCTGCCCGACCGGCGCACCGACTACCGCGTCGATCTCGGGAAACGAGCCGGGTTCGCCGCGGCTGCCCGGCGAATCCTGCCGGCCGTCGAGGACGAGGACCTCGAGCCCGACATCAGCGGCATCCGCCCGAAGCTCCAGGGAAAAGGCGAGCCATTCCGCGACTTCGTGATCGCCGACGAGCGCGAGCGCGGGCTTCCCGGTTTCTACGACCTCATCGGGATCGAGTCGCCCGGCCTGACCGCCGCGCCCGCCATCGCGGAGCACCTGGCGCGGCTGATGAAGTCGAGCTAGGCGTCAGCGGCAACAGGGCGCGCAAGCCCACCCCCATCTCCCGCCGGGAGAGGGGGGGTGAGGGGCGCTCCCACGACCTCGGCGGCGGTGAGCCGCGCCGCTCAGCGTCTCAGGCTGGCCGAGCCCCCGTACAACACGACTTCCGGCCCCGAGACGATGGGCCGCGTGAGATCGCCCATCGTCAGCTGCAGCCCCGCCCCGCTGACGGTCGCGGACACCGCCCCGCCCGAGCAGCCGAGCATCTCGATCTTTCCCGTCAGCTCGTTGCCGTTCACCGAGCCCCGGAAGACACCCGAGGTTCCGCAGGACGTTCCGGACAGGGTGCCGGTGACCTCGTAGCCGCTCTGCACGAAGGTCGCGGTGAGTTGCGAGCTCGCGCACGCGCTCGAGTCGGACTCGAACGTCCCGGTCCACGAGCCCGCGACGTTCGCCGCGCCCATCGGCGAGGACACCGGCGCTGTGACAGCGTTCGAGTCCTTGCAGGCGAGGCTCATCAACGTCAACGCGCCAACCGCCGCAATACCCGCCCGCGTCGCCCGTCGTTCTGACAATCGCATGGAGGCCTCCATCTGGATGGCCCCGGTTTACCACAACCGGTGCGAATCCGGCGTTTCCGTGCGGGACTTTAATGCGGGCTACTGCGGAAATGCCGAGGGATCGATGCCCGGAATCACCTTCAATGCGTTCTTGTAGTACAGCTTCTTCAGGACCTCGTCCGGCAAGGCGAGGCCGTACATCTTCCAGAACGCATGGCGTTTGCGGTAGTAGTCGAAGTACTCGTCGTCGGTCTCGAGCACGCGGAAGTAGACGAGGTACTCGTCGGCCGCCCACGTGTCCTTGCCGAAGAGGACGCGTTCCTGGTAGCGGATGAACCACTCGCGCGCGGCGCGCGGCTGCCGGCCGAGCTCGGCCAGCACGGCGCCGATCTCCGTGTACACGTTCGGGAGCTCGTCGAACAGCTTGCCCAACCGCGCGAGGTCGCCGCCGAGCCAGCCGAGGTGGGCGTCGATGTACCGGGTCTTCGGATGCTTCGCGAACATGTGGTGCTGCTCGCCCAGGATCTGCTCGAAGGGCGGGAACTTCTCCGGCGGACGCGCGCGCTGCGGAAACTGCTTCAATTCGAGCCAGCGCTCGTTGAACTTGTCCCTCGGATCGAAGAAAGATCGCGGCTCCCCGGAGTGAATGAGAACGGGGATCCCGAGCTCCCCGCATTTGTCCCAGACCGGGTCGAGGCGCGGATCATCCACCGCGACGCGGCGGCCCGACACGTCCACGACGGACATCCCGAGGTCCTTGTAGATCTTCAGGCCCCGCGCCCCGTGCTTCACGTCCTCGTTGAGTTGCGCAGCCGCCCGTTCTGCCCACCCCGCGTCGCCCAGGCCCGCATAGTCGAGATTGGCGAACACCATGAAACGGCCCGGGTACCGGCCGGGAAGATTGCGGTAACCCTTCTCGAACTCGGCGCCGCTCTCCCCGCTCAGGTTCACCATCACCCGCATGTTGATCCGATCCATGTCCGCCACGAGCCGCGCCGCGTCCTGGGCGGAGATGTCCGTGTCCTGGTGGTTGTGCACGTCGATGAACGGGAACTTCGCCCGGGCCGGATGGTGCTCCGGCACGACGAGCGTGGATTTGGGCTCGTACTCCTCGATCGACATCGACTGCGCGCGGGCGGCGGCGGCCCCGGGGGTCGCCACGCAAACGGCCAGCAAGAGTCGCGACAACCCAGCGGTCCAGGGCACCTGTCTCATCGTGAAGGGCCTCCTCGTTGTTTCGGGGACGCCGGATTCTACGCGCAGGAGGCTCAGCTTGCGACAGAGGATGAGACACGCTGTCGCAATCGTTGCTGCGGTGCTCAGAATCTCAGGCTGAAAAGCCGATTCAGTCCGGTCGCCTCGTCGGGGAGCCCGTCGTTGCTCAGAAGGTAGTTGTACTCCGGAATCTCGCGGAGTTTTCCATCGGGGTCCGGGAGCCAGAGCGCCGCTCCGTACGTGGCGCCGCTCTTCAAGCCAGCAGGGAAATTGATCCGCGCCGTTCCACTGAGCGTTCCGGTCCGGGCCTGAAGCTGCATCAGGTCGACGCTCACCGGCACCGGTGCAAAGACGGAAGGATCCAGGACCTTCCCCGACGCATCCGTCAGCACGAAGTAGACCGGCACCTTCAGGAAGAGCCTCGAGTAGCCGGTGTTCGTGAACGTCAACGTGAGATTGGCCGAGCCCCCAACGGCCGGCTGGCTGTCGAGCGCCGCGCTCTGGAGCGCGATCACGGGCCCGATCCGCCCCACGAGCTCGGCATAGCAAGGCTGCTGCGAGAGCGTGTTGTGAAATCCGACGTTCATGGAATTCAGGTGAAGCCGGGTGGAGTAGGAATCGAAGGCGTCGCAACTTTGAGACTTCGGGTTGTCCGTCCCGATCTCTCCCGAAAAGGGCATTTGATCGCTGCGCCGATCTGCAAAAGCCCGAATCACATCCGGAGCCCAACGCCGGCCGCGAATCCACGGCTTCATCAGCCACGTGCCGCCGTCCCCCGGATTGCCCGAGTAGTCGTCGTCGTGAATTCCCCACTCCACATGGCCCGGCGGCTCGTAGGCCAGGATGCTGGCCGGGTAGCGCTGCTGCAGCAGCGTCAGCAACCCGAAGAGCGCGTACTCCCGCGCCATGAACCTCTTCATCGGCGCCGCCAGGCTGTTTCCGAACGTCGAGTCGCGCCCCTCTCCCCAGGAGCCGACGAACCCGGCGTTCATGTTGAAGACGACGCCCTTGTGTTTGCGGACGACGGGCGCGAGCAGCTCCATGTCCTGGACGATCGTATCCATCGGAGCGTCCTCACCCTGCGCGGAGTGGTTGTAGATGAACCGCAGGATGATCTTGACGCGCGCCTGCTCGACCTTGCCGAGCGCGGCATCGATCTTCGCGAGATCATCCGGCGAGAGCGTCCGATTCGGCGTCGCGTTGGTAGTGCTGCACTCCTCGTAGGGCACGCCGACGGGATTCAAGCAGATGGGCGCATGCAAGAGCCGCAACGGCCCGATCGATCCATTTCCGTCGATGTACTTCTGCACGTGGTTGCGCAGCTGATCGACCGTGAGATTCATGATGTCCACGTGGTT
This sequence comes from Acidobacteriota bacterium, assembly GCA_031360505.1. Classification (GTDB taxonomy): domain Bacteria; phylum Acidobacteriota; class Thermoanaerobaculia; order UBA5066; family Gp7-AA6; genus DAHUXD01. The sequence goes on from JANMBR010000180.1 coordinate 13,032, forward strand.
CCACGGCCCACCGTCCCGGTTGAACACCATCGTCGTGGCCGGGGCGTAGTTGTATTGGAGCGGCTGCGAACCGGCGGACACGTCCTGTCCCGAGGCGAGGCCGCCCCGCTGCAAGACGCTGAAGGCGACCATGGCGCATCCCGCAATCAGGGCAGCCGACCATGGATTTCGCATGTCCCGCGGAGCCTACCGGCCCGAGGTCGGAGGGTAAAGAGGATGTTGCGCTGACTCGCTACCGCGGCTTCACTCCCACTCGGCCTTCGGAACGGTCAACGGCATCGGGCTCCGTGTCGTGAATCGAACGCTGTGCCCTTTTTGATCCAGCGTCACTGCAAAGTGCTCGAGGAGCGCGCTGCCGAGAAAAGCCCTGGGCCGGGGGTGGAAGGTGAGCAGCGGGTCCCGCACCGTAATTGCGCCAAACCGAAGAGTTCCGTCGAGTCTGGCTTCTCGCGGGCGCAGCGTGCCCGACTGAGGTCCCGTCGCAACGCCCGCCGCCACGGGGGCGGCCTTGACGTGCAGCTCCCCAAGGAGCTTCTCCGGCAACATCAGAAACCGACTCGCACCCGTGTCGAGAATGGCCCGGATCTTCTTGTCTCCGACGAAAATTTCAATCGACGGTTCGGGGTCCCCGCCGCCGCAAGCCAGGATGTTCTGCCCGTCGGCCGGCGGCAGCGATCCTTTTTCCAGACTCACGAGCTTGCGCGGGTAGTCGAGTGTCATCAACAGCTCGGCATAGACGTTGACGCCGAGCACGCCCTGTTCTTCTTTGGCGTCGAAAAAGGGATCGACTGCGGCCGTCAACCCCGAAAAGCGCGCGCCACCGAGGGAGAGAGTCCCGACCTGGACGGTCTCATTGCCCATTTCGTCCCGCCCGGTTCGAGGCAGCTTCAGGGTCCGGGCCAGACGGGGCGAGATGGCAAATAGATTGGCGCCCCAGTCGACCACGAAGGGGTAGGGACCCGAGCCGTTGATCGACACCTCGACGGACGGAACGCCGTGGATGCGGCCCATCGCCAATTCGACGCGAGCCCCGGCCAGCTCGACGCGAGCCGGCGGGGACGTCGGTGTCGGAGGAGACCCGTCAGGCGCCGCGAACAAGGCGAGCGGCACGGCGAAAAGGAGTTCGGGCAAGGGCAGTCTCATAGGATCACGCTACCTCCTGCCGGAGAGACGGCGACCAGGCGAGAAGGTTCGCTCGGAAGCTAAGGAGTTATCCTATGCCCATGAAGAACAAACAGTTCCTGGCGCTCGCGGCTGTCGTGATCGCCTCCGGGCTCGCCTCGGCCGCCTTCGCGGCAGACCCGACCCCGACGCCCGCTCCGAAGCAGGTAGGCGCGGCAACGGTCAAGAGCTCGAAATCGAACTCCTCCGATCGCGCCGCCCCGCCAACGCCGACCCCGAAGCCCGTCGAGGGCAAGCCCTCGAAGGACCAAAGGGTCGCCCCGACGCCGACCTCCGCGCCGAACAGTCGCTAGCCGCCGGCGAACGCGCCTGATCTCTCGAGAGCCGCCAACGGGCCGAAGCAGGTGCCGTCGCGCAAACTCGGCTACTTGATCCCTTCCACAACGTAGAGATCCGACGTCACCGTGCGGAGGTATTGGTAGGCATAGGACTGGCCGTCGCCACAGAGCTCGGCGTTAGGGCTCCGGAACTTCGAGGTCCCGGCAGATCTTGCGGGCGAGGTGATCGTTGACCTCGCGATGACGCGGGACGGTCGACGTCTTGCGGACTGTCCGATTGATGTAAACCGAGTGCCTGCCGCCCTCGCGAAGAAACTCGCAGCCAAATCGCTCGAGATGTCGAACGAGGTCCGCTCGCTTCAACGGGTGACCGTGAAAGGTTCGCGGATTACCTCCGCTCCTTTCAGATCCTCCTCAATCAACTCTCGATTGGCTTCAAGAGTAAGGGCAACCGCTTCCTCCAGGTTCGCCCGCGCCTCCTCCAGAGTGGCACCCTGAGTGTTGGCACCCGGCAGCTCTTCCACGAAGGCGATGAACCCCTCGGGAACGCGGCGAAAGACAGCGGTGAATTGAAAAGTCATAACCGGATTCACGATTCTACGCCACCGAGATTTCTTGAGGTCGCTTGGTGGCGGTCGGCGAATAGATTGGAGCGGGAAACCGGGGTCGAACCGGCGACATCCACCTTGGCAAGGTGGCGCTCTACCACTGAGCTATTCCCGCTCGGGGAGGCGAAGAATAGCCGAGGAGGGCCGGACGGTCAAGACTCTACGGGGACCTCGCTGACGGTGCCTCCGCAGTGCTCGCAAACCCTTACGGAGGTGCCTCCGAACTTCCTTTCCGAGGCACAGCCCTCGCAAAGCGGGCGGTCCGTGTCCGTGCAGGTGTAGTAGGCGACCAGGTCCGTGTGCTTGCGGCAGACGGGCGGCGGGACGGCGCGATTGCCCTTTCGCAGCTCGAAGAGGGACTTCAATTCCGGGACGTCCCCCGCGCGCCGCGGCGCATCGTCGCCCAGGCGGACGGAGTCGGCCTCGGTGAGGCCGCTCGTGCGGATCAGGTTGCGCATGCCGCGCCGGTCGTAGGCATCGTTCTCGAAGCCCTTCTTCTCTACCCGGTAGAGCTTCTCGGCGGCAAGGGGTGCCTCCGCCGGCGCGGAGGGCGCTTTCGGCGCGGCCGCCTGGAGCGGCTCAGCCTCTCGCGCCGACGCCCCTCCCCCGCCCTGGAGCATGGCGTAGACACGGGCTTCGTCGCGCGACGGGAAATCCATCTGCTTGCCGCACTTGGGGCAACCGAACCGCGCCTGCACGGGCGGGATCTTCGCCAGCGGGATGGAGAGGCTTTCCGCGCAGTTCGGACAGGCAAATGTGTAGCGGAGATCGGACTCGTTCAACGAAAACTCCCGAAGAGACGCGGATTTTAACACGCGCGCCGCGCGTCACCGTCGCTGGCGATCCGCCGGTTGGTCAAACGCATTGCGAAAGATCGTGACCTCGGTCCCGCTCTCCGATTCGAGGATCGCGACGACATCGAAGCGGCACAGCGGCGAGCCCAGGTGTTTGACCGCGAGGTATTCCTCGGCGGCGCGCGCGATGCGGCGCTGCTTCTCGAGCGTCACGGCCTCGGCGGGCGCGCCGAAGCCCGTGCCGCGGCGGCCCTTGACCTCGATGAAGCAGAGGACGCCGTTTTCTTCGGCGATGAGATCGATCTCGCCGGAACGCGCGCGAAAGTTGAGGTCCCGAATCGCGTAGCCCTCGCGTCGGAGATGCTTGGCGGCAAGGGCCTCCCAGCGCTGGCCTGTTCCGCGCTGGCCGCGGTAGGGCTTTGCGCGGCCCGGGCGGAGGGCTTCGAGAATTCGCCGGACGAGGATTCGCGGGGTCAGGGGGCGCCCCTCACCCCTGCCCTCTCCCGTCGAGAGAGGGGGAAAGAGGGAGAGGGCGAAGAGAGGTGCTCACGGCTCACGCCGAAGCGGGCCGCATCGATTTGCGCGCGAGCTCGAGGACGTCGAAGGGCTGGGTGGCGACGCCGATCTCGTCCTTGGCGTTGCCGATCATGACCATGCAGAAGGGGCACGACACGCCGACGGACCCGGCGCCCGTGTCGGCGATCTCGCGCATGCGCGTCTGGTTGATGCGCGTGCCGAGCTTCTCCTCCATCCACATGCGGCCGCCGCCGGCGCCGCAGCAGAGGCCCTTCTCGCGCGAGCGCTCCATCTCCCGGACCTCGAGGCCCGGAATCGCCTTGAGGATGTCGCGCGGGGCGTCGTAGCCGTCGTTGTAGCGGCCCAGGTAACACGGGTCGTGGAACGTGATCGTGTCCGGGATCGGCGTCGTCATCTTCACGCGGCCCGAGGCGATGAGCTCGGCGACGAGCTGCGTGCCGTGGACCACCTCGTACTTGCCGCCGAAGTCTCCGTACTCCTTGCCGAGGCAGTTGAAGCAGTGCGGGCAGTTGGTGACGATCTTCTTGACCTTGTAGTTGTTGAGCGTCTCCACGTTCTGCTTAACCAGCATCTGGAACAGGTACTCGTTGCCCATGCGCCGCGCCGAGTCGCCCGTGCAGGTCTCCTCGTTGCCGAGGATCGCGAACGAGACGCCGGCCTCGTTCAGGATCTCGACCAGGGACTGCGACACGCGCTTGGCGCGGTCCTCGTAGGAGCCGGCGCACCCGACCCAGAAGAGGACCTCGAACTCCTTGCCCCCGGCCTCGGCCATCGTCGTGACGGGAAGCCCTTTCGCCCAGTCGCCGCGCGAGGAGGCGGCGATGTTCCAGGGATTGCCATTGGTCTCCATCCCCTTGAAAGCATTCTGCACTTCCTTCGGGAACTCGGCCTTGTCGAGGACGAGGTAGCGGCGCATCTCGGCGATCTTGTCCACCACGGGCACGATGAAGACGGGGCACGCCGTCGTGCAGAAGCCGCACATCGTGCAGGCCCAGATCGTGTCCTCGGAGATCCAACCTCCGATCAAGTCCCTGCGGCCGCCCGCCGCGTTCGCGTCGGCGCGGCCATCCGCCGCCGAGAGGATCCCCGGCGTCGCCTCGTACACCGCGTCGCGCACGTTGCCAATGAAGACCTTCGGGTCGAGCGGCTTGCCCGTCAACGCGGTCGGGCAGACCTCGCGGCAGCGTCCGCACTCGGTGCAGGTGTACCCGTCGAGCATCTGCTTCCACGTCAGGTCCTCGACTCTCGAGGCGCCGAAGCGCTCGGTGTTCTCGATGTCCACCGTGGCGAGCTTGCCCATCGGCTCGAGGTTCATGAAAAAGATGTTCGGGATGGACGTGATGATGTGGAAGTGCTTCGAGTACGGCAGGTAGTTTCCGAAGAACAGGATGTCGAACAGGTGGAACCACCAGCACCCGGCGTAGATCGCCTGAAGCCTGCCCGGCGTGGTACCGGCGAGCATCCGCGCGATGGCAGCCACGGCGGGCGCCCACGGGGTCAAGAGCGTCGGATCGAGGGCCGCACGCGCGCCCTCGGCAACGAGGTCGGTCACCATCAGGGCCCCGATCAGGAAGAGGATCAGCCACGCGTCCATCGAGAGGTCGAGGCGCTTGGGACGCGCGAAGAGGCGCCGGAAGACCGCCATCGCGACGCCCACGAGCACGAGGGCTTCGAAGACGTCCTTGACGAGCGTGTAGAGGTTGCCGGCAATCCCCGGAAGCAGCACGAAACCCGGGATGAGCCCGACGACGACGAGCTCGAGCGTGCGGACGGTCAGGACGACGAAGCCGCCGAAGATGAGGATGTGGAAGAGGCCCGCGTAGAAGTCGCGGAACAT
>JANMBR010000220.1:0-13908 GCA_031360505.1 Acidobacteriota bacterium
CTCAGTGGGGCAGCAGGTGCGCGGCCAGGGAGAGCTCGACATTCAGGACGAGCACGGAGGCGAGGATCGCCGCGAGCGTGACCGGAATTCCGATCTTGATGTAGAGCGAATAGGGGATGTGCACTCCCCGGTCGCGGAGCAGCCGAAACCAGATCAGCGCGGCCAGCGATCCGATCGGGAGCATTTTCGGACCCAGGTCCCCGCCGATGAGAGCGGAATAAACCATCGCCTTGGTCTGCAGAGCGGGGCCCGAAAGATCGCGGATGGCCCATCCCATCATGTCGGCCGTCGGGTGATTGTTCATGATGGAAGAAAAGACGGCCGCGACGAGGCTCGTTCCCAGGGTCATGAACCAGGTGCTCTTCGCCGCCAGGTGCGACAGAAGCCCCCCGATCTGATGCGTCAGCCCGACGTGCCGCAGGCCGAGGACGACGACGAAGATGCCGACGACAAAGGCGAGGACGTCCCAGCTGACCCCGCCGAGGATGGGGCCGACGCGCCCTTTTCCCACCGTCGCATAGATTCCGAGAAGCGTCATGGCGCCCGCAAAGGCGACGAGCCAGGTCGGAATTCCGGTCAGCGACTCCGTGAAGAAGCCGATGAGGGTGACCGAGAGTATGAGTGCGCAGAGGAACAGGAGCCGCCGGTCTCGAACTCTCGGTTTGAGGGCAGGCGACCAGTTAAACGTGGCCGGAATGTGCTTGCGGAAGAAGAACGCGAGCCCGGCGAAACTCACCAGGACACTGGCCAAGGCCGGCAGCATCATCCACTTTGCGTACTCGACGAATGAGATGTGGAAGATGCTCGAGACGACGATGTTGATCGGATTACTGATGACCAGCGCTCCGACGAGATTGGCGACGTAGAGAACGGCGAAGTAGTAAGGGACCTTGTTTTGGAGAGTCCAGGAATCCCCCTTGACCTGTTCGATGAGTTGAAAAACGAGGGGCGTAAAAATCAGGACGGCCGCATCGTTTGTGAAAACCATCCCGGTGACGGCTCCGCAAACGAACACGTACGCGAAGAGCCGGCGCCCGTTACCCCGGGCCGCTGTGGCGATCGATCGGGAAAGCAGGTCGAAGAGTCCGGCCCGCTCGGCGATGAGCGTGATGATCATGAGGCTCACGATGGTCAGAATGGGAAAGAAGAGAACCTTGACGGCGAGGGCCAGCAGATCGAACGGAACGAGGCCGAGACTCAGGCTCAGCATGGCGCCGAGGCCGGCGGCGATCGCGTGCTCGACCCGGAGCCGCCCGATGCGCGGCCGCACCAGAGACAGGCTGACCGTCAGGGCGAGAATCGAAAAGGCGGCGACCCGCTCGGCACCCATGCGTCCTTACCTCCTGTGCTCGCTAGGGAATCGTGTCACAAGGTGCGCCCTGCCGGGGGCGGTTGCTATGATCCCTCCCGCTCGGGAGAAGGAGGAAGACCCTGTCGATGCGCGCCGCGTTGCTTCACACGCGCTGGTTGCCGGTCCTGCTCGCGGTGGTCGTCGCCGACCTGAACTTCTGGTACTTCGCCTCCACGGGCGAGAGCCACGGCGACTACGTCGGTATGGCCTTCTTTGCGCTCCTCGGTGCGTACTACTTCTGGAGCCTGGTCGGACGCCGGGCCGTCGCGCCGCTCATCTGCGGCCTCGGGGCTCTGGCCGGGTTTGGCATGATGGTGCTTCGGGAAAAGGGAACCTGGGATCCCGGTTACATCCCTCCGTATGCCGTTTTCATCGTCTTCGTCCTGCTCGGCCGCGCGTTCGACCGCTCGCCGGCACGCACGCCCTGAGCGGCCAGTTCAGACGTTGAACTTGAAGAGCATCACGTCGCCGTCGCGGACCACGTAGTCCCTGCCCTCCTGCCGGACGAGCCCCTTCTCCTTGGCCGCGGCCATCGAGCCGGTGGCGATGAGGTCGTCGTACGAAACGGTCTCCGCCTTGATGAAGCCCTTCTCGAAATCCGAGTGGATGACGCCGGCGGCCTGGGGCGCCGTGTCCCCGGCGTGAATGGTCCACGCCCGCGTTTCCTTTTCGCCGCCCGTCAGGTACGTGCGCAGTCCGAGCAGGTGGTAGGCGGAGCGGATCAGCGAGGAGACGCCCGAGTCCGCCACCCCGAGGTGGGCCAGATACTCGCGCGCCTCGGCGTCCGGAAGCTCCGCGAGCTCCGACTCGATCGCCGCGGAGACGATGACCGCCTCCGTGCCGAGGTGAGTTTCGGCGTATTTCCGGACGGCGGCCACGTGGGTCGATTCCTTCTCGGCCGTCGCGAGCTCGCTCTCGGCGACGTTGCAGGCAAAGAGCATCGGCTTCATGGTGAGGAGAAAGAACCGGCGCGCGACGTCCTTCTCCTCGGGCGAGAGGGGTGCCGTGAACGCGCGCTTGCCTTCGTTCAGGTGCACGAGGAGCTTGTCGGCGACGGCCAGCGACTCTTTGGCTTCCTTGTCGCCGCCGCGGGCGGTCTTCTCGGCCTTGTCCCGGGCGCGGGTGACGGCTTCGAGGTCGGAGAGCACGAGCTCGGTCTGGACGGTCTCGATGTCCGAGACCGGATCGAGCGCTCCCGCGACGTGGACGATGTCCTTGTCCTCGAAGCAGCGCACGACCTCGACGATCGCGTCCACCTCCCGGATGTGCTGGAGGAACTTGTTGCCGAGCCCCTCGCCCTTGGAGGCGCCCTTGACGAGGCCGGCGATGTCCACGAACTCGATCGTGGCCGGAATGATCCGCTCCGACTTCGAGATCTTCGCCAGAGGCTCGAGGCGCGCGTCGGGCACGGTGACGACGCCGACGTTGGGCTCGATCGTGCAGAACGGGTAGTTCGCCGCCTCGGCCTTGCGCGTCCGCGTCAGGGCGTTGAAGAGGGTGGATTTGCCGACGTTCGGCAGCCCGACGATTCCGGCGCGCAGCATAGGGCGGGGGAGTATATAGAAATGGAAGAGGACCCTGTCATTCGCCTCGGCTGTCTGTTCTAGAATGCCCCTACTCTGACTTCGTCTTCACAAGAATCCCCCGGCTTCCTGCGCGCCGTCTCCCGTTGGGAGATCGTTGCGCTCTCGGTCAACGACGTCATCGGCAGCGGGGTCTACCTGATCCTGCCCGTCGCCGCGGCGATGCTGCTCGGCCCGGCGAGCATCTGGGCGATCCTCGCGGCGGGCGTCGCCGTGCTGCTCCTCGTGCTGTGCTTCGCGGAGGCGGCAAGCCTCTTCGACACTCCCGGCGGCGCGATCGTCTACACGCGCGCGGCGTTCGGGGACTTCGTGGGATTCGAGGTCGGCTGGATGACCTGGATTGCGCGTGTCTCTTCGATCGCGGGCCTCTCGGTCTTTTTCGCGCGCGCGGTCGGCTACCTCTGGGACGGGGCCAATCACGGCGTCGGGCAGGCGCTGACCATCGTGGTCCCGTTGCTCGGGCTGACCTGGATCAACGTCCGCGGCGTCAAGTCCGGCGCGCGCACGGCGGTGGTCCTGTCGTTCGGAAAAACGCTCCCGCTCCTGTTGCTCGTCGCCGTCGGCGTCTTCGCGATCTCCTGGAACCGGGTCTTCCCCGTGCCGATACCGGACAGCGGAAACTTCACGAAGGCCGCCCTGCTCGTGCTCTTTGCTTATGCAGGGTTCGAGAACACGGCGGCTCCCGCGGGAGAGTTCAAGAACCCGCAACGCGACGTTCCATTTGCCCTCGTGGTGCAGATCGCCGTCGTGACCGCGATCTACACCCTCGTCCAGCTCGTCGCGATCGGGACGATCCCCAACCTCGGGCAGTCCCCGACGCCGCTGGCCGACGCCGGCCGGATGCTCCTCGGCCCGATCGGCGGCTTCCTCCTGACGCTCGGCGCGGTGCTCTCGGTGCTCGGCACGAACAACAACACCGTTCTCGCCGGGCCTCGCTATCTCTACGCCCTGGCCGAAACCGGCCGGCTGCCGCGGGTCTTCGCGAAGATCCACCCGCGTTACCGCACGCCGTACGTCGCCATCCTGACGCAGACGGGCGTCGCGCTCGCGCTCATCGCGATCGACGCCGTGCTCCACAGCGTGAAACCGGGGACCCTGGGCGTCGCCGAGGAGCTCGCGGTGCTCTCGACGATCGCGCGCCTGGCGACCTACATCGGCACCTGCCTGGCGGTTCCGGTGCTGCGCCGCAAGATGCCGGCGACCCCGCGGACGATCCGCCTTCCCGGCGGTCCCGTCATCCCGATCGCGGCGCTCGTCATTTGCCTGCTGTTTCTCTCGGCCGCCGAGAAGAAGAATTTCATCGGGGGCGCGATCGCGTTGGCCGTGGGCGCCCTCGTGTATGCCGCGCGCGGCAAAGCCGCCTCGGCCAAGGAGTAAGGCGTGAAGAAATTGTTCGTCCTCGCCGCTCTGGGTTTCGCCGCGGACCTGACCGCACAGGCGCCGTCGCCGACGCCCGCTCCCACTCCGCAGCCGATCACCGCGATTCGCGCCGCCCGGATGTTCGACGGCAGGTCGGAAACGACGATCCCGAACGCGGTCGTCCTCGTCCAGGGCGGGCAGATCCTCGGCGTGGGCGCGGGGCTTGCCGTGCCGGCCGGGGCAACGGTCATCGACCTCGGCGACGCGACGCTGCTGCCCGGGTTCATCGACGCCCACACCCACCTGACCGGCGAGGCGGGCGAGAGCTACATCCAGGACTTTTTCGAAGGGCTCCGGCGGCCGGCCGCGGAGCAGGTCTTCTACGGGGCAAGGAACGCCCGAAAGACCCTCGAGGCCGGATTCACGACCGTGCGCGACGTCGGATCGGCAGACGACCTCGACGTCGGCCTGCGAAACGCGATCCACGACGGCTTGATCCCGGGGCCGCGCATGCTGGTCGCGCGCTACGCCCTCGGCGCCACCGGGGGCCATTGCGACCAAACCGGGTTTCCGCCGAATACCTTTGGCCCCGAACCGGGGGTGGAAAAGGGAATCCTGCACGGCGCCAACGAGGGCCGGCAGGCGGTCCGGCTCGACGTCAAGTACGGAGCGGACGTCATCAAGATGTGCGCCTCGGGGGGAGTGCTCTCGCTCGGCGACGACGTGTCGGCGCCCCAGCTCACCGACGAGGAGCTGACGGCGATCATCGACGAAGCGCACCGCCTGAAGCGCAAGACGGCGGCGCACTCCCATGGCGATCTCGCCGCGCGTTCCGCGGTCAGGGCGGGCATCGACTCGATCGAGCATGGCTCGTTCCTCTCAGACGACACGCTCGCGCTGATGAAATCCAAGGGAACCTTCCTCGTGCCCACGTGCATGGCGGGACAGTGGACCGGCGGCAAGCTCGAGCGCTTCCCGCCTTCGGTCGCGGCCAAGGCGAAGTTGGCTTTCGCCGCCCACGACGAAATGTTCCGCCGGGCTGTCAAGAGCGGCGTCAAGATCGCCTTCGGCACCGACTCCGGCGTCTCGCCCCACGGCCTGAACGCGCAGGAGTTCGGCTTCATGGTGGAGCTCGGCATGTCGCCCGCTGCGGCGCTCAAGACCGGCGGACCGAACGCGGCGGAGCTGCTCGGCCTCGCCGATCGCATCGGCACGCTCGAGAAAGGCAAGGAAGCCGACATCGTCGCAGTGCCGGGAGATCCGCTGAAAGACATTCACGCGACCGAGAAGACCCTGTTCGTCATGAAAGCAGGACAGGTCTTCAAGAGCTCCTCCCGGTGATGCAGATCACCGCGCCCGCATTGACTTCTCCCGCCTTCGGCGTTACCTTGCTCGAATCACCAAAATAGGAGATTCGTCTATGACTCGACGGAGAATTTCGAGCGTGGTGTCGGTGTGCCTGTTCCTGGCGGCCGGAGTCCTGGCGGCCGCCGTCAAGCCGGTGCCCGTCGTCGGCAAGGCCACCCACATGGCCGTCTCGCAAGCGGTGCGGGATCTTCCCCGGACAGGGCCCGATCCCAATGAGAAGCGCCCGGCCTTCTGGATCCGGGACAACGAGACGCTGCCGAAGGGCAACGGAGCTGCCGCGCGGGGAGACCGGTGGGACGCCGCCCTCCAGTCCGATGCGCCGGCCGGCGGGATGCCGGGGCCGAGCTTGACGTTCGAAGGAATCTCCTCCGACGACAACGCGGCGGCATTCGGGTTCCGGGTCGAGCCGCCCGACACCAACGCCGATGTCGGCCCGAACCACATCGTCGAGACGGTCAACCTGCTCTTCCAGGTCTGGGATAAGACCGGGACGCCTCTGACGCTGCCGGCCAAGCTGTCGAGCCTCTTCGCTCCGCTTGGCGCGCCCTGCGGCACGGCCGACGACGGGGACCCAATCGTCCTCTACGACCCGCTGGCGGATCGCTGGCTCATCAGCCAGTTCTGCACCGACGGCCCCCCGTTCCACCAGGTGATCGCCATCTCGCAGACGGGCGATCCGACGGGCGCGTTCTATCTCTACGACTTCACGATGCCCAACGACAAGTTCAACGACTACCCCCACTTCGGCGTGTGGCCCGACGGGTACTACATGTCGGACAACCAGTTCAACGCCGCGGGCACGGCGTTCCTCGGCGCCGGCCTCTTCGCGTTCGACCGCGCGAAGATGCTCGTCGGGGATCCGGCGGCGAGTTACATCTATTTCGACTTTTTTGCGACCGACCCGAGTTCCGGCGGCATGCTGCCGACCGACCTCGACGGCCTCACGGCGCCGCCTGCCGGAACGCCGAACCTCTTCATGGAGTTTCGCGCGGACGAATACGGCGACCCGACCGACGCCCTGCGGATTTACGAGTTTCGTCCGGACTACGATGTGCCGGCCAATTCGACGCTGACGGTGAGGCCGGACCTGCCCGTTGCGGCCTTCGACGCGCGCACGCCGGCCACCCGCGACGTCATCGAGCAGCCCGCGCCGGCGACGGCGACGCAGTACCTCGACGCCATCGCCGACCGCATGATGTTCCGCATCGCGTATCGGACGCTGGCCGGGGGCGTTCAGTCCTTCGTTGCCAACTGGACGGTCAACGTCAGCGGTGTCGCCCCGACCAATGCCGCGACCTACCAGGCGGGCATCCGGTTCGAGGAGCTGCGCCGCGACCCGTTGACCGGCGCCATGACGATCCAGAACCAGGTGACTTGGGCGCCGGGGGCCGGCGACGGAGCCAATGGCCGCAACAACTGGATGGGCTCGACCGCCCAGGACCACCAGGGCAACAGCGCCCTCGGATTCTCGGCCTCGAGCCTGAGCCTCGTCCCGTCGATCTACTGGGCGGGCCGCCTTGCCGGCGATCCGGCCGACACGCTCAACCTGGGCGAGGCGACGATGTACTCGGGCGCCGGCGTCCAGCAGGACACGGCCTCGCGTTGGGGCGACTACAGCTCGATGAGCGTCGACCCCTCCGACGACTGCACCTTCTGGTATGCGCAGGAGTACTACGCCAACAACGGCAATTTCGACTGGAAGACCCGCCTCGGCAGCTTCAAGTTCCTGGGCTGCACCGCGGCCCCGAAGGGGATCTTGAGCGGCGTCGTCACGATCTGCGCGAGCGGCCTGCCGCTCGTTGGCGCCGTCGTGACAGTCGATGGTGGCTATTTGCGGACGACCGACGCGACCGGCGCTTACTCGATGGACCTTCCGCCGGGCAGCTACACCGTTTCGATCACGAGCCCAGGATTCAACAGCTCCGGAGGCCCGGTGACCATCACCGATGCCACGACGACCACTTTCGACGCGTGTCTGGCCGGTACGCCGATCGTCGTGGGTGACGGCGCCACCCTCGTCGCCGAGAACTGCCCGCCCCCGAACGGGGCGCTGGACCCGGGTGAGACGGTCACCGTAAGCTTCTGTCTGCAGAACACGGGCGGGGCCAACACCGGAGATCTCATCGCGACGCTCCAGGCGGCTGGCGGAGTCACGAACCCGTCCGCGCCGCAGAGCTACGGCGTACTCACCGCCGGCGGTGGCTCGGTGTGCCGCGACTTCGTCTTCACCGTCGACCCGAACACGATCTGCGGCGACACCATCCAGGCGTCGATGTATTTTTCGGACGGGGCGAATAAGTACTCCGGGGCCAACTTCGATTTCGGGACGGGCGTTCTCAATGTCACCTTCTCCGAAGCCTTCGACGGCGTCGCGGCGCCCGCCCTTCCGGCCGGGTGGACGGCGGCGAATGCGGTCGGCGGCGGGGCTCTGTGGACGACCTCGGTCGTCACGCCCGACACGGCGCCCAACGATGCGTTCGTGGATGACCCGGCGGGCATTGCCGACAAGCGGCTCGATTCACCCGCCGTCGCGGTCGCCACGGCGTCCGCGCAGCTGACGTTTCGCAACAGCTTTGCGCTCGAGAACACGTTCGACGGCGGCGTCCTGGAGATTTCGATCGGAGGCGGTCCGTTCACGGACATCCTCGCCGCGGGGGGCAGCTTCGTCTCGGGCGGTTACAACGGAACGATCAGCGTGAGTTTCATGAGCCCGATCGCCGGACGCCAGGCCTGGACCGGGAGCTCGGGCGGCTACATCACGACGGTCGCAAGCCTGCCGGCCGCGGCCGCCGGTCAGAACGTGGTGCTGCGCTTCCGGATGGGTTCGGACATTTCGATCGCCGGGACCGAGTGGCGCGTGGACACGATCTCCGTCTCCGACGGGTACGCCTGCTGCTCGCCGATCGCGGCGTCGCTCCAGGTGGACGGCCACTCCCCGACGGGCCCGGCCGCTCTTGGCCTGAACAAGGTGTTCGAACCCGGGGAGACGGTCCTCGTCGAGCCCGCCTACTTCAACGGGTCCACGAGCGCGCTGGCGCTCACGGGCACGGCATCGAATTTCACCGGTCCCGTTGGAGCGGCCTACACGCTCGACGACAACGCGGCCGACTACGGCTCGATCGCATCGAACGCGAGCAATAACTGTTACGACACGACGGGCAACTGCTATGCGATGACCGTGGACAACCCGGCCACGCGGCCGGCCGCGCACTGGGACTCCACTTTCGACGAGCTGCTCTCGAGCGGGACGACGAAGACCTGGACGCTGCACATCGGCGACAGCTTCCCGGACACCGCGAACAGCAACATCTTCTACTCTTTCATCGAGAACATCTTCCACAACGGCATCACGAGCGGCTGCGGCGGCGGCAACTACTGTCCGGGTAGTAACGTGACGCGGGCGCAGATGGCAGTCTTCATCCTGAAGGCCGAGCACGGCTCGGGCTACACGCCGCCGGCCTGCACGGGCATCTTCACGGACGTCGAGTGCCTGCCGACGCCGGCGTTCGCCGTCGACTGGATCGAACAGCTCTACAGCGAGGGGATCACGGGGGGCTGCGGCGTCGGTGTCTACTGCCCTGGCAACAACGTCACTCGGGCACAGATGGCGGTATTTCTTCTGAAGGGCCGCAACGGCGCGAGCTACGTGCCGGCCTCCTGCACGGGCATCTTCACGGACGTCGAGTGCCTGCCGACGCCGGCGTTCGCCGTCGACTGGATCGAGCAGCTCTTCAACGACAGCATCACGGGAGGCTGCGGGGTCGGGATCTACTGCCCGAACAACCCCGTCACGCGCGGCCAGATGGCAGTCTTCCTGACGAAGACCTTCGGCTTGCTCCTGTACGGGCCCTAGTCAGCCAGGCTTCGGGGTTCTCTTGTTTCTTCCGGGGCCCCTCGCGAGAGGGGCCCCGTCGTTTTGGTGCGGTATCGTGGCCGCGTGCTGCTGCTCGCGGGCGCGTTCGTGCTGACGGCGGGGGCGCCCGGCGACTGCCGCGCACCGAAGCTGACGGTCGAGCTGTCGTCGGCCTCTCCGAAGCAGGGAGGGCTCGTCGCGGTGACGGTGGAGAGCGACGTGCCGCTCTCGAGCGCCGTCGTCTCCTCGGGCGGTCGCGAGGCGGCGATGGAGCGGGATGGCGAGGGTCGGGTCTTCCTGGCGCTCGTCGGCGTGGACTTCGAAAGCGGCGTCGGTCCCCGGGCGGTGGACGTCGCGGTCGAGGGCCTCTGCGGCGACCACCATGCCGCCCGTCGCGAGGTGCGCGTCGTGTCGGGCAAATTTCCGGTCCAGAGGCTCAGGGTCGCTCCCGCATACGTGGAGCCTCCCGAGAGCGAGCTCGATCGCATCCGGGAGGACAAGGAGAAGGTCGCCCGCGTCTGGTCGAGCGGCGATCCGCGCCGGATGTGGAACGGACCTTTCGTGCTCCCGGTCGACGCCCCCGCGCGAGACAACTTCGGCTCGCGGCGCGTCTTCAACGGGAAGCCGCGCTCGTCGCACGAGGGCGCCGATCTCTCCGCGCGAGAAGGCGCTCCCGTCGCGGCGCCCGGGCCCGGCCGCGTGGTGCTGGCGGACGAGCTCTACTTCTCGGGAGGCACGGTCATCCTCGATCATGGCGCCGGTCTTTTCACGATGTACTTCCACCTCTCGCGGATCGACGTGAAGGCGGGCGATGTCGTCCGTGTCGGAAAGGAAATCGGAGCGGTGGGCGCGACCGGCCGTGCGACAGGCCCTCATCTCCATTGGGGCTCCCGCTTGAACCGTGCGCGCATCAACCCGCTCGGGCTGCTGCAGTTACCCGCCTGGCCACTCGAACCGGTGGATATTAGCCTGACCGGACAGTCAAAATAAGTAGCCTTTCCTAAAGAAAACAAAGGGATTAGAGTTGCGCAACCGATGGCGCGCTCTAAGAAATCGACGGCCGACCTGTCGAAGGCCCACCTCAAACTCACCGTGAACGGTGACTCGATCGAGGCTGCCTTCGAGCCGCACAAGACCCTGCTCGAGGTCCTTCGCGAGGATCTCGGCCTCACGGGCACGAAGCACGGCTGCGAGCTCGGCGAGTGCGGGACTTGCGCGGTGCTCCTCGACGGCAAGCCGGTCCTCTCGTGCCTCGTCCTCGGCCTCGACTGCGAAGGCCGCCGCGTCGAGACCGTTGAGGGCATGGCGGGACCGGGCGGACTCCATCCACTGCAGAAAGCGTTTGCCGACCTCGGGGCCGCGCAGTGCGGCTACTGCACGCCCGGATTCCTGCTGACGGCCAGGGCGCTCCTCGAGGAGAACCCGAAGCCGAAGCTCCCCGAGATCCGCGAAGCGCTCGCCGGCAATCTCTGCCGCTGCACCGGCTACATCAAGATCTTCGAGGCCGTCGAGCTTGCCGCCGCCTGGATGCGCGGCGAGGAAGCTTCGCCGCGGCAGGAAGCCATCTACGGCTTCGATTTCGACGAGAGCGGGCTCTTGCCCGTCCATCCGAAGGGCGACTCGAAATGACGACGCCTCGATCGAAGACCCGAGTGGTCGGGCGCCCCTACGCCAAGGTGGACGCGGCGGCGAAGGTGAGCGGGCAGACGAAATTCGCCGACGACGTGATGCTGCCGCGGATGCTGCACTGCAAGCTGCTGCGGTCGAAGATTGCCCACGCCCGAATCCTTTCGATCGATGTCTCGCAAGCGCTCGCGGCCCCGGGCGTCGTCGCCGTCGCGACGGGCAAGGATCTCCCGATCCCGTTCGGCATTCTCCCGGTATCGCAGGACGAGCACGCGCTGTGCACGGATCGCGTGCGTTTCGTGGGCGATCCGGTCGCCGCTGTCGCCGCGGTGGACGAGGACGCCGCGTTCGACGCGCTCGACCTGATCGACGTCCGCTACGAACCGCTGCCGCCGATCGGCACGATCGAGGACGGCCTGGCGGCCGTGGACACGCCGATCCACGACTACGGCGACTCCGGCAACATCCACAAGCTCGTCTCGATGGAGTTCGGCGACACGGAGGAAGGCTTCGCGCGCGCGGACCGCGTTTACGACAACCTCTACTTCTACGAGGGCAGCACGCACCTGCCCCTCGAGCAGCACGCGGCGGTCGGAGATTTCGGGCCGGACGGAAAGCTCACGCTCTGGTCTTCGACGCAGACGCCGCACTACGTGCACCGCGCGCTCGCAAAGGTCCTCGGCATGCCGTCCGCGAAGATCCGCGTGATCGCAACGCCCAACGGCGGCGGGTTCGGCGGCAAGTCGGATCCGTTCAACCACGAGATCGTCGTGGCCCATCTCTCGCGCGTGACGGGCCGCCCCGTCAAGATCTGCCTCACGCGCGAAGAGGTCTTCTACTGCCACCGCGGCCGGCACCCGACGCTGATGCGGGTGAAGACCGGCGTCAAGAATGACGGCGCGATCACGGCGCTCCACTTCCAGACGGTCCTGGACGGCGGAGGGTATGGGTCCTACGGCGTCGCCTCGACGTACTACACGGGGGCGCTGCAGACGGTCACCTACGCGGTGCCGACGTACCGCTTCGACGGCGCGCGCGTCTTCACGAACAAGCCGCCCTGCGGCCCCAAGCGCGGCCATGGCACGCCGCAGCCGCGTTTCGCGCTCGAGGTCGAGCTCGACCGGATCGCCTGCGACCTCGACCTCGATCCGGCGGCGATCCGCCGCGAGCACCTGCAGCCGCCCGACTCGCTGACGGCGAACTTTCTGCGCGTAGGCTCGATCGGCCTCGGCGCCTGCATCGATAAGGTCGTCGCGGCCTCTGGCTGGAAGAAGCGGCGCGGCCAGCTGCCGCCGGGGCGCGGGCTCGGACTGGCCTGCTCGTCGTACCTGTGCGGCGCGGGCCTGCCGATTTACTGGAACACGATGCCTCAGTCGGGCGTGCAACTGAAGATCGATCGCGGCGGGGGAGTCACGGTGTTCTGCGGCTCGACGGACATTGGCCAGGGCTCGGACACGATTCTCGCCGCGATCGTCGCGGAAGTGCTTGGGATCGATCCCTTCGACATCCGGATCGTCACGGGAGACACGGACCTGACGCCCGTGGACCTCGGCTCGTATTCCTCGCGGGTCACGCTGATGACCGGCAACGCCGCGATCCAGGCGGCCGAGCGGGCGAAGCAGCTGATCGTCGAGGCCGTGGGCGCGAAGCTTGGGATTCCTGCCGAGCGGGTGGGCCTCGACGGCGGCCGCGTGTTTGACGTCGAGAATCCGGAGACGGGGATGAGCTTTCCGGAGGCCGCCGTCGCCGCCGAATCGAAGTTCGGCACGCTCGGGACGGTCGGCTCCTATTCACCGCCCCCCTCGGCCGGCCGCTATCGCGGCGCGGGCGTCGGCCCCTCGCCGGCGTACTCGTACTCGGCCGCCGTCGTCGAGGTCGAGGTGGATCCCGAGAGCGGCATCTACACGGTGCCGAAGATCTGGATCGCGCACGACGTCGGCAAGTGCATCAATCCCGTGCTCGTGATGGGCCAGGTCGAGGGCTCGGTCTACATGGGCCTCGGCGAGGCGATGATGGAAGAGATGACGTACCGCACGGACGCCAACAACAACGTCGTGCACAAGTTCCCCTCGATGCTCGAGTACAAGAGCCCGACGACCAAGGAGATGTCCGAGGTCTTCACGTACCTCGTCGAGGACCCGGATGGGAACGGCCCGTTCGGGGCGAAGGAAGTGGGGCAGGGCCCGCTGCTTCCGATCCCGCCTGCGGTCGCCAACGCCGTCTACGACGCCGTCGGCGTGCGCGTGGACGAAGTGCCGATCACCCCCGAGAAAATCCTGAAAGCGCTCAAAGCGAAGGCGCAGGGCAAGCCCGCACGCTACGGCCCGGAACGTTTCCCCGAGGTGCCGTATCCGCCGCCGATTCACGTCAAGACCCCCGCGCAAGGCGGCGACGGAAAAGCCGCGGACGCGCCGGTGACCGCCGCGGGGGGAGTGCGATGAAGAGGGGTTTTGTCATCCCGAGCGCAGCGAGGGATCCCTTTCGAGTCACGGGAGGGCTGCGTAAGGGATCCTTCGTCGTTGCGCTGCTCAGGATGACAAGGGAGGCGCACCCGTGATGCGCCTCCCGAAATTCCGCTACTTCGCGCCGACGAGCGTGAAGGAAGCCCTCCGCATTCAGGCGGGCGAGGGATCGGACTCCGCGTTCGTCGCCGGTGGAACCGACCTCTACCCGAACATGAAGCGCCGGCAGCAGTCGCCGAAGGTCGTCATCGGGCTCATGCGGATCGCGGCGCTCCGGCGCCTGCGCGCCAACGCCGACGGCCTCGC
>JANMBR010000227.1:0-2424 GCA_031360505.1 Acidobacteriota bacterium
CGGCTGATCGGCTTCCCGTATGGACTGTGCGGATTCCAGGACCTCTACGCGCTGTGCCGGCCCCCCGTGCCGGCCGGGCCCGATTTTCGCCTCCCGCGGGTTCCGTGGGGAGCGCTCGTACACGGGGCCGTCGAGAATGGCGTGGCGAGCGCAGGGGGTTGGGCGGTCGGGGACTTCGACGAGCGGCCGCCGGACCTGCGCCTCTTTCTCGGGGACCGCGCCGAGGCCGTCTCGCCGGGCGACGGGCCGGTGGGGGCGCGCCGCGACTGGCGCTTCACGTTTCCCGTTGCCGGTACGGACCCCGACGCCCTCGTGCGCATCGAGGCCGTGAGCGCGCGCGGGGTATCGAAGATCCTCGTCGCGGAAACGTTGCGGCCGTACCTTCCCCGACTGTGATTCCATACGCCCCGATGTCCGACCTCATCCTCCCCGTCACGGTCCTTGCCCACGGCGAAGGCCTCGAGCTGCCGTCCTATGCGACGCCGGGCTCTGCCGGCTGCGACCTGCGCGCTGCGCTGGCCGCGCCTCTCACGCTCGCGCCCGGGGCGCGCTGCCTCGTGCCGAGCGGCATCGCGGTCGCGATCCCGGCGGGCTTCGAGGGCCAGGTGCGCATGCGCAGCGGCCTCGCGCTGAAGAAGGGCCTCTGCCTCCTGAACGGCCCCGGCACGATCGACAGCGACTACCGCGGCGAGATCGGCGTCATCCTCGCAAACCTCGGCGCCGAACCGGTCACGATCGAGCGCGGCGAGCGGATCGCGCAGCTCGTGATCGCACCCGTCGCTCGCGCGCAGCTCGAAAGGGTCGACGCCCTGCCCGCGACATCGCGCCACAGCGGCGGATTCGGTTCGACGGGGCGCGACTGACCCGGATTTGTTAAGCTAACTCGGTGCGTGTCACCGTCCTCGCGTCCGGCTCCGGCGGCAACGCATGTGTCGTCGAATCCGGGGAAACGCGGGTCCTCGTGGACGCCGGCCTTTCCGCCAAAGAGATCGAGCGGCGCATGATCGCCCGGCAGATCGCTCCCGAAACGATCGCGGCCCTCTTCCTGACGCACGAGCACAACGACCATTCGAGCGGCGCCCCGGTCTTTTCGCGGCGCTGGGACTGTCCGATCTACGCGACCGTGGGGACGGCCGAGGCGATCGGCCTCGAGGGCGACCTCTTCACGCCCTTCGTGCGAGTTGCGCCCGCCCGCGACGGTCGGATCGGAGACCTTGGTTTCCGCGCTTTTGCGACGCCGCACGACGCGGCCGAGTCCGTCGCCTATTCCTTCGAGTCTGACGGCGCGCGCCTCGTCATCGCCTCGGACCTCGGCCGCGCGGAGGAGGATTTCGTCGACTTCCTGCGCGAGGCGACGACCCTGCTCGTGGAGATGAACCACGATGAGGACATGCTGCGCGACGGCCCGTACACCTGGCCCTTGAAGAAGCGCATCTCGGGCGGCCTCGGGCACCTGTCGAACGCGCAGTCGGCCGGCGCCATGTTCCGCGCGGCGGGGCCCAAGCTCCGTCGCATCGTCGCGACGCACCTCTCGCGCACCAACAACACGCCGGAGATCGTGCGGGCGATGCTCGGCCGCCTCGTCGAGCGCTCCGGCTGGAACGTCCCCTTCGAAATCGCGGACCAGATCAAAGGCGTGGAGGCATTCGACGCATGAAAGTGGAAGTCCGGGTCTACCCCCGCGAGGGCGTCCTCGATCCGCAGGGCAAGGCAATCGCCGCGGCGCTCGGCCGCCTCGGGCACAGCGGCGTCCGGGACGTGCGCGCCGGAAAGGTTTTCTTCATCGAGATCGCCGGCAGCGATGCGAAGGCGGTCGAGGCCGACGCGACAAAGATGGCCGAGGAGCTGCTCGCGAACACGACGATCGAGGGGTTCGACGTGAAGGTCGTGCGGTGAAGTTCGGGATCGTCGTCTTTCCGGGCTCGAACTGCGACGAAGACTGCTACCACGTCGCGAAAGACCTCCTCGGCTGCGAGGCCGATTACATCTGGCACCACGACCGGGACCTGAAGGGGGCAGATGCCGTGATCCTGCCCGGCGGCTTCGCCTATGGCGATTACCTGCGCGCGGGAGCCCTTGCGCGGTTCTCGCCCGTCATGGAGAGCGTGGCGGAGTTCGCGAAGAAAGGCGGCGCGGTTCTTGGAATCTGCAACGGCTTTCAGGTGCTGCTCGAGGCGGGCCTCTTACCCGGGGCGATGCAGATCAATCGCGGCCTGCGCTATGTCTGCCGCGACGTGTACATGAAAGTCGAAAACGACGCGACGCCGTTCACGTCGCTGTATCCAAAGGACAGCGTCGTCAAGATGCCGATCGGCCACATGGAAGGCAACTACACCGCTCCGCCCGAGACGCTGGCACAGCTGACGCGCGAGGGCCGCGTCGTGTTCCGCTACTGCGACGCCGCGGGCCGCGTCGTGGACTCGG
>JANMBR010000241.1:0-7418 GCA_031360505.1 Acidobacteriota bacterium
CTGAGTACGGCCGCAACACGGGCGGCGTCATCAACGTCATCACGAAGTCGGGCGGCAACGAGTTCCACGGCGGCATCTTCGGCTACTACAACAGCCTGGGCCTGGCCTCCGACCAGCAGAACACCATCACGCCGGACTTCAGCCAGACGGGCAACGCCCAGGGCACCTCGCTCACGACGAAGAACACGCGCTCGGAAGGCGGCCTGGACCTCGGCGGATACGCCTGGAAGGACCGCGTGTGGTTCTTTGCCGCGTATGACCGCGTCATCACGGGCACGGAAATCACTCCGACGAGCGGCGACCTTGTCGGGGCTCCCCAGGGCGCGACGCAGACCGAAAACAAGTACTCGCTCAAGCTGACCCTGAATATCGCGCAGAGCACGACGCTGCAAGGCGTGTACTTCTCCGATCGTCAGTCGCAGGTCGGCAACATCAACGCCAACCCCCAGAGTGCCAACCCGCTGGCCAACCGGGGCCGCATCGACGTCGGCGGACCCGACTACGGCGCGCGCTTGAACCAGCTCTTCGGCGCGAGCGGCATCCTGACGCTGGCCTACGGCCAGCACGCCGACCGCTTCGCGACACAGCCGAACGGCCGCAACGTGGTGCAGCTGATCGACATCACGAGCATCAGGGACCAGGGCTACCCGGACTACTACGGCGGATTCGGCCAGGTCTTCGGCCCCGTCGCCAACAACTACTCGAAGCGCCAGGCGTTCTCCGGCAACTACACCGGCTACCTGGGCAACCACGAGTTCAAGATCGGCGGCGACTACGAGAAGGTCGCCACCAACGGTACGACCTATCGGACCGGCACGTATCGCGACGAGATTCGTCGCTGCACCCAGGGTGTGAACGGCACGTGCGACCTTTCGCTCGCTCCGTTTTACACGAATGCGCAGGGCAGCACCTACCAGGTCTACTACCAGCACGACTACTTCACGGCAAACGGAACGGACCTGACCCCCCTCGTGGTCGCGCCGTTCAATACGCCGACCAAGCGCTACAGCGGCTTCATCCAGGACCAGTGGAGAGTCACTCCCGCCCTGACCGTGAACGCCGGTCTGCGCTACGACACGGAAACCCTCTACAACGGCCTCCAGGCGAAGGCGTTCAGTCTCACCGACCAGTGGGCCCCGCGCTTCGGCGTGACATGGGACTTCGCTGGCGACGGCACGTCGAAGCTGTACGCTTCGGCCGGCCGCTTCTTCTACGCGATCCCGACGGACCTGAACGTCCGCGTCTTCACGGGCAACACCTCGTACCGGAGCTTTACGTACGACATCACCGATCTCAGCCAGACTGGTCCGAAGTGTGCGACGGGCGCGCCCACCCCGGGATGCGTGGCGCGTGGCCAGTTGCTCCAGGTCGGCTCGGTCGAGGGTGAGCCCACGGATCCGAGCATCAAGGCTTCCTACCAGGACGAGTTCACGATCGGCGTCGAGAAGGCGATCGACCCCACGCTCTCGGTCGGCTTGAAGGGTACCTATCGGTCGCTCGGCCGCACGGTCGAGGATCGTTGCGACCTGAACTACGCGACCAACCCGACCGGTGCCTCCTGCGCCCTCATGAATCCGGGCGCCACCGGCATCGACAGCCCCGGCGCGACCGGTGCTTACGGCAGCTGCACCGCCACGGCCAACCCGACCGACCCGCACGCCGCCGAGATTCAGGCTGACGGGAATTTCTGCACGGGCCCCGGCCAGGGCTCCTCGATCCCGGATGCCAAGCGCATCTTCAAGGGCATCGAGCTCGTCGTCCGCAAGCAGTTCACCAACGAGATCTGGGCCCAGCTGTCGTACCTCGGCTCTTCGCTCACGGGTAACTACTCGGGCGCGATCAGCGAGGCTTCCGGCCAGACGGACCCTGGCATCAACGCCGACTACGACTACGCGGATTTCATCCGCAACTCCTCGGGCCGCCTCGAGCTCGACCGGCCGAACCAGGGCCGGATCGACGCGGTGTACAACGCTCCGTGGGGCCTCTCCGCGGGAATCCAGTTCTACGTGCGCACGGGCGCTCCGACCTCGAAGTCGGGCTACTACAACGGCTTCTACACGACGGAGCTCTACCTCTCGCGGCGCGGCTATGCGGGTCGCCTGCCGACGGACTACGAGATGAACTTGTCGCTCGGCTACAACCTGAACGTCGGCGCGGTGACGATCACCCCGCAGTTCTACGCGTTCCAGCTCCTGAACCGGCAGACGACGAGCGCGATCAACACGTCGTTCAACCCGAATGCCTCGTTCGTCGATGATCCGTCCAGCCCCTACTACGGCCAGGCGGGTGTCACGCCGGGAACGACCGGACCTGCGGGCAACTTCTGCCCGGCTGCCGGGGCTCCCTGCACAGACAACATCGACTACCGCAAGACGACGGCGCAGATCTCGCCGCGTCAGTTCCGCTTCGCGCTCAAGGTCACGTTCTAAGGAGAACGGTTTCGATTCGATTCCTGGAAGGGGCGGCTTCGGCCGCCCCTTTTTTTTCGGGATGCGGGATGCGAGATGCGAGATGAGTGAGGGCTTAACTCCCGAGCCTCGCCGCCGTATGTAGTTCTATGATCGGTGTGTACCGGAGGTGCCTCATGCGCCGGGTACTGGTCGCCGCTTGCCTGCTTCTTCTGGTCGCTGTCTCTGTCCCTGCGGAAAACCTGCAGTCCCTCTTCATGAAGGCTAAGGAGCAGTTCCGGCTGGCCAACTATGCCGAGGCGCTCAAGACGCTCGACGAGCTCCAGGCCGCGAGCCAACATCCCGGCAACGAGGCTGCCCGGTCCCAGCTGGCGCCGGGGCTCTCGTTCTACAAGGGCGCCTGCCTCGCGGCGCTCGGCCGGGCCGAGGAGGCGCGCGAGGAATTCGAGCTCTACCTGACCTATCAACCCAACCCGTCGCTCGACCCCTCGCTGTATCCGCGCCGCGTCGTCGCCGCCATGGACGAAGCCCGCAAAGGCATGCGCCGGCAGGCGCAGAAGCCGGCCGAGGGCGGCTCGATCGCGGCCTCCTACCGCGCTTTTCCCCGCGACAGCTCGGTGTCGTCGCCGGGAATGGACGAGACGTGGGCCGACGGCCCGTCCCGGTATCTCCTCACCTCCCAGCAGAGGGACGACTTCGAGCGGCTGTCGGACCCGGTCTCCCGTTCCGAGTTCATCTCGGAGTTCTGGCGCGCGCGCGATCCCCATCCCGAGACTCCGGAGAACGAGTTTCGCGAGGAGTTCGAGCGACGGGTCGCTTACGCGGACGTGCGTCTGGGCCAGAACGAGACCCGGGGGAGCCTGACGGACCGCGGCATGGTCTTCGTCCTTCTCGGCCCGCCGACCTGGGCCGGCCGCAAACCGATCGCCATCGGGGAGGACTCGGCCGATCCGCAGGGCATGTCCCGTTTCACGTCCGCCGACATGGGTGCCGCGCTCAAGGGCACGTCGAACAATGCTCAGGCCGCCGCGATCGTCTCGGAGATGACGGGGCCCGGCAACACGCTGCCCGAGTCCGACACGAGCTGGCGCGAGATCTGGCACTACCGGCGCGAACTCCTGCCCTCGGGCGTCGGATACCAGCAGGTCGACTTTGATTTCATCTCGAAGAAGGGTTACGGCCAGAGCGTCCTGCAGAGGGACAGCCTGGTGCTCTCGACGATCGAAGCCGCAAAGAGCGCCGGCCGCTCGGGTGTTCTCACCCGGAAGGCCGAGAAATAACCAGGTCGAGGGCGGCGCTCCTCTTCGCGCTCGGGACCGTCGCCGCGGGCTGCACGGTGACGCCCGGCGTGAACGTGTTCGTGCTGCCTCCCCAGGTCGTGCGCGTGCCGCCTCCCCCCGGCGGCTTCAACGCGGAGGACCGGTACCAGCGCGGGCACTATCTCGAGGTCCAGCGCTACCTCGAGTCGCTCCCACGGGCCGACCTCGAGAGCAACGCGGTGCGCCTGTCGTTGTACGGCCGGGTCCTGCTCGCGCGCGGGGACTTCGAGGCCGCATGGCACGTGCTCGAGCGGGCACGCAGCCTCGAGACCAGGCCCGCGAAGAGGGCGGAGGTCGAGTGGGCGCTCTCGCAGGGGGCGATTCTCTGGAACGACTTCGCCTCGGCCTACGACTACGCCGCGGACGCGGTGCGGGACGGCTACGGCCTGGTGCCGGGCTTTCTCAACTTCCTCGAGGCGATGCGCGAGGTGAACGCCTACGCCGGGCCCGAAGTCGGCGAGGCGCACGAGGCGGCCTTCGACGTCCACCGCTTCAACCTGATCCGGATCCCGGTTCGAGTCAATGACATGGACTCGGCGGCCGTGGTGGACTCCGGAGCCGTCTACACGATCGTGAGCGAGTCCTTCGCCCGCCAAACGCACGTCCGGGAGATCCCGAATTCGAACGCCACGGGCCGCGGCCTCCACAAGAAGGAGTTTCCCGTCACGTTCGGCGTCATCGAGCGGCTCGACTTCGCCGGCTTCTCCGTGCGCGACGTTCCCGTCATGCTGATGCCGGACGAGGCGCTGCTCTTCGAGACGACGCGGGGCCCGTTCCCCGTGCCGATGGTGCTCGGCCTGCACCTGCTCAAGGAATTCACGGCCGAAATCGACTATCGCGGCCGCAGCGTGCGCTGGACGCGCTCGGATTTCCGGGTGCCCAAGCGCTCGTCCGACCAGAACCTGTTCTTCCGGGGCGGACGGATGTTCGTCCGGGGCTCGATCGACCGCAACGGCTTCTACCAGTTCCTCCTCGATACGGGCAGCGAGCCCACCCTTTTGACCTCGGCGGGCCTCCAGCGGGCGAACCTGCCGCCCTCGAACAAGGTCTCGCCCAAGCAGGTGTACGGGCTCGGAAAGACGATGGTCGAGTGGGGACGCGTCGGCGTCGTCACGCTCGGTGTCGCCGGCTACGGTGCTCGCTTCACGGACATGGTCGTCAAGGACGACGACGCGGCGTTCGAGGACGGGATCATCGGAGCTTCTTTCCTGGACCATTTCCGAGCCCGGATCGACTTTGGCCGGATGCTTCTGACGCTCGACAAAGGCCACTGATCCGCCCCGGACATCGCTTCGTCCGAAAGGGATCAAACGACCGCTCGACCCGGGTCCAGATCCAATTTTCTGCACCCATGTCCAAGAAACGGTGGAAACTACTCTCCAAGATGGCTCCAAGACTCCTCTTGCCCTTTTGAGCAGAGATAGTTAGCCTTGCAACAGGATTTTCAGTTTCTGGCAGTAGCCTTGCTTTTCACTTGTTTCAGTGTTTCTTAGAATTTTTTTGAAGGAGGGAACCAAGGTGAGAAACCGATCCCGTATTTTCCCGATTCTCGCGGTTTGTCTTCTCCTGGTCATGCCCGCCGCACTGGTCGCACAGACGACCGGTACGATCGAGGGCACGATCACCGACCAGAGCGGCGCCGCCCTTCCGGGCGTGACCGTTGACCTGGCCGGCGCGAGCCTCCAGGGAGCCCGATCCGCTGTGACATCTGCGGACGGACGCTACCGTTTCCTGAGCGTGGCGCCCGGCGTCTACACGGTGACGGCCACGCTGTCGGGATTCGGCCGCGTGCAGAAGAAGGCGACCGTCACGCTCGACGCGACGGTCACGGCCAGCCTGCAGCTGAATCTCTCGACGACGGCCGAGATCACAGTCACGGGCGAAGCGCCCTTGATCGATACGTCCTCGACGACGGGCGGCAGCAACTACAGCGCGAAGGTCATCTCGCAGCTGCCGGTCTCGCGCAACTACACGGACATCGTCAAGTCGAACCCCGGCGTCAACGAGGACCGCGGCGAGACCCAGGGCCGCGCAAACGCTTTGTCGATCTACGGCGCGACCTCCGTCGAGAACCAGTACATCATCGACGGCGTCAACACCACGAACGTCATCAAGGGCTTCCAGGGCAAGGCCCTGAACGGCGAGTTCATCCAGGAGGTCGAGGTCAAGACGGGCGGCTACCAGGCCGAGTACGGCCGCGCCCTCGGCGGCGTCGTCAACGTCATCACGAAGTCGGGCGGCAACGAGTTCCACGGCGACGCCTTCGCCTATTACGACTCCTTCGGGACGCGGGCCAAGCAGGATCTCTGCCCGGCAGCGGGCACGGCGCCGGCGAACACGACCTGCAACGGGACAGGCCCGGACTCGCTCGTCGGCATGCGAATCGCCGACTACCAGAAATGGGATTCGGGCTTCGACGTCGGCGGTTACGCGTGGAAGGACCGGGTCTGGTTCTTCATCGCCTACGACCGGGTGACGTACCCGAACCAGGCGGTCGCGCGCTACGCCTCCTCTACGGTGGTGGATAACAACACCGAATTTCCGCTGAACCAGTGGGACAACCTGTATTCCGGCAAGCTGACGTTCAACATCGCGCAGGGCACGACGCTGACGGGCTCCTACTTCAGCGACCCGTCGGTGATCGACGGGGCTGCCGGGTCCGATCCGCGGCAGAGCCGCGTGCGCCTGATCACGAGTGAGGCGGCGCGCACCTGGGAATCCCGCCGCGACATCGGCGGCCAGGACTGGGGCGTTCGCTTGAACCAGCTCATCGGCTCGGTCGGCCTGGTCCAGCTCCAGGCCGCTCAGCACAAGGACCGCTACCAGTTGAAGCCCTCCGGCGCGGGCTCGGGCATTCGTTACGACAATTTCGAGTGCCCGGGCGGCACTCCGGACAATCCGTGCGACCAGCCCGCCGGGGCGAATTCGACGACCGGCGGATTCGGTCAGATCTTCGGCCCTACGGTCAACAATTTCTCGAAGCGCATGATGTACAAGGGCGACTTCACGTTCTACCTCGGCAACAACGAGGTGAAGGCGGGCGCCGACTACCAGAAGGGCACCACCAACGCGATCACGTTCTACACCGGGATCGGGGAGGGTGGCTATCCGGGCGGCCAGCAGGTCACCATCGCCAACGAGTACGGCCAGCAGTACTACCAGCACAACTTCTTTGCGCCCTGTGCCAACCGGGACGACCCGGCCTGCTCGACTCCGATCAACAACATCATCGCGCCGAGCTCCAAGGATCTGGGCTGGTACATTCAGGATTCGTTCAAGGTCACCCCGTCCTTCACGATCAACGCCGGCGTGCGGTGGGACAAAGAAGACGTGAACGACTACACGGGCGCGACGGCCTTCTCGACGACGAACGAGTGGCAGCCGCGCATCGGCGTCATCTGGGACCCGAAGGCCAACGGCCAGATGAAGATCTACGCCTTTTACGGACGGTTCTATTACTCCCTCCCGACGGACCTGAACGTCCGTGCCTATGGCGCCCAGACCGGCGGAACGACGTACAACTTCGACCCGGTCAACACCACCCAGGATCCGACCGTCATCGGCCACGAGACCGCGTTCTTCCAGGGCGGCGCCTTCACGGAGCCGGTCCAGCCGAACTTGAAGGGCATCTACCAGGATGAAGTGTCCGCCGGCTTCGACATGCTTCTCGATCCGTCCTTCTCGGTCGGCG
>JANMBR010000273.1:0-12219 GCA_031360505.1 Acidobacteriota bacterium
GCACAACGACCCCATGGCGATGGGCGCCTACCTCGCGGCGAAGGCGAAAGGACGAGACGGCGAGATGAAGTTCATCGGCATCGACGCGCTGCCGGGGCTCGACGGCGGCCGCCAGATGGTTGCCGACGGCAAGCTCTCCGCCACCTTCGTCTATCCGACCGGGGGCCGCGAGGCCGTGGAAGCCGCCGCACGGATTTTCGCGGGCGAAAAGGTTCCGCACAAGATCGTGCTGCCGACCCTCATGATCACGAAGGAGAACGCCCTTGCACCGCCTGCCAAGTGAGCCGCGCGGTCTCCCCTACCAGCGCTGCGGGACACGCTGGAGCTTGGACGTCTCGTAGCCGAGTTTTGCGACCCTTTCCGCCAGGGGCGTGTACTCGGCCTCCGAGATCGTGGGGGTGCGCGCCATGATCCACACGTAGTCCCGCTTGCTGCGGGCGATGATCGTCTGAGAGTAGTCGGGGGACACGTACGCGATGAGGTACTCGGATCGGAATGGCCACAGGAACTGCATGCCCCATACGGCGTTGGACTCGGCATCTCGCACGAATCCCGTCGGCTTCATCGTCTTGAGAGGCCCGTCGGAGCCGCCCTTTCGGTAGCTGAAGGTCGTCGCGATCGTCCCATCGGGGTTCAACCGGTAGGACTCCATGGCGTTGTGTGCGTCCTTTTCGAACGAAGTCGGAATGTTGGCGATCACGTACCAGTCGCCCATGAACCTCTGGAGGTCGACCCTGGGAGCTGTGGCAATCGGGGCAAGCGTCATTCTGTCCATCCCGAGTAGAAGGAACGCCACGGGGAGCGCGGCGATCCGCAAGGCGCGTTTCATGGGGCGGACGATACTCGTGGGTGCCGATTCCGGTGCGCTTTGTCGAGAGGTTGCCTCGCTTGACCCGAGCCGCCGTCTCCGATAAGGTGCGCCCTCTGCCGCGGGGTGGAGCAGCCTGGTAGCTCGTTGGGCTCATAACCCAAAGGTCGTAGGTTCAAATCCTACCCCCGCAACCAAGATTCTTAAACGCCGGGAGGAGACTCCCGGCGTTGCTTGTTCCAGAACTCCAACTGGGGCTGGGTTCGAAGTGGAGGCAAAGTGAGACGGACACGCATCGTCGCTTTCGGCGCGGCGCTGGCCGCCCTCACCTGAGTCAGAGGGAAGGCGCAGCCAGCCGATTCTCCTTCCCGCTCGCGCAGAAGTGCCTGCTCGGGCCCTCCCTGCCCCGGTAGAATCCGCAGCGTGTCCGGCCGATCCGTTTCTCTGCTTGCCGCGGGCTGGATGGCCTTGCGTGTGGCGGCCGCGGTCGCCGGGACAGATGGCCATGATCCGGCCACGGTCCTCTGGTACACCCATCCCGCGCAGAAGTGGGAGAACGCGCTTCCCGTGGGCAACGGGCGCCTGGGGGCGATGGTCTTCGGCAAGACGGACGAGGAGCGGATTGCGCTCAACGAGGACACGCTCTGGTCCGGCGGCCCCTATTCGTCGGTGGTGAAGGGAGGGGCCGCGGCCCTGCCCGGGATCCAGAAGCTCGTCTTCGAGGGCAAGTGGCGGCAGGCCCACAAGGCGTTTGGACGAAGCCTCATGGGTTACCCGGTCGAGCAGATGAAGTATCAGTCGCTCGGCGATCTCGTCCTGGCCTTCCCGGACGCGGGGGCGCCTTCGGACTATCGCCTCGAGCTCGATCTCGATTCGGCCGTGGTGACCGTCCGCTATGTTCAGGGCGGCGTCCGATTCCGCCGCGAGGTGTTCGTCAGCCCCGTGGACCAGGTCATCGTCGTTCGGTTGACCGCGGACCGGCCCGGGAGCATTTCCTTCAAGGCACAGCTGCGGGGCGTGCGCAACGACGCCCATTCGAATTACGGCACCGAGTATTTCCGAATGGACGGATACGGGAGCGACGGCCTCGTCCTCTCCGGCAGATCCGCGGATTACCTCGGCATTCCCGGCCGGCTGCGCTACGAGGCGCGGCTCAAGGTCGTTCCCGAAGGCGGGCGCATGCGGATCCACGAGGAAGACCTCTTCGTGGAAGGCGCCGACGCCGCGACGCTGTACGTGGCCGCCGCGACGAGCTTCGTCAACTACAAGGACGTGTCCGGCGATCCCCATGCCCGCGTGGGATCCGCCCTGGGCGGCCTTTCCGCCAGGTCCTGGTCCTATGCGGCGATCCGCGCGGCCCACGTCAGGGAGCATCGGAAAGCCTTCCGGCGCGTCTCGATTTCCCTGCCGGCGACGGCGAGCTCACGACTTCCGACCGACGAGCGCCTGAAGGCGTTCGACGGCGCCAACGACCCCGCCCTGGCGGCGCTGTGCTTCCAGTTCGCGCGCTACCTGCTGATCTCCTCGTCGCGGCCCGGCACACAGCCGGCGAACCTCCAGGGCATCTGGAACCAGTACCAGAACCCGCCGTGGGACTCCAAGTACACGACCAACATCAACGTGCAGATGAACTACTGGCCCGCCGAAGTGGCGAACCTCGGCGAGTTCACGGAGCCGCTCGTCCGGATGATCAAGGAGCTGACCGATCAGGGCGGCGAGGTCGCGCGGGAGCACTACGGCGCGCGCGGCTGGGTCGAGCACCAGAACACCGATCTCTGGCGCGTCGCGGCGCCCATGGACGGCCCCTACTGGGGGGCATTCACGACCGGAGGCGCCTGGCTGTGCACGCATCTCTGGGAGCACTACCTCTTCACGGGGGACCGGGAGTATCTGAGGCAGGTGTACCCGGTCATGAAGGGGTCCGCCGAATTTTTCCTGGATTTCCTGGTGCGCCACCCCGAGCGCGGGTGGCTCGTCACGAATCCCTCGATGTCGCCCGAGAATTACCCGCGGCGGCCCGGCGAGGAGACCTTCTACGACGAGATGAACACCTGGGTCAGCCCGGGAACCATGATCTGCGCCGGCTCGTCGATCGACATGCAGGTTCTGGCCGACCTCTTCGGATACGTGGCGGCGGCCTCCGAGGTCCTCGGCGTGGACCCTGCGTTGCGAGAGCGGGTGCTCGAGGCCCGCGGCCGGCTCGCGCCCATGCAGATCGGAGCCAACGGCGATCTCCAGGAGTGGCTCGAGGACTGGGGTCAGGTGGAGCAGAGCCATCGCCACATCTCGAATCTGTACGGGCTCTATCCGGGCAACCAGGTCTCGGCTCGGAGAACGCCGAAGCTCGCCGAAGGGGCCCGCGTGGTCCTGGAGCAACGGGGGCTGACAGGCAACGGCTGGTCCTCGGCCTGGAAGATGGCCTCCTGGGCGCGGCTCTACGAGCCGGGAAAGGCCATGGACAACTTCACTTACGCCATCCGGAACTACACCTTCGACAACCTCTTCTCGAACTGCTCGAGCTCGCTTCAGGTGGACGGCGCCTTCGGGATCGGCGCGGCCGTGGCCGAGATGCTCCTGCAGTCCCACGAGGGCGAGCTCGACCTGCTGCCGGCGCTTCCTCCAGCCTGGACGGCGGGAGAGGTCCGGGGCCTTCGCGCGCGCGGCGGCTTCGAGGTGGCCATGGCGTGGGAAGACGGCCGCCTGACCCGCGCCGGCATCCGTTCCGACCTCGGTGGGGCCTGCCGCGTGCGGCTGAAGGCGCCAGCGACGGTTCTCGACGAGGGCCGCGCCGTGGAGGCGAAGGTCCTGCCCGGCGGCGTGCTCGAATTCTCGACGCGAAGGGGCGGATCCTACGAGATCGTCCCTCGCGCGCGCTGAAATCCTTTCGGGACCCCGTCTCGCCGTATTCAAACGCCGGGAGGAAACTCGCGGCGTCGTCATTTCCAGATAGCCACGGACGAGGCGCAAACGCCGGCCGGAGGCGAGTTCGAAGGACGCAACCTACGTGCGCAAGACGGACGGGTCCGCGCCCGCCGTGCGACTCGGGGACGGCAACACGGCCCAGGACCTCTCTCCGACAAGAAGTGGGCCTTGCAGGTCTGGCCGGAGCGGCTCGTTCTGCTTCCGGTCGGACCGGCTTCGAGGGGCGAAGAACCCTCAGTTCGGAAAGCTCAGTCCCAGCGCCGTCGCCAGGAATACGGCCATCTGCCCGCGCGTCAGTGGATTGTCGGGGCAGAAGTTCCCCTCGCCGCAGCCCGCCGTAATGTGCGATGCGGCGAGCGCCTCGATGAACTGGAAGAACGGATGGGAAGGCGGCACGTCGTTGAAGGTTGCCGTCGTCGGAGCGGCGCTGACCTGGAGTTGATAGCTCACGCGAACCGCGCCGAAGCGGACGTTGGTTCCGGGAGCCGCGGAAACTTCCGCGACGTAGCTGTTCGACAGATTGTCCACGGTGTGGTCGGCGGTCAGTGGAAACAGCGCACATCCGGGCGTGTCGGCGATCCCCGTGCTGCCGCCGATCGCGACCGGCACACCGTTCTGCATCGGGACGGGGTGACGATTCAGGCCGAACGAGACCTTGGAAGCGGGATCCTCGTCGCAGGCTTCGAGCTCGAGCTGCGTGATCCGGGATCCCGACGGAAGAGTCACACCGGCGAGCCAGGTACAGGGAGTGTCGGACGTGCAGCTTCTCGCAGCCGTGTCGTCGATGACGCCTTCCACCCCCGAGACGAGCTGGAACGTGACGGCGGGCAGGGTGAAGATCGACGTGGATGAGGTCCCGAACATTGGGGCGGCGTCCGCTCGATCCGGTGAATTCAAAGTCTGGGCGCCGGCGGCGGCGCTTGCGACGACCCCGAAGAGACTGAGAACGGTCAGACCCTTTCGCGTGGACAGCATTCCATTCTCCTTTGCGGGCGGGAGAATACGTGCCGAATCGTCGGTGGCCGCGTTCCTCACGGATCGCTAATCTGCAGATCTTCATGAGGCGTTAATTCGGCAACGCGCTTCGTCCGCCCCGGCATCAGAAGGACACTTTGACCGCCGCCCTGAAGAGTCTGGGATTCGCACGGCCCGTGACGAGGCCATAGTCGGTGTTGGTTTGGGGTTGGTTCGGGTCGTACATGTTGGCCGGGAAACCGTCGGGCGGCGAGTACGTCGACCAATTCTGATCTTTCGAGACGACGATCTGCTTGTTGAACAGGTTGTAGAGATAGGCCTGCAGGTTCACGGTGACGGGACCGAGCACGATGGGATAGCCGAGCGTCAGGTTGGCGCCCCAGAGTGTCGGCAGGCGGCCCTCCGAGCCTTGAGGCGTCAGAAAGATGCCCCCGCCGCCGTTGAAAAAACCAAACTTGCTGAGCGGCGCACCGGTTTCGGCAAACGCCTGAAGGCCCACGGCCAGCTGCCACGGCGAAACCCAGAAGCCGTCGAGCCTGAACCGGTTGGGCCGGTCGAGAGGCAAAGCGCCGTCGGCATTGTGCCAGAGCGGGGGGTAGTCGAAATCGAATCCGACACCGTCGGGCGCACCGTAGTTCCCGCGTAGCGAGGAATAGACGTACGACGCCTGGAGCCACAATTGCGGCGCAATCGAGTCACGGACCAGGACCTCGAAGCCCCGGTAATACCGTTTCGAATCTGGCGATGGGGGGCCGGTCGAAGAACACTGCCAGAACTCGGGATAGTTGTAATAGATGTAGTTGCAGACGGGCGCGTCGCCGCTCGCGAACTTGCCGTTCGAGCCCGGGTTGATGACAACGCACTGATTGCTTATCTCCGGGCTGTTGTAATCGAAGTCGCACCGATCCTCGATAGCTCTGCTGAGGCTTCGATAGGTTCCCTTGATGCCGACGGTGAGCGTCGGCAGGATCAGCCGTTCGATGCCGGCCGTCAACTCTTGCTGGTATGACCCCTTCACGTTCGCGTCCACGGGCGTGCCGAATGGTCCCGCCGACGGCCCTCTGATTCGCGACGGTGGCTGGCCGATGACGTCGGGATCCGGGGTGACGTTGTTCGGGTCGAAGTTGTAGGTGAACATGTTGTAGGGCCAGCTGCCGAATAGGCCGACTGCCGCGTACGTGGGAAGGGCGTGCGAGAAGCGCCCGGCAAATGCGTACACTTTCGATTGCCCGTCGCGCCAGGGGTCCCAGACCACACCAACGCGGGGCTGCCAGTTGCTGAATAGCAATACCGACTGGCCGGCGTAGTTTCGCGTGTCTTCGCCATCCCAGCGGAGTCCGACGTTGACCGTCACGTTGGCCGCTGGCCTCCAGGAATCCTCCACATAGGCTCCGTAGTCGAGCACCTGAGCCTGCGAGTTGGCGCTTGGAATCGGGCTCGGGTCGTTCGGGTCTGTCGTGTAGAACCTGTGCTCGTAGTAGAGCTGCCCATGCTCGTTGTAGATGTAGACCTGCTGACCCCCGGTTCGGAACCGCTCGTTTTCGGTCTGGCCGTCCATGTAGTCGCCTCCGGCCTTGACCTGGTGGTCGCCGGCGCTCAGTGCGGCACTCAGCGCCACTTGCTTTCGAGACGAGCCACTGACTCGACCGCCACCGACGAAGCCATAACCGCCGTAAATGTCGTTCGCTTCGGGAGGGTAATTACATGGTGATTCCGGTGTGCCGCCGGCGCAGGTGTAGTCGAGGTACCGAATGCCGTTGGGTGGTGTGAGCGTGCTCTGATCCTCATGATACGAGCCCTGCAGCGCCGCGATGACCTGCGACCCGAAGAGTTGGCTCAGGCGGACCCCATAGTCGGTGCCTCCCAGACTCAGGGCTGACCACCAGGTGGAGGGATCGGGGTTCACCGGGTCGTCTCCGGTCAATCCCGTCTTCGTCGACGGGTCGGCAAAGACCGAGCCGACGACTGTCGTTGACGCCGCTAGGTTCCAGGTCAGCTTTCCCAGATAGTAGTTGGAAGCGGTGTCGAGCGGAAACCGCTCGTCCGTCGACACGTGCGTCGTCGCCTCCACCCGTGAGAGCTCGGACTGAAGGCTGGTTCGGTTGTACGCTCCGAAGAACCATAGACGGTCCTTCAAGACGGGCCCGCCGAGGTCGATTCCGTAGTCGAACTGCTGCCCGTCGACCGTCCGCATGGAGGCGATGCCGGAGTCGCCGGGCTGGAATTCCTTTTGCGCCGCGGTGCCCTTCGAGTCGTAGTAGACGAAGCCGTCTCCGTGAAACTCGTTCCCACCCGACTTGGTCACCGCATTGACGACGCCGCCGAGCGCCCTTCCGTACTCGGCGGAGTACCCTCCCGTCATCACCGAGACTTCCTGCACGAACTCGCTGTTGATGGCCTTGCCCTGGGCCCCGTGCACGACTTGAGTGGTCGTGACGCCGTCGATGACCCACTGATTTTCCTGCGCCGTGGCGCCGTAGACCGACAGCGTCACGAACCGGCCGTCCGTATTGCCGTTGATGTCGTTCGAGACGCCGGGATTCGCGCGCATGATGTCGGCGTAGTTGCGGCTGACGGGGAGTAGCGCGATGACGCCGGCCGTGTAGTTGGTGCCGGTCGACGTCGAAGTCCTGTCGATGAGAGGAGTCCCGCCCACGACGACGACCTGCTCCGCCGCCGCCGGTTCGAGCGTGAAGTCGGCGGATGCGACCGAGCCGAGCCGAACCGTCGTTGTCTTCTCGACCGAGCGGAAGCCTGTCCGGCTCGCTCGGACCCGATACTCGCCGGGCGGCGTTGCGGTAACCCGGTAGAAGCCGTCCGGGCCGGAGGTCGCGGTTCGGGTTCCCTGAAGGCTCGGGCTGGCGACCTCGATCGCGGCGCCCGCTACCGGAAGCCCGGAGCTGTCGTAGACGAACCCTCCGATGCTGCCGGTCGTCTGGGCAATCGCTATCGAAGAGACGAAAGTGAGGACGAGGCTGGAGAAAAGAAGCCTGCGTCGCTTCAACTGGACCGCGCCCTGGGAAGACATGTTGCCAATCAATTGTGCAGAGAAATCTTGGGCCGGATTGTCCACCCGGCGGGTGAGGCGCGTCGAGAAAGCATGCGGCGCTGGCATCTGGCTTTTCGGCTATCGGGGCGCGGCCTGGGGCAGGAAATTCTCGAAGACCCAGAGGCCTTGTTCCGGAAATCCGGAGGTGAACGCGATGCGGCTCCCGTCCGGGCTCACGCGCACGTCCCGCAGGGCGGGCATCGAGAGCCCGAGACTGCGCGCAGGTCCGCCGTCGAAGGGTACAGCCCACAGCTCCCCTTGTTGTTTGCGCTCCTCGCCAACGTTGGAGATGCGGGTAAATAGAATGTGCCTTCCGTCGCGCGTCCACCCTCCAACGGCCAGCCGGCCCGGTGCAGGGGACTCGAGGACGTCTCGCGAGCGGCCGCCGTCGGTCGGAATCACCGCCAATCGCCAAACCTTCGTCTGGCGCATGTAGAGGACAAAGGCCAGCCAGCGGCCGTCGGGAGAGATGGAGAGATTGTTCAGGACGGAGTCCGGGGGAGGCTCGTAGACAAGCTCTTCCTCGCCCGTGCTCACGTCGATCTTCGTGATCTTGCCGGGTTGGCGTCTCAGGTAAGCGAATCTTCCATCCGTGCTCCAGGCGAAATCGTTGTACGGGGGCGCACCGCCGGGCTGGGCGAGAAGCGTCGAAACGATCCTCCCGGATTCGGCGTCGACGAGCCGGAGCGCGTGGGCGCCCTTGCGGTCCGGCCCTCCGATGGCGATCCGTCGCCCGTCGGGAGACCAGCGGAGGCCACTGACCCGATCCACATCCAGTTCGAGCTCCCGTTCGAGCCCCGTGTCCAGGGAATGGAAGACCAGAATGTTTCTGCCCGGTCCAAACAGGGTCCGCCAGGACGAAAAGACCAGCGTGCGTCCGTCGGGTGACCAGTCCGGCGAAATGTTCGAGCCGAGAGCGCTGCTGGCCGCATTGGTTGGTTCGCCCTTGACGTCGCCAGTTTCAGGATCGATCGGGACCGTGTAGACATCCATGAGACCGGTTCTGTGGTCGTAGAAGAGGGAACCGTTCCGCGTGAGCGTGATGGGGCCGAAGGCGCCCATGTCTTTGTCCAGCAGCCGCGGCTGTCCGTCGGCCCGTCCGTCTTTGACGGGCTGCAGCCAGAGCCCTGGTCCGCCTGTACGCATGCTCGCAAAGACCAGACCCGAGCCGTCGGGCGTCCACATGGGATCCGAGTCGTACGTCGGCCCAGTCACCACAGGCATTTCGTGGCCCCCATCCGTTGCGGAGAGGTAGATTCCGCGGTCGGTGTCGTTGGAGTCCTCGGCGCGATCGTACGCCATGTAGCGATTGTCGGGAGACAAGCTCACCTTGCCCGAACCATGCTCGAAGGTCCGGACGACGCGGGCCGAACCGTCCGACACGGAAATCAGTACGACCTCGGTCTCCTCCGCGCTTTTCTGTCGCTTTCCAAGGATCTGGCTGCCGTCGGCAGACCACTCCAGCGGGAGGACCTCCGTCATCCCGCGGCCGCCGTAAAGAATGCGGGCTTCACCGCCTCCCGCGTCGATCACGCGAAGCTGGATGCAGCCGCAGGCTCCGTCCATCCAGGTGTACGCGATCCGGCCGCTGTCGGCCGAGACGATGGCTTCCGTCGCATAGTTCTCGTGACCTCCATCTCCCGAGCTCGTCAGGACGCGGCTGGCGCCGGTCGCAAACTCGTAGAGCGCCAGATTTCCGGTCCCGAACTCGGAATAGGGGAGGTACCCGCCGTCCGGGGATGGCGTGCCCTTCACCATCGCGAGCGGAATCTGCACGGCCCGCTTCTCGGGAGTCGAGCCGAAGTACGGAGCGCCTCCACCCTGCGATTTCGGGTCCCGACCCGACTTGCGCCGCAGCGCGCCCGGGACGACGGCAAGAGCGATCGCGACGAGGAAAGCAGCTCCCAGGGCGAACCCATAGCGTGTCGCCTTGTGCGCCTCCGTCCTGCGCTGAATATTCTCGAGGGCCGCGAGCATGTCTCGAGCGGATTCGAACCGCTTCGACGGATCGGCCTCGATGGCCCGGCCGATCGCGGCGGCAAGCGTCTTGTTCACTCCCGGAACCCTTGCCGCGAGATTGAGCCGCTCTCCGCGCGCGTGCGCCTGGCCGACTTCCTTGACGGTCGCTCCGCGAACCGGATACGCGCCGGTGAGCAGATGGAAGAGCAGGACACCCGTGCTGTAGATGTCGGTACGCACCGTGGCCTGCGCTCCGTTGAAAACCTCCGGGGCGAGATACAACGGCGTTCCGGCCGCATCCACGCTCGAACCCGTTGTCTCTTCCAGTTCTCGCCCCGTCCCGAAATCCATCAGGACCAGGCGACCGTCCTCGGCCTGCATCAGGTTTTGCGCCTTGATGTCGCGGTGGAGCAGGCCAGCGTCGTGGACCGCCGAAAGCGCCCGGCAAAGCTCGATGCCGATCCGCGTCACCTCGCGGTCATCGAATTTCCCTCGCTCGCCGAGGGCCTGCTCCAGGTTGCGCCCGTGGATGAACTCCATCCACAGGCCGACCCGGCCTTCGATCTCGTCGGCGTCGTAGACGATAGCGACGTTCGGATGGCGGACGCGCGCGAGCAGGCGCGCTTCCTTGAGAACCGCGGCGCCCTCAGGTTGCTCCCTGCCGGCGTGCAGGAGCTTGACCGCCACTTCGCGGTCGAGTTTTGAGTCCCAGGCGCGGAAAACCTCGCCGAAAGATCCCTGCCCGATGCGCTCGAGGATCTCGAGTCTTCCCCAGCGCTCGAGCTTTCCTTCTGGGATCTTGTGCTGTTCCGATACGGGTGTGTCGCGGGTCAGCTTGCGGTGGAGCTCGGCGATGCCCGCCAGGACCCTGAGCTGTCGGACGACTTCGGGGGCAGGCGCACCGGGAGACGACGCCGCGGAGGCCCAGTCGACGGAGTGTCCGTCGAGAACGGCTTCCGTCAGTTCGTCGAGAGGCGGATCTTCAGCTTCCACGGGCCATCTCTTCGGCCAGGCGCACGAGAGCGCGCTTCGTCGCCTTGTGCGCGGCGCCCGAGGTCGGCTTCGCGAGCAGCTGGGCGAGCTCCTCGTAGGTGTACCCGAGCTCCACGCGGAGAATGATCGCTTCGCGTTCTTCGGGACGCAGCCGCCCGAGAGCGCTCTCATAGCGATCGAGTTCCTCCATCCCGACCGCCAACTCGAGCGGTGATCGTGCCTTGTCGATCTCGGTCCCCTCCAACTCTCCGTGCACCGGTCTCCTCCCGACGCGCCGAATCTCGTCGCGAATACGGTTCATCACTGCCTGCCGGAGATACGCCTGCAGCGCCCCCTCACGCTCGGGTTCAAAGACACTCATCCTGTTAAACGTCTGAAGCAGGGTTTCCTGGACAAGATCCTGCGTATCGGCCATGTCCCGCGCCCACCGCGGCAGCCGTCCCCTCGCCCAGCGCTGGAGGCGGGGAAGGTGGCGCGCGAAGAGCTGTTCGAGCGCCTGCTGGTCCCCGCCGCGGAAGCGCTGGATGAGATGGAACGTGGATTCGGCGTCGCCGGCGGGTGTGGATTCGGGTGGGTTCGGGCTGCCGGAATCGGGGGCTTTCTTCATGTCACGGAACAAGTTAGTGCCTAGTCTAGTCCCCCGTCCCGCCGCCCGGCGGAGCTTTTCTCGGGATTCTCGGGGCCTTGCGTCGAGAAACCGCGCCGGAATCGTTAATGGAGGAAAGGGCATGTGTTTGCACGCAAGACCATCCGAGTCGCTCGCGATTGCCCGGGTTGTCGCCGAGCCGGTCGACTGTGGGAACTGTCGCGAAGGCGATCCACCAGACGATGGGTGTGGCGACGAACTTCAGGCTGCTCGAGATTTGAGGCGTGTAGGCGACGGCGCCAAGGAGGACGGCATGGGTACGGGAACCGGAATCGCGGACCCTCTCTGGACGAGGCGGTCCAGGGGCCAAATACACATTGCAATCCTCAGGCTGCTGGCAGCAGCGTCTTTCCTCTTTGCCTCAGTCAGGCTCCCGGCACAGACCTACGATGTTCTAAAGACCTTTTTCACCGACGGCGCGTACCCAGAGGCGGGGCTGATCCAGGCCACGGACGGCAACCTCTACGGAACGACCGTCTCTGGTGGCACGAGCAGCCTCGGGACGATTTTCAAGATCGACACCAGTAGCTCGACGCTCACCACGCTGCACAGCTTTGCCAACAGCGACGGCGCGAACCCACATGCGGGGCTGATCCAGGGCACGGACGGGTACCTCTACGGAACGACTGCCTCTGGTGGCACGAGCAACCTCGGGACGATTTTCAAGATCGACACCAGTGGCTCGACGCTCACCACGCTGCACAACTTTGCCTTTGTCTTTAGCGACGGCGCGAGCCCCTATGCGGGTTTGATCCAGGGCACGGACGGGTACCTCTACGGAACTACCAACTATGGTGACACGAGCGGCTGGGGGACGATTTTCAAGAACGACAACAGTCTCGCGACGCTCACCACGCTGCACAGCTT
>JANMBR010000278.1:0-7078 GCA_031360505.1 Acidobacteriota bacterium
CAAGCCGCGCAGCTTCTCGGTGGCGTCCCGCTTGATCTCCTCGGCAGCCGCGGAGGACTCGGTCATGATCTCGAGGCGCATCGAGACGTTTCCGCCGCCGACGGCGAGGTCCTTGACGAAGCCGAAGGACACGATGTCGCGCGAGAGCCCCGGGAACCGCACGGTCCGCAGGACTTCCAGCACTTTTTCTTCGGTCAGCTCCGCCGTGGCGCTCATGCGTCCTCCGAGGCTGATTCTATGTCGGCTCTCGCCTGCGCGCGCAGCCGTGCCACGCTCTCCCGAAGCTCTCCGGTCAGGGCAGCGCGGTCGCGCGGCCCGCGTCCAACCGTCGCGATCGGTTCCCCGACGACGAGGCAGACTCGGGAGGGAAGGATCGTGAATCCACCGCGTTGCTGGATCTGGAAGGTCCCCGCGATGCCGACGGGCAAGATCGGCAGCTCCGACCGCAGCGCCAGCAGCGCGGCGCCGCCCTTGAAGGGCGAAAGCTCTCCGGTCCGCGTGCGCGTCTCCTCAGGAAACACGATCAGCGAACGCCCCCCCTTGAGGCGCGCCAGCGCGGCGTCGACGAGCGCGAAGCTGCGCGAGCGCGTCTCTCGGTCCACCGGGATGAAGCCTGCGGCCGCCATGGACCAGCCGAGGATCGGCAGGCGAAAGAGGTTGCGCTTGGCTAGAAAGCGCACCGACACGGGGAGCACGGCGAGGAGCACCAGAATGTCGTAGAAGCTCTCGTGGTTGGGCGCGATCACGAAGCTCGCCCGGGCCTCGAGCCGCTCGGCGTGCCGCACTCGGACGGACACCCCCGAAACGGCGAGGATCAGGCGCGCCCACCCGCGCGCCAGCTTCAGGAACCACTCGCCGCGCGGAGGCACGAGCGCGAGCGGGATCGCGGGGAGGCCGAACAGGACCGTGGCGAGGGAGATGACCATCCAGACGCCCAAGGAGCGCAGAAAACACACGGCGGCGGATGGTAACAGAGCCGCAACTCCCGGCGAGTCCGGCGTTTACACGGCGGGAAGCGAGGGCGTAGAATGCGCCGTCCCCATGGCTCCACCCGAACCGTCCGCAACGGCGATCTTCTATCGCAACCTCGGCTGGTTGCGGTTCGTCGACCGTTTCGGGCGCAAGGGCTCCCAGATCGTGGACTACGTCGGCGGCCTGGCCGAGTTGGTCGGGGAGGCGATCGTCGGCTGCGTGACCCGCCCCTTCTATGCGGGCGAGGTGCTGCGGCAAATGGACGAGCTCGGCGTGAAGTCGCTCTCGATCACCGGCATCACAGCGTTCGTCACGGGCGGTGTGCTCGCTCTGCAAACGGCCTACTCTCTCGAGGCATTCGGCGGCAAGATGTTCGTGGGCCGCGTCGTTTCGCTGTCGCTCGTGCGCGAGCTCGGCCCGATCCTGACGGCGCTCATGGTCGCCGGCCGCGTCGGCTCGGGCATCACCGCCGAGATCGGTTCGATGACCGTGACCGAGCAGGTGGATGCGCTGCGCTCGATGGCGATCTCCCCCGTCCGGCGCCTCGTCGTGCCGCGCCTGCTGGCGATCCTGATCATGATGCCGGTCCTGACGGCGATCGCCGACATGCTCGGGATCCTCGGCGGCCTCGCGATCGCGGTACTGGAGATCCGGATGACTTTCCAGGACTACTTCACGAGCATCCTGCAACAGCTGCAGA
Organism: Acidobacteriota bacterium; assembly: GCA_031360505.1. Classification (GTDB taxonomy): domain Bacteria; phylum Acidobacteriota; class Thermoanaerobaculia; order UBA5066; family Gp7-AA6; genus DAHUXD01. The sequence continues at coordinate 1,673 of JANMBR010000278.1, forward strand.
TCTCCGACATCTGCAGCGGGCTCTCCAAGACCTTCTTCTTCGGGTTCGAGATTGCAGCCATCGGCTGCTTCAACGGCCTCCAGGTCGAGGGCGGTGCGGCCGCGGTCGGCCACGCCACGACCCGAACGGTCGTGCTCGCGTCGATCTGCATCCTCGTTTCGGACTTCTTCCTCACGAAGCTCTTCCTGGCCATCTGATGAGCGCCACTCTCTCCGCGACCGCGCAGCTGCCGGCGCCCGCGCCCCGGGGCGAGACGGTCGTCGAGTTCAAAGAAGTCTGGAAGAGCTACTCCGGGCGGGCCGTGCTCGCCGGGGTCAACCTGAAGATCCAGCGCGGCGAGGTCCTGTGCATCCTCGGCCCCTCGGGCACCGGAAAGAGCGTGGCGCTGCGCCATATCAACGGGCTCACGCGCCCGGACAGCGGAGACGTGCGCATCTTCGGCGAGTCGATCGTCGGGCACTCGGAGGAGGAGCTCTCCCCCGTGCGCCGGCGCCTCGCCATGCTCTTCCAGGGAGGGGCGCTCTTCGACTCGATGAACGTCGAGGACAACATCGCCTTCCCCGTGCGCGAGCACACCGAGAAGACGCCCCAGGAGATCGCGGCCATCGTCGCGGAAAAGCTCACGCTGGTGGGCCTGCCCGGCATCCAGAGAAAGATGCCGTCGGAGCTCTCGGGCGGGATGCGCAAGCGCGTGGCCCTGGCGCGCTCGATCGCCCTCGAGCCCGAAATCATCCTCTACGACGAACCGACGACCGGACTCGACCCCGTGTCCTCCGAAAAGATCGCCCAGCTCATCGTGAACGTCAACGAGCGGCTCCAGACGACCTCGGTCGTGGTGACGCACGACATCGTCGCCGCGCGCACCGCGGCGGACCGGGTCGTGTTCCTGCACCAGGGGCTGTTCCAGTTCATCGGCACGTTCGACGAGGCGGCGTCGAGCGAGCACCCGATCCTGATGGAGTATTTCCGCGCCATGGGCTTTCCCTGTGGAACAGGCGTCTTTCAGGCGGCGCCAAAGGGAGTGTGACAGTGGCCGGAGAACAACAGGTCGGGCGGCGTTTCCGGGTGGGGATCGTGGTCCTCATCGCGCTGAGCGCGACGATGATCGGGGTCTTCCTGATCGGGCAGCGCGCGAACCTTTTTCGCAGCAAATTTCCCTACGAGACCCACTTCCAGTCGGCCTCGGGCCTCATCTCGGGCAACAACGTTTCGTTGAACGGCGTGGTCGTCGGCAGCGTGATCGAGGTCCGACTCTCGGGCGACCCCGCCGACCGCACGGTGCGCGTCGTCTACGACGTGGTCAAGCGCTGGGCGCCGATGATCCGCAAGAGCACGCGCGCCTCGATCAAGACGCGGGGACTCCTCGGTGACAAGTACATCGAGCTCGAGGGCGGAAAGCCCGGCGAGCCCGAGGTGTCGATCGGCGGCGAAATCCCGCCGGCCCCCGGAGCCGGGCTCGAAGAGCTCCTCGCGGGTAGCGGCGATCTGCTGGCGGACCTCGGCGGGATCGCCAAATCGCTCAAGAACATCCTCGGGCGCACGGAAAAGGGCGAGGGATTCCTCGGCGCGATCACCTCCAACAGCGAGGAGAGCGAGCGGCTGGGCAACAACCTGAACGCCACGCTGCACTCGCTCAACTCCATCCTCGCCAAGGTCGAGCACGGACAGGGCCTCGCCGGAAGGCTGCTCATCGACGAGAAGTACGGCCGCGAGACGAGCGATTCGCTCGCCGGCGCGATCCGGTCCGTCCAGTCCCTGCTCGCCAAGATCGACGAAGGCGTGCGCACGGGCAACGGCGCCATCCCGGCGCTCCTCTCCGACCCCGAGGGCAAGAAGAAGGTCTATGCGCTCGTGGACAACCTTGGAATCGCCGCCGCGGGCCTGGCGAAGGTTACCGAGAACCTCGAAAAGGGCAACGGGGCGATCCCGATCCTGCTGCACGACGCCCAGTTCGGCAAAGTTTTCACCGGCAACCTGAAGAGCCTCTCGGAGCACCTCGATTCGATCTCGCGCAAACTCGACGACGGGCGGGGCACGGCGGGCAAGCTCATCAACGATCCGTCCGTTTTCGACGGGGCAAATCGCCTCGTGGTCGGCGTCAACGAGTCGGCGCTGCTGCGCTGGCTGATCAAGGACCGGCAAAAGGCGGGCATCAAGAAGGAATACGACGACGCGGTCCACGCAGAGGGCGCCGCCGCGGCGCCGCCGACCCCCGCGCCCCCGAAGTGAAGCTCCTCATCACGGGCGGGGCGGGCTTCATTGGCTCGCATCTGGCGGACCGCCGCCTCGCCAAGGGCGACCACGTGGTCGTGCTCGACGACTTCAACGACTACTACGACCCGCGCGTCAAGCGCGGCAACGTCGCCGCGCACCTGGGCAACCCGCGGTACCGCCTGGTCGAGGGAGACATTCGCGACCGCGCGCTCGTGTTCCGCCTGTTCGAGCAAGAGCGGTTCGACGGCGTCATCCACCTCGCCGCGCGCGCGGGGGTGCGGCCGTCGCTCACCCAGCCGGTCCTCTACGAGGAAGTCAACTGCGTCGCGACCTGGCACCTGCTCGAGGCCGCCGTCGCGCACGGGAAGCCCCATTTCGTCTTCGCCTCGTCGTCCTCGGTCTACGGGATCAACTCGAAGCTGCCTTTTTCCGAGGAAGACCCGATCGAGCGGCCGATCTCCCCGTACGCCACGACGAAGCGCGCGGGCGAGCTCCAGGTCTTCAACGCCCACTACCTGAACGGGTTGACCACCGTGTGCCTGCGGTTCTTCACGGTGTACGGCCCGCGCCAGCGGCCGGAGATGGCGATCGCGCGCTTCATCCGCTGCCTCGAGACCGACACCCCGATCCCCTACTACGGGGACGGGCAGTCTCGGCGCGACTACACGTACATCGACGACATCGCCGACGGCGTCGAGGCGGCCCTCGAGAGCCGGATCGGGTTCGAAATCGTCAACCTCGGCGGCGCGCGCCCCGTGACCCTCGCCGAGCTCGTCACCGCGGTCGAGTCCGCAACCGGCCGGCGTGCCCGCCTCGATCGCCAGCCTCTGCAGCCGGGGGATGTGCCGGTCACGTACGCCGCCGTGGAGAAGGCCGAGCGCGTGCTCGGGTTCCGCGCGCGTGTGCCGCTGGCGGAGGGATTGAAGAGATCGGTCGAGTGGTACCGGAGCGCTTTACCCTCTCCCCCCGTCGGGGGCAGAGGGTAAGGGTGAGGGGGGCCCCTCACCCCGGCCCTCTCCCGCCGGGCGAGGGAGCGGTCAGCGGCGGCGCATGCTGCGCCGCGACAGGAGTCCTTTGATGAACATTTGCATGGTCGGGACCGGCTACGTGGGGCTCGTGACCGGCGCGTGCCTCGCGGACTTCGGGATGAACGTCGTCTGCGTCGACAAGGACGCCGCCAAGATCGCCGCTCTTCAGCGGGGCGAGATTCCGATCTACGAGCCGGGCCTCGAAGAAGTCGTCGCGCGCAACGAGCGCGCCGGCCGGCTGCGCTTTACGACGGACCTCAAGGCCGGCATCGAGGATGCCCTGGCGATTTTCATCGCCGTCGGCACGCCGCCGAAGGCGGACGGCTCGCCGGACCTCACCTTCGTCGCGCAGGTGGCCGAGGCCGTCGCCCTGCACATGAACGGCTACAAGGTGGTCGTCACCAAGTCCACCGTCCCCACCGGGACGGGCCGCATGATCGAGCAGATCCTGAAGGAGAAGAACGGGCGGCACCCCTTCTCGGTCGTGTCCAACCCCGAGTTCCTGCGCGAAGGCTCGGCCGTCGCGGACTTCCTGCGGCCGGACCGGGTCATCATCGGGGCCAGCGACGCCCGCGCCGTCGAGGTCCTCAAGGAAATCTACAGCCCGCTGTACCTGATCGAGACGCCCATCCTGATCACCGACGTCGCATCGGCCGAGCTCATCAAGTACGCCTCGAACGGATTCCTCGCGGTCAAGATCTCCTTCATCAACGAAGTGGCGCGGCTCTGCGAGCTCATGGGCGCCGATGTCCACGACGTCGCCAAGGGGATGGGCCTCGACCGCCGCATCGGCTCCAAGTTCCTCCATCCCGGCCCCGGATTCGGCGGCTCCTGCTTCCCGAAGGACACGTCGGCGGCGGCGGACCTCGCGCGCCAGCACGGTTACACGTTCCAGATCATCGAGGCGACGATGCGGGTCAACGCGGAAACCAAGGCGCGCATGATCGGGAAGATCGGCGAGGCCGCGGGGCCGCTCGCCGGCAAGACGGCCGCCGTGCTCGGCCTCTCGTTCAAGCCGGAGACCGACGACATCCGCGAGTCGCCCGCGCTGGCCGTCGTGGAGGACCTCATCGAGGCGGGTGTCGCCGTCCGCGCCTTCGACCCGGCCGCCATGCCGGGCACGAAGGCGATTCACCCCGACCTCCACTACGCCACGGACGCCTACGATTGCGCGGCCGGCGCCGACTTCCTCGTCCTCGCCACGGAGTGGAATGCGTTCCGGGCGCTGGACCTGCCCAGGCTGGCAGGGCTGCTCAAGTCGAAAACGATGATCGATCTGCGCAACGTGTACGACCCGAAAGAGATGCGCGAGGCGGGTTGGACCTATGCCTGCGTCGGCCGGAAATGACGGAACGAAGGAGCACACGCCCATGAGAGTCCTCGTAACGGGGGGCGCTGGATTCCTCGGAAGCCACCTCTGTGACCGCCTCCTCCGGGAGGGTCACGAGGTCATCGCCATGGACAACCTCTTGACCGGCAATCCGCGCAACCTCGCCCATCTCGAGCCCGAGAAGCACTTCCGCTTCGTGCGCCACGACGTCACCCAGTTCATCTTCATGGACGGCCCTCTGGACGCCGTCCTCCATTTCGCTTCTCCCGCCTCACCGATCGACTACCTCGAGCTCCCGATCCAGACCCTCAAGGTCGGCTCCCTCGGCACGCACAACGCGCTCGGCCTCGCGCTCGAGAAGAAGGCGCGGTTCCTGCTGGCGTCCACCTCCGAGGTCTACGGCGACCCGCTCATCCACCCGCAGCCCGAGAGTTACTGGGGCAACGTCAACCCGATCGGCCCACGCGGCGTCTACGACGAGGCCAAGCGCTTCGGCGAGGCGATCACGATGGCCTACCGGCGCGCGCACGGCGTCGACACGCGGATCGTTCGGATCTTCAACACCTACGGCGAGCGGATGCGGCCGCGGGACGGCCGCGTCGTCCCCGCGCTGATCGGACAGGCCCTCGCGGGCGAGCCGATGACGGTCTTCGGCGACGGCTCGCAGACCCGGTCGTTCTGCTACGTCTCGGACCTCGTCGACGGCATCTACCGCCTGCTCCAGTCGGACATCCCCGACCCGACCAACATCGGAAACCCGGCCGAGCTCTCCGTTCTCGAGTTCGCCCGCAGGATTCGCGAGGCCACCGGCACGCGGAGCGAGATCGTCTTCAA
>JANMBR010000029.1:0-2753 GCA_031360505.1 Acidobacteriota bacterium
GCTGTCTCTCCGTTCCTGCTTCCCTACAGCGAAGCGTCGAGGCTGTACGGGATGCGGCGCTACCTCGGCGAGGTCACGAGATTCTCGGGGCGATGGAGCGACTTTCTGTCCGCCGGGGGCAGGAACCAGCTCTACGGCGAGGCGACGCAGCGTTGGAGTCGCGCGGAGGGCGATTTCTTCCCGGGGCTGACGCCTCTCGTCCTCGCCGTGGTGGCGCTGGTGAGCGTGCGGCGGATGCGCTCACCCTCGCACGCCCCGGTCGGTGCTCCCGCAGCCGCCCGGCGACGCGGCGCGGTGCGCGCGTTAGACGTGTTTGCCGCGCTGCTGACGGTCGCGTGGGTCTGGTCGGTTCGCTCGGAAGGCGCGCGGTGGGGTCCGATCGGAATCGGGGACTCCGGGCGAGTCCTGGTACTCCTCACGCTCGTCGTCGGGCTGCGCCTTGTCGTTGCCTTTTCCGGGCGGGTTGACAGCGCCCGATCCGCAGCCGCTCTGGGTGGAAACCCGTCTGGCGCGAGGGCCGCGCTGTTGCTGTGCATCGGTGCCACTGGCGTGCTCATCGCGCTCGGCGCGCACACGCCTTACTACCGCTTCCTGTACCAGTCGTTCGGGGTCGTGTTTCGCTCGATCCGGGCCCCGGCCCGCGGCATCGTCCTCTTCCACCTGGCGCTCGCCGTGCTGGCTGCGTGGGGCCTGGCCCTGATGGTCCGGGGACGCACCTTGCGCCGCCGCCTAGCGTGGACCGCGACGGCGGCCGTCCTCGTCGTATTCGAGTACCGCGCGTTTCCCCTCACCCTCGTACCGACGCCGGCGCAGGCGCCGGAGGTCTACCGCTGGCTCGCGACCCTCGACCTTCCATGCGCGGTGGTCGAGTGGCCGCTTGGCATTGACTACGACTTCGACTATGTCTTTCGTCAGACGGCGCACGACAAGCCGCTCGTCAACGGGTACTCGGGCTTCTTTCCGCGGACCTACACCGACCTCGAATCGCTGCTCAAGCAACGCCCGATCCCGGACTCCGTGTGGCCGCGAATGGGCGAGATCGGCGCGGGACTGCTCGTCTACCACTCCCACGAGGGCCGGGGCTACCGGGTCACCGCGTACGCCGATGCGCTCGAGCGGGTGCTCGGATCGGGAGGACTCGAGCTCGTCCGAAGCTTTCCGCACGGGGAAGGTGTCGATTTCGTTTTCATCGCCGCCGGTACGCCGTGGCGCGACCGGGTGGTGCGCGCAGGGATCGATCCCGCAGAGCAGGGACGCCAGTTCGACGCGGCGGTCTCCCGTCTGCGAGAGCACGTCGGGCGCCCCTTCGGCGAGATTTACCTTCCGCGAGTCGGCCAGAAAGTCGCGCCCGGGTTCTGGGCGCATGGCTGGGCGCTCGACGATTCAGGGGTCGCTTCGATCGAGGTGGGCACGGAGCTCGGCCCCTCGGGCGAAGCCTCGATCGGAGGGACGTGGCCGAACCTGGCAGCCCGATTTCCGGATTTCCCGGACGCCCTGAACCGCGGCATGTACGGGTTTCCGATCCCTGACGTGCCGCCCGGGCCCCACACACTCTTCCTGAGGCTTCTCGCACGGGACGGCGGTTCGACCACGCTGCGGCGGTCGATCGAGGTCGTCCCGGCGCCAGGGCATTCTCCCGGTCGGGCAGACCGCTGACGAGGGCGCGGGGCTTCACGCGCCGGAGATTGCGGGCAGGCGAGGTCCGGTCGCCGCTCGCGCCGCGACGATGCCGATGGCGAGGCCCAACAGGCTGACGAGGGCACCGAGGAGGATTTGGGGCGGAGCGCCGGCGAGCGGGGGCGCGGCGTCCGAGGCCGAAGGGAGCCAGTACGCGCCGACGGCCGGCGGTTGGCCTCCTCCGATGTGCACGGTACCCGGCGGCGCCTTTCGGCTCATGACGTAGTGCACTCCGAGGCGACCCAGGCAGTCGACCTGTTTGGGCGACAATTCCTCCGGGAACGCGCGCACGATCTCGTCGTAGCCGCATGGGAGCAGATGCTGCGCCCATGCGCTCGTCTCGATGTACTCGTATGCGCGCACGTCGCGAAGGCCGTCCACGGTCGCCAGATCGATGGGGTAGACATCGCCGGCCGCCGCGATCATCGCGAGCGGACCGGGGGCTCGGGCCTGAATTGCGGCGACCGCGGGCGGGGGCCCCGGCACCTCGCTGCGGGGCACCGCGGGGATGAACCCCCAGCCGAAGGCGAACAGCTCCCCGAGGGCGGCGATTGCGAGAAGGCTTCGGCGGCGAAACCAAAGTAAGGCGCTCGCGCCCACGATCCAGAAGAGGCCTGGAATCGCCAGGCGGCGGATCGCGGTCGCACGACCCCTTTCGAGGTAGCCGTCGAATCGCGCCGCGTAGACCTGTGGAGGCTGTCGGAGGTGACCGCGCCGGCTCAACATGTCGATGCCGCTTGCCGCCAGCGAATGGATCGCCGGCTGCGCGGCGCCGAGCGACGGTGCCAGTCCCACTGCGCCGAGCAAGAGGCCGCCGCAGAGCAGGAGCGTGCCGGCGACGCGGCTGGCCGAACGGTCGAACTCGATGCTCGTGAGTGCCGGGCCCGATGCCGCCGCCGCGAACAGCACGACGGCCGCCGAGGCATACTCCCTGGCGAAGAGCTGCACCACCGGCAGGCGGGCCCATAGCCAGCCGATCGGCGGCACGCCGAACACGATTGCCGCCGCCGCGAAGGAGATCCAGACGCAGTTTCGGAAACTCGGAGCGATGCGCCGCGCCGAGAGGGCGATGCACG
>JANMBR010000037.1:0-9358 GCA_031360505.1 Acidobacteriota bacterium
CGAGAGCGACTCGACGGTCGCGGCGTGGAACTCGTCCTGCGGGTTCTTCGAAACGCCGGTCAGGCGCAGCACGATGGCGCCGTCGTTGGGCGAGACGGCGAGGACACGCGCCTTCCCGTTCTCGAATCCGGGGATCGCGACCACCTGGGCCTCCTCCGGCCGGCCGTCCATGTGGTAGACGTACTTGATCGTCATGTCCCGGTTGACGCCGTCGGGCGGCGTGATCGTGAAGTCGGCAAGCACCAGGATCGTCTTCTCGCCACGCATCATGGCTGAGCGGTCGGCGTTGAAGTCGCGGAAGGTGAAGCCCGTCCCCTCGATGTTCGTCGTCGTGCCCTTCGTCAGGCGCACGTCGCGGCCGATCGTCTGCGGCTGACCCAGGTCGTACTGCTGGGGCGCGATGTAGAGGTCCATCACCGCCGAATTCCGGATCGAGGGGTTGACCATGAGCTGTCCGGTCCGGCTGTTCTCGTACATCTTCGGGTACGCGTAGAAGGACTTGCCCTTGTCCGTCTCGACCCGGATCTCCATGGCCTGTTTGCGGTCGCCGGCGCCGGGAACGATGCGCAGGAACGTCAGGGTCGTGTCGCCGACTTTCTTCGGCACGTTGGTCGGCAGCGTGACGCGCTGCGATTTGGCGTAGGACCCCGAGATGACGATGCCCGCGAGCATGATGCCGACCCCGACGTGAGCGAGGTACCCGCCGGCCCCGCCGAGCTTTCCGTTGCCCGCCTTGCGGAGCACGGCGCGCAGGTTCATGTCGGCGGCGAAAAAGGCGGTGAAGAGAAGGACGAGGGTGGCGGGCTGGTCGGCCCCGAGCGCGAAGGCCGCACCCGTCAGGACGGCGGCCACGGCGAGCGAGCGGCGGGCGTTCTTGAAGAGACCGCGTCCCGTCTCGCCCTTCCATCCCACGAAGGGCACGAATCCGGCGAGCAGTATCAGGAGGAAAGCCGCCGGCGTCGTGGTCTTCCCGTAGAAGCTGGTCTGCACCTGGGAGGGGGTCGAGGTCAGCCGCGTCAGGATCGGGGCCGATGTCCCGAGCAGGATCACGCACGCGAGCGCGCAGAAGACCGCGATGCCCAGGATGAAGAAGACGCTGCGCGACAAGAGCGGCGACTCCTCGTCCTCGGCGCGCGGGATCGAGCGCCAGCGCCAGGCCAGCAGCACGACCGAGAGCCCGATGAACGTCCCGAGGATACCGACGAGCCATCCCGTGATTCCGAGATCGATGAACGAGTGGACCGAGAAGTCCGCAAGGACTCCCGAGCGCGTGAGGAAAGTGCCATAGAGGATCGCTGCATACGCCGTGCAGGCGAGCAGCAGGTTGACCTTCCGGTGGCGCTTTCGGGAGCGCTGCAGGAACATGCCGTGCACGAGCGCCGCGGTGAAGATCCATGGAACGAGGCTCGTGTTTTCCACGGGGTCCCAGCCCCAGTAGCCGCCCCAGCCGAGCGTCTTGTAAGCCCAATAGCCTCCCATCAGGATCGCGGTGCCGAGCGTCAGGAACGTCAGCAGCGCCCAGGGAAGGGCGCGCCTGATCCAGCCGTCCCAACGCTTTTTCCAGAGCGCGGCGATTGCGAAGGAAAAGGGGACCGACAGCGAGGCGAAGCCGATGAACATGATCGGCGGGTGGATCACCATCCAGGGATCCTGGAGCAGCGGGTTCAGGCCCACGCCGTCGACGGGCACGGGCGGCGGCAGCAGTTTGAAGGGGCTCTGTTTGCAGAGGATCGCGATGATGCCGAGGAAGGTCGAGAGGTAGACGATCATCACCGGAGCCTCCTGCTCCTTCGCGCTCCTCCAAACGAAGAGGTCGATGAGCGAGCCCCAGAAACACCAGAGCAGAAACGATCCCTCCTGACCGGCCCAGAACGTCGAGATCAGGAAGTGGAGCGGCAGATCCCGGCCCGAGTAGGAGTTGACGTACGAAACGTCGAACCGATGCTGCAGCAGGAGCGTCATCAGGATCGCGGCCGCCGCCACGACCGAGACGGCGAAAGCGGTATAGGTCGTCCGCGCCAGCGGTAGCAGGTCCTTGCGCCCGCGGTCGACGCGCAGGTACGTGACTGCCGAGGCGAGACCGAAGATGAGAGCGCTCCAGATCGCGGCGACGCCGGGCCAGACGTACATCAGGAGACTTTGCCCGGGGCCGGCTTGGAGGCGTAGGCCTTTTCGACCTCCGCTCCCTGGTACTTGGACGGGCACTTGACGAGCAGCTTCTCTGCCTCGATCCGGCCCTCGTGGTAACGCCCGATCGCGACGATCGAGATGGCGTCCTTGAAGTTTCCGGGCCGCACGCCCCGATACACGACCGGCATGTGTCGGCCATCGGCGTCCACGAGGTCGAAGCCAAGCTCCTCGGTCTTCATGTCGTATCGGTCGCTTTGTTTGTCCAGGGCGCCCATGACCTGGACGACGCCGCGCGCCTTCCTGGCCTCGTCGAACGAGAGGTAGGGCGTCAGGGTCTTCTGAAATGCAGTCAGCCCGAACCCGACGAACGCGAGCGTCAGAACGGCCGCGAGCCAGTAGCCTTTTTTCACTTCAGGTGCGCTCCTTTTCCGAGACGCGACGGTCCAGCCGCCAGAGGTAGGCGAAAAGCCCGACCCAGATCACGACGTTGACTGCTGCGAGATATCCGAGGCTGGTCATCTTCTTGAGTCTCTCCCGCCTGTGCTTCCCATGCAACTGTCGCCTAGGACAAGTTTCCGCGCCTGATGAAGATGCATCAGGCACCGGGCCTTTTCTGAAGGACCCTTTGGAGCCGGGACGCCCGGGCGTCGATGGACAGCATCCAGACGAAAAGCGCCGAAAAGCCTGCCATGGCGCCGAAAAACACGACCCGGGTCGGAGTATCCATGAGGATTTTGCCCTGGGGATTGATGACGGTCTGCGGGTGGAGGGACGCGGTCACCCGGGGCGCGACGAAGACGAGAAAGGGCATCAGCACCACGGCGAAAAGGGCGTAGGCCGCCGCGATCCGGGGGCGCCGCTCGGGGTCCTCGACGGCGGAGCGCAGGAAGAGGTACGCCGCGTAGAGGAAGACGAGCAGCAGGTACGAGGACTCGCGTGGGTCCCAGTTCCACCACGTGCCCCACATGATGTTGGCGAAGAGCGAGCCCGTGATGAGCGTCAGCACGCCGAAGAGCAACCCGATCCGCACGGCCGCCGCGGCGACGTCGTCGTGCCAGGGGTTGCCGCGCAGCAGATACGCGAGCGAATACCCCGCCGCCACCAGGAACGCCAGCGTCGACGTCCACGCGCAGGGAACGTGGAAGAAGACGATCCGGGACGACTCGCCGAGGAACCCTTTCGCCGGCTCGGGCCAGAGGAAGGCGGCCGCAATCACGGCGCCGAGGTAGGGGAGGAGGAGGAATTTGAGGGCTTTCATGGCTTTCGTCAGTCCTCCCACGCGACCGCCGCCAGCATGTACGCCGCACCGGTCGAAGCCCCATCGTATGCGATCAGAACCTTCAGCGGCATGGTCGGGAATCCCCCGGCGGTCGACTCGATGGTCGCTGCGATCGCCATGAGCAGCAGGGGAAGAACGAGGGGAAAGGCGATCAGCACGAAGAGGGTGTTGTGCTGGCCTGCCCGCGCGACGAGCGCCGAGAGAAACGTCGAGACGACGGCCAGGCCGTAGCCGCCCAACAGCATCGTCGCGGCGATGCCGGCCGCGTTGCCGATCTTCCAGTCGAGCAGGATCAGGAACCCGGGGATCGTGACGGCCGCGATCGCGAGAAAGAGCGCCAGGTTGAACAGGCTCTTGCCCGCGAGGACCAGCGTCGCCGGCACGGTCTTGCGCAGGGCGAGACCGGTGCCCGCTTCCTCCTCTGCGACGAACGCGCGCGGCAGCCCGGTCGCCGCGGCGAAGAAGAGGATGATCCAGAGAAGCGCCGCCTGCAGGGCCGGACGGTCCTCCGCCGGCAGGCGGAAGGGCCCGATCGCGAACGACACGAGCGTCAGCGCGGTCGCCGCAAAGAAGAAGACCGCGACGATCGCCACGCGCCGCCGCAGCTCCTGCGTCGCGTCCTTGGCGCAGATGGCCCAGGCGCGGGAGAGCATGCTCACGGTCTCTGCCTCCCGAGTCCCAGTTCGATCCTCTGCTCCGGCGCGACGAAATCCCGCTCGTCGTTCGACGCCAGGATGACCACGCCCGTCTGGCGCGCCGCCGCGATCGCCGCCGCGATCGTTTCGCGGCCCTCGGGGTCGAGCCCGATCATCGGCTCGTCGAGGATGAGCACGGTCGGGTCGAAGAGGCGGGCGAAGGCGATCCTCAAGCGCTGCTTCATCCCGGTCGAGTACTCCTCGACCCGCCGGCGCATCGCCTCCTCGGCGAGCCCGACTTCGGCAAGGCGCCGCCGGATCTCGGGCAGGGCAACGTCCCGGCCCCCGGCCGTCCGGAAAAACAGCAGGTTCTCCTCGGCCGTGAGCTCGCCATAGAGGGAGAGGTCCGGTCCGGCCCAGCCCACGGTCAGGCGGCGCTGTGCGGGCGTCGCCTCGGGCTCGATCCGCACTCGTCCGGCCGATGGCCTCAGCAATCCGGCCAGGATCTTGAGAAAGGTCGTCTTGCCGCTGCCGTTCGCGCCGGCCACGGCCACGAGGCCGCCCGCGGCCTTGAAAGAAAGGTCGGAGAACAGCGGCGTTCCCGAGAAGGATTTCGAGAGTTTCTCCGCGGAAATCGTCGTCGTTGGCACGGCCAGGCAGCAACATACCACCCGCCCCGCGCTTGAAAACGCGCGTGCGGGTCCGATATGATCGGCCGGCTTTCGGTGGCTTCTATCGCGAGTGCGGCAGCGTCCCGAGGGCCTGACAGGTCTCACAAAGGAGCTTTTTCGATGCTCAAGCGCGCTCTCTCTCTGTGCCTCGTGACATCCGCAACCCTCGGCCTTCTCGCTTGCGGCGGGAAGAAAGACGAGGACGCCCTGATGGAAGACGAAGGTTCCTCCAAGCCGGCCGCTTCCGCCTCGACGGCTGCGGCTCCCGCTGCGGCCCCGGCCGCGGGCGGCGCCACGGTCACCGGAAAGGTGAACTTCGACGGGGTCGCGCCCGCGATGCCCGCCATCAAGATGGACGCCGACGCCTTCTGCAAGTCCGAGCACAAGGAGCCGGTCTACGAGCAGGAAGTGGTGGTCAACTCGAACAAGACCCTCGAGTGGGTGCTCGTCTACGTCAAGGAAGGCGTCACCGGGACCTACCCCGTGCCGACCGAGGCGGTCACGCTCGATCAGCATGGCTGCCAGTACCGCCCGCACGTGTTCGGCATGCAGGCCGGCCAGCCGCTCAAGGTCCTGAACAGCGACGGCACGCTCCACAACATCCACGCCCTGCCGAAGAAGAACGCGGAGTTCAACATCGGCCAACCATTCAAAGGCATGGAGACGGTCAAGAAGTTCGAGAGCGCCGAGACGCCGATCCGCTTCAAGTGCGACGTGCACAAGTGGATGGGAGCCTACACGGGTGTGTTCACCCACCCCTTCTTCGCCGTGACGAACGACCAGGGTGCGTTCGAGATCAAGAATCTGCCGCCGGGCAACTACGTGATCGAGGCGTGGCACGAGAAGTACGGCACCCAGACCCAGAACGTGACGATCACCGGGACCGACGCGAAAACCGTGGACTTCAACTTCAAGGGATAGTCCGGTACTCTAAGCCGCTGTGAACGACACAAAACGGTTTCCTCGCGCCGCCCGGGCCCTCCGGTCGGCGCTTTTCTTTTGCGGGGCGGCCCTGCTGCCGGCGGCAGCGGGCGCGCTCACGCTCGCGGATGCCTGGCCCGAGTGGATGCGTCTTCCCGAGCAGGCCTCGACCTACGCGCCGCAGATCGACGACATGTTCCACCTCATCATGTGGATCACCGGGGTGGTCTTCGTCATCGTCGAGGCGATGCTGCTGTTCTTCCTCTGGAAGTACCGCCACCGCGAAGGCCGCGTCGCGACGTACACGCACGGCAACAACCGCCTCGAGGTCGTCTGGACGATCATCCCGGCGCTCATCTGCGTGACGCTCGCTCTCATGTCCCGCCGCATGTGGGAGGAGATCAAGGAGCACATGCCCCACGACGGGATCCAGATCCAGGTCACGGGCGAGCAGTTCGCCTGGAACTTCCGCTACCCCGGCGCGGACGGCAAGTTCAACACCCCCGACGATATCCTGACCCTGAACCAGCTCCACTTTCCAGTCGGCAAGCCGGTCATCGTCGAGTTGACGTCGAAAGACGTCATCCACTCGTTCTTCCTGCCGGAGTTCCGCGTCAAGCAGGACGCGGTCCCAGGAATGAAGACCCACATCTGGTTCGAGGGCACAAAGGTCGGCCACTGGGAAATCGCGTGCGCCGAGCTGTGCGGGCTTGGCCACTACCGGATGAAGGGGTTCGTGAACGTGGACACCGCCGAGGACTACCAGAAGTGGCTCGCGGAACAGGCCTCGGCGCAAGACGCCGAGCAGCCTAAGGCTGCCGCGCAGGGCGGCTCGGAACAGCAGCCGGCCCCGGCCCCTGGCCTCGCCGCGCCGGAAAAGAGGGGTAATTCTTGAGCACGGTCGCCAAACCGCGGGAAGTCCACCATGCCGGGGTCCACGCGGCCCCCACCTCCTTCTGGCGGAAGTACGTGTTCTCGCTCGATCACAAGGTGATCGGCATCCAGTACCTCTTTTACGCGCTCACCATGCTCGTGGTCGGGGGCCTGCTCGCGACCCTCGTCCGCTACCAGCTGGCGTGGCCCGGCCGGGCGCTGCCCTTCATGGGCAAGCTCGCACCCGAGGGCATGCCGGGCGGGCTGATGCTGCCGGAGTACTACAACTCGCTCTTCACGATGCACGCGACGATCATGATCTTTTTCGCGATCATGCCGATCCTGATCGGCGCGTTCGGCAACTTCGTCGTCCCGATCCAGATCGGCGCCCGCGACATGGCTTTCCCGAAGCTGAACATGATGTCCTTCTGGGTGGCCGTGCCGGCCGCGGTGATCATCATCTGGTCCTTCTTCGTGACGGGCGGCGCGGCCGCGGGCGGATGGACCTCCTACGCGCCGCTCTCGGCGATCCAGCCGAAGGGACAGACGCTCTGGCTCATCTCGCTCCTGATCCTGGGCCTGTCGTCGCTCTTGACGGCGGTCAACTTCATCACGACGATCATCAACCTGCGCGCGCCGGGAATGACCTTCTTCCGGCTGCCGCTGACGGTGTGGGCCCTCTTCATCACGGCGCTGCTGCTGCTGCTGGCGCTGCCGGTGCTGTCGGCCGCGCTCATCATGCTGCTCTTCGACCGCATCCTCGGTACGACGTTCTTCCTTCCGGCGGGGCTCGTCGTGAGCGGGCAGGCGTGGCCCAACGCCGGGGGCGGCCAGGTGCTCCTCTGGCAGCACCTGTTCTGGTTTTTCGGGCACCCCGAGGTCTACATCATGATCCTGCCCGCGATGGGCATCACCTCGGAGATCCTGCCGGTCTTCTCGCGCAAGCCCATCTTCGGCTACCGCGCGATGGCCTACTCGATGTGCGGCATTGCTGGCCTCGGCTTCATCGTCTGGGGCCACCACATGTTCCAGAGCGGCATGAACCCGATTCTCGGCACGACCTTCATGATCTCGACGATGGTCATCGCGGTGCCGTCGGCCATCAAGACGTTCAACTGGCTTGGGACGGTCTGGGGCGGAAACATCCACTTTACGACGCCGATGTTGAACGCGCTCTCGTTCGTGTCGATGTTCGTCATCGGCGGACTGTCGGGCATCTTCATGGCCTCGACGCCGGTCGACATCTTCATCCACGACACGTACTTCATCGTCGGGCACATCCACTACGTCCTCTTCGGCGGTTCGCTCTTCGGCGCGTTCGCCGGGCTCTACTACTGGTACCCGAAGATGTTCGGCCGGATGATGAACGAGACGTGGGGCAAGATTCACTGGGCGATCACCTTCGTGACGTTCAACCTGATTTTTTTCCCGATGCACTTCCTCGGGATGCGCGGGATGCCGCGGCGCATCTACGACTATTCCCAGTACACGCACTTGAAAGGCCTGCAGCCCATGAACCAGTTCATGACGATCTCGCTCTTCGTCCTCGGTGCGGGCCAGGTCATCCTCGTCCTGAACTTCCTTCTCTGCCTGCGCCGCGGCAAGCTCGCGGGCCCGAACCCGTGGCACGCCAACACGCTCGAGTGGCAGACGAGCTCGCCGCCGCCGCACGAAAACTTCATCGGGCGCGTCCCGACCGTGCACCGCGGGCCCTATGAGTACAGCGCCCCGGGCCGTGGATCGGACTACTGGCCGCAGAACGAAGCGCCCGGACCGACTCCCGCGAAATCGCATGGCTGAGTCGTCCTTCACCCGGGGCGGGACGGGCGTGGGTCTGCACCGGTTCGCCGTCCTGACCGCAGTTGCGACGCTCGGCCTCATCGTCGCCGGGGGGCTCGTCACCTCGACGGAGTCGGGCTTGTCCGTTCCGGACTGGCCGACGACCTACGGGCAGAACATGTTCACGTTTCCGCTGTCGAAGATGGTCGGCGGCATCCGCTTCGAGCACACGCACCGGCTCATCGCCTCCGGCGTGGGAATGCTGACGGTGGTCCTCGCGATTTGGCTCGCGCGCCGTGAGCCGCGACGCTGGGTGCGGCGGCTGGGCTTTCTCGCGCTCGGCGCGGTCGTCGCCCAGGGACTGCTCGGCGGATTGACCGTGCTCCTGTTCCTGCCGCCCGCCGTTTCCGTGGCGCATGCCTGCCTGGCGCAGACCTTTTTCTGCCTGACGGTTGCGATCGCGGTCGTGACGTCCCGGCGGTGGAAGGATCGGGCGCCCGCCAGCCTGCGGGCCGCGTACGCCGCAAACCCCGTCGCGCGGATGGCCGCGGCCACGGGCGCGGTCGTGTTCCTGCAGCTGATCCTCGGCGCCGTGATGCGGCATACGAAGGCCGGGCTCGCGATTCCGGATTTCCCCCTGGCGCTCGGAAAGATCGTTCCGCCGCTGACGGCGTTCCCGGTGGCGATCCACTTCGCGCACCGGGTAGGGGCCCTCGTCGTCGCCACCTTCGTCGCGCTTTGCGTCGCCCGGGCTTTGCGATCTGGCCGCCCGGGTGTCGAGAGAACGGCGCTCTGGCTCGCTGCCCTGGTCCTCGCGCAGATCACGCTCGGCGCCGCCACGGTTCTGACGGGCAAGGCGGTGCTGGTGACGACCGCGCACGTCGCGGCGGGGGCCCTGCTCCTCGGATCAACGATTGCCTTCGGCATCGCGTCGCTCGCGGCCGAGCGCCGCCGCGGCAACGTCGTCCCGATCCGCCCCGCCCTGGCCGGAAAGGCGGCTGCGTGGAAGTAGTCCCGGCCGCGGGGCTGGCGGTCGCGCCCTCGCGGGTCGCCGACTTCGTCGAGCTGAC
>JANMBR010000334.1:0-2333 GCA_031360505.1 Acidobacteriota bacterium
CGGATCCTGCTCGAGAACGCCCTCGTGCACACCCCGGCAGGCACCACGGTGCGGATCTCGACGGCAGTGGACGGCGGGCGTGCGACGCTGACGATCGCAAACGACGGGCCGGAGATCCCGCGGGAGGCCCAGCAGCAGATCTTCGAGCGCTTCTACCGGCTGGACGGCACGCGGGCCTCGGGCAGCGGCCTCGGTCTCGCGATCGCGAGGGAGCTCGCGGAGGTGATGGGCGGCCGGATCGAGCTGGACTCCCAGAATGGCTGGACGCTCTTCACGCTCGTCCTGAGCGCCGAGGCGCCCGAGCGGCGCTTCCAGCCCGGCCTCGTCTGATCGACGAGTCTTAAAACGTGAAAACGCCCGAAGCGCGTGTTTGAGCCAAATTGGCGAAGAACGGGCCTGCCCCGGCTACAGTGCGCCCGGTGCGTTCGAGTGCGGCTGCCGCCCTTGCCTTGATCGCCGCCGTCCTCGGCGGCGCGCTGGTGCTCGCCGTCGCCTCGGTCGCCGGCTTCCTGCACTCGAGCACGACCAGGACCGTGATCGTGCAGGCCCCGGCCGCCTCCGCCGGTGATGCGAACGCACCGGTCGTCGCCGCAAAGCCTTTGCTCGGGAACGGCTTCCAGCCTGCCCAGATCTTTCGCACCCGCGCGGCCGGTGTGGTCACGATCGTCTCCTACTTCGACTCCCCCGCCGCCTCGGCGGGCCAGGGTTCCGGGTTCGTCGTCTCGGCGGACGGCCTGATCCTGACCAATGCGCATGTGATCACGACCGCGGGCCAGACAGGCGGCAGTACGGCCCCCGCCAGTACGGTCTACGTCGAGTTCTCGGACGGTGACCGCGTGACGGCGAAGGTGGTTGGCGTCGACCTCTTCGACGACGTGGGTCTCCTCCGGGTCGATCCCCGGCAGCACGCGCTCGATCCCGTGCCACTCGGCAACTCGAGCCGCGTCGTCGTCGGGGAGCCCGTGGCCGCGATCGGGAGCCCGTTCGGAAACGCCGACTCGCTCTCGGTGGGCGTCGTGTCGGCGATTCGCCGCTCGATCCCGTCTCTGACCTCGAACTACGATCTGGTCGACGCGATCCAGACCGATGCCCCGATCAACCACGGCAACTCGGGCGGGCCGCTGTTCGATGCGCGGGGCCGTGCGATCGGGATCAACGCTCAGATTCGCTCGAGCGGCACGGGCTCCGGGTTCGAAGGCGTCGGCTTCGCGGTGCCGATCGACTCGGCGCGGCGGTCGATGGAGCAGTTGCTGAAGACCGGAGGTGTCCGCTACGCCTACGTCGGGATCAAGACCGAGGACCTGACTCCGGCGGTTGCCAAGCGGTTCGGGTACGCGGCGGCGCGCGGCGCCCTCGTCGACGTCGTGAATCCCGGCACGGCGGCCGCCAAGGCCGGGATCAGGGCCGGTACGCGCGAGGTCGTCTACGAAGGCGTCGCCGTGAAGGTCGGCGGGGACGCGATCGTCGCGATCGACGGCATCCCGGTCACCGGCGCCCAAGATGTCGTGCGAATTGTCACAACCAGGCTCGTTCCCGGCGAGACGGCGCGCTTTACGGTCGTCCGCGGCCGGCAGCGCCGGGTGGTCGCGGTGACACTCGACCAGCGGCCGGCGCCGGGTTAGCAAACTCGCCTCGCCGGGAACCGGAGGAAGAGGTCACAGCGGCCGAGATCAGGATTCGGCAGAATATGAGGGGTTTACCTTTCTAATCCGAGGGAAAGAGACGGCCGAATGAGCGGCGCGGCGAACGGAAACGGGCACGTCCATGCGATCCGGCTGACGATTCCGGCCAAGCCGGAATACATCACGCTTGGCCGGCTCGCCCTGACGGGCATCGCCCGGCTCCGCCCCGAGCCCCTGCGCCAGGAGGTGCTCGGCGATCTGAAGCTCGCACTGACGGAGGCGTGCACGAACTCCGTGCGCCACGCCTACGCCGGGGGCGAAGGAACGGTCGAGATCCTCTACGAGCTGCACGACGACAAGCTCGTCGTCGAAGTCGTCGACGAGGGCGAAGGCTTCGAGCCGCCCCGCGACCCGGGCAGCCCATTGACCGGCGAGGAGCTCTCCGAAGGCGGTCTCGGGATCGCGATCATCGAAGCGCTTGCCGACGAGTTCGAGATTCGCGAGCGCCCGCAGGGCGGATCCTTCCTGCGCTTCGTGAAGCACCTGTCGATCAGCTAAAGGCTTGGCGGCACGATCACCGTTGTCTGAGCAGCGGCCGCTGATCATCGTCTCGAACCGCGGGCCCGTGACCTACGGCCGCGACGCGAGCGGCGCGCGCGTCGAGCGGCGCGGCGGCGGGGGCCTCGTCACCGCGCTGCGCGGCTTGCGGGA
>JANMBR010000403.1:0-6067 GCA_031360505.1 Acidobacteriota bacterium
CTGCGCCAGCAGATGGCCGTCCTGCTCCTGCGCACCTACGAGGCGCCGGGCTATGCCCCGCCCGCCTGCGTCACCGCGACCTTCGACGACGTGCCCTGCTCGTCGAACTTCGCGCCCTGGATCTACGAGCTCGTCGCAAGGAACATCACCGCCGGCTGCGGCGGCGGTAACTATTGTCCGACCCTGACCGCCAACCGCGGGCAGATGGCAACATTCGTGGTCAAGACGTTCAGCCTGCAGTAGCGATCGGGCCATTGAACGCCGGGGTCAGACCCCGAGCTTCGCGCTCGCCGCCTGGATCTCGGCGAGGCGCTGGTGTGGCGGCGACTTCTTCTCGAGGGTCGCGAGGGATTGGTCGAGCAGACGCCGCGCCTCGGCGAGATTCTCCGAGCCCCCGGCGGCGATCAGGTCGGCCGCGAGCTGGTAGCGCTCGACGGCGAGCCACGGGCTCTTCTCTCCTTCGAGGCGAAGCACGACCTCGACGGACTGGCGGTGGAGCGGCAGCGCCTCGTCGACGCGGCCCCGCATCCGCAAAGTCTCGCCCAGGCGCGAACGCGCGTCGACCGCTTCCGAGCTGTCTTTTCCGTTCAGCTCCTCGATCTTCGCCGCGACCTCGCGCTCGAGGCTCTCGGCCTCCTCGAGCCGCCCCTGCAGCTTGATCTGCGAGGCGCGGTTGCCCCGGATCTGCCAGGTGAAGGAGTGCTTCTCGCCGAGGACTTCGCGGAAGAGCGCCTCGACCTCCTCCATGATCTTCTCGGCCTCCGCGTACTTGCCGCGGCGCGAGGCGATGAGAGCGAACCCGTTCAGGCACTTGCCGACCTCGAAGTGCTTGGGGTCGATCGCGCGAAAGATCGCGAGCGCTTCGGCGTAGGCGGCCTCCGACTCTTCGAGTCTTCCCTGATTGAGATAGAAGACCCCGGTGAGCTGAAGCGCCTGGCCGACCGTCGGGTGCTTGCTCCCGAGCGCCTTGCGGCGGATCTCGAGCCCACGCTTGTACAGCGCATCCGCCTCGGCCGCCTGCCCGCGCCGCGCGCCGAGGAGAACGGCAAGATTGATGTAGCTGTAGCCGAGGTTCGCGTGATCGGGGCCGAGCTGCTTGACGAGGACCGCCTGGGAGTCCCGGTACGCCTTCTCGGCCTCGTCGACCCGATCGAGCTCGTCGAGCAGCACGGCGAGATTGCGCAGGTGCATTGCGGTCTGCGCGTTGTCGTCGCCCAGCACCCTTCGGTAGGTTTCGTAGACGCCGCGCTCGCTCTTTTCGGCGGCCTCCGCCTTTCCCTTCCAGAAGAGGACCTGCCCGAGGTCGCTCTGCGCCCGGGCCGTGGCGAGGCTGTCGGGCGCCTCGGCGACGTTGAGCACCGCAAGCGCGGCAGTGATCTCTTTCTCCGCCTCGTCGAGTTTGCCCTTGGACATCTTCACCGCGCCGAGAGTCGCGAGACTGCGGCCGATCGCCGCGTCGCCGGAGGGAAGGATGCGCTCGCGGATCTCGAGCGATCGCTTCGCGAGGTCCTCGGCCGTGTCGAGCCGTCCAAGCCCCTTGTCGATGCGGGCGACGGCTTCCAGAAGATCGGCCTGGATGTCGGGCTCCGAGGAGAGCTCGGTCTGCAGCCGCTTGCCTGCCTGATCGAGCAGCTCGCTCGCGGTGATCGAGCCGCCGGAGGCCTGCTCCGGGTCGGCGACTTCGAAGAGGCCGATCAGAAACTCCTTGACGCCCTCCGCCCGGCGAGCGGCCGCCGCCGCGGTCTTCGCATGGGCCTCGGCCCGGCGCGCTTGCCACGCCGCGACGGCCAGTCCGGCTACGAGCGAGGCGAACACCAGCACTCCCGCGCCCACCGCGACCCGGTTTCGCCGCACGAATTTGCCGACGCGATAGCCGAACGTGTCGGGCCGCGCCTTGACCGGCAGACCGTCGCGGTGCCGGCGCAGATCGCCCGCAAAGGCGGTCACCGAACCGTAGCGCCGCTCGGGCTCGCGCCGCAGGGCGCTCAGGAGGATGTTGTCGATGTCGCCGCGCAGCTGCCGCTCGAGCCGGCGGCGGTCCGCCTCGGACGGGTTCGCCAGCGGCAGCGAGGCCAGGGGCGCCGTCGCCACCCGCTGGCTCGGCCGCTCGATGGCATCGTCGGCGGCCGCAGCGGCCAGCGACGCCGCGGACCGGCCCTCACGCTTTTGCGGCAGCGAGCCGGTCAGCAGCTCGTACGCCAGCGCCCCGAGGGCCCAGACGTCCGTCGCCGTGGTCACGGGCTCGCCCAGGATCTGCTCGGGCGCAGCGTAGGCGGGCGTCAGAAGCCGATGCTCGGTCCGCGTCTCGACGGCCGCCTCCCCCGTGTCCTCGGGGCCCAGCAGCTTCGCGATGCCGAAGTCGAGGAGCTTGACCTCCCCGCCTTTCGTAACAAGCACGTTGGACGGCTTCAGGTCCCGGTGGACGACGAGATTCCTGTGCGCGACCGCGACGGCGTCGCAGCAGTCGGCGAGCAGGCGCAGTCGGTCGGCGACGGGAAGGTCGCGCGAGCGGCAGTACCTCGTGATGGGCTCGCCCTCGACGAGCTCCATGACGAAGTACGGACGCCCGTCTTCAGTCGCGCCCCCGTCGAGCAGACGCGCGATGTGCGGATGCTCGAGACGCGCGAGGATCCTGCGCTCCCGCGAGAAGCGCGCAAGGATCTCGTCTGAGCCCATTCCGCGGCGCAGGAGCTTGATTGCGACGCGCTGCTCGAAGAGGCCATCGGCGCGCTCGCCGAGAAGGACCTCGCCCATTCCGCCGCGGCCCAGGCGCTCGAGCACGCGGTACGGGCCGATGCGCTCGGGCGGCGGGGCTTCGGCCTGTGCTTCGGGCTCGACGAGGCCCTCGAAGAGGCCTCCCGCGACGGCGACGGCCGGGGTCTCGAGAAAGCGGCCGGCCTGCGAGTCCGAGGCGAGCATCTTGCCCACGCGGCCGGCGAGCTCGGTGTCTGCAAGCGCGGCGAGCCGCCGATCGCGCTCGGCGGGCTCGAGCTCGACGAGCTCCTCGAAGAGCGCCCGGACCTCGGTCCAGCGCCCCGCAACGCTCACGACCCGGATTCCGACGCCGAGAGCTCCTGGAAAAGGAAGGCGCGGGCCGCCTGCCAATGGCGCTTCACGGTGCGTTCCGAGCGACCCGACATTTCCGCGATCTCCTCCACGGAGAGACCGGCGAAGAAACGCCACTCGACGATCTGCGCGAGCTCGCCGTCGACCTCTCCGAGCCGGACGAGCGCCTCGTCGAGAGCCACGATCTCCGCCGCGCGCTCCTCGACAGGGATCTCGACATTTTCCAGGTCCAGGGGCCGCCGGCCCGACCCGCGCCGCTGGCGGGTCCGCGAGCGCGCCTGATCGACCAGGATCATCCTCATCGCGCGGGCCGCGAGCGAGAAGAAGTGCTGACGGTCCCTGGCCGTCCAGCCCGCTCCCCGCGACAGCTTCAGGTAGGTCTCGTGGACGAGGGCCGTCGTCGAAAGCGTCTGCTCGGCCGGAGCTCCCCGGAGCTGGCGGTGCGCGATCGCCCGGAGGTCGCCGTAAAGCACCGAAAACACGCGATCCAGGGCCTCGGGGTCCCCGGCCTCGGCCGCGCGCAGAAGTCCCGTAACCTCTTCAGGTCGCGGCGCCGGGGGATTGTCCTTCATGAATGGGTCAATTGTATCGGAGGTGGAAGTGGCCCCTTCCCCTCCCGGGGGCCCCGAGATCCCCCCTCTTGGCCCTTCTCACCCCGCCTTGTCGAGAAAAGAGTCAGGAGGTTCCCATGACCATTCGCCGACTTGCCTCGACCATCGCGTTTCTCGCCGTGGCGAGCGGCGCAATGGGTAACACCTATACGGTCACCTCCATCGCGGACAGCGGCGCGGGGTCGCTGCGCCAGGCGATCACACGCCAACACGAGCCCCGGCGCCGACACGGTTGCGTTCAACATTGTCGGCTCGGGCGTTCACACCATCGCGCCGGCCACACCCCTTCCTCCGATCACGGAAGCCGTGACGGTCGACGGCTACACCCAGCCGGGGTCCTCGCCCAACACGAACGCGGTGGGCCTCGGGCTCAACACGGTCCTCATGATCGAGATCGCCGGCACGGCAACGACAGGCAACGGCCTCGAGGCCCGCATCCCCGGCGTCACCTTCCGGGGCCTCGTGGTGAACCGGTTTTCCCAGGACCAGGTCGGTGGCAGTCCGTCGTTCCTGCACTCCAATCTCGTCGTCGAGGGCTGCTTCATCGGGGCGAGCCCGGACGGGCTCCAGGGTTACGTGGGCGGCACGGGCGTCCCCAACTCTAGCCTCGGCGCACGCATCGGCGGCTTGACCCCCGCCGCGCGCAACCTGATCTCCGGAGCCACATCTCGGAACGTGTCCATGAGTTTCGGCGGAGTGATCCAGGGCAATCTCATCGGCACGGACATCAGCGGGACCCGGGGAATGCCCGGGACCGCCGGGGCAGGCTACGGAATCACCCTCTCGGGCAACGCTCCCATCACGGTCGGGGGGACCGACCCGAACGCGCCCAACGTCATCGCCGGGATGGACATCGGCATCGGGCTCGGCACGGCCATGGCGACCATTCACGGCAACTTCATCGGGGTCGATGCGGCGCAGGCGGGAGTCATCTCCAGCGGCACGTACGGCATCAGCCACCCGAGCCCCGTCGGCGGCACGATCGGCGGCACCGGACCGGGCGAAGGCAACGTGATCGGCGGCTTCGATTACGGCATCTTCTTGGACAGCTCCGCGGCCCCGCTGTACGGCAACTTCATCGGAACCGACACCACCGCCACGAAAAACTTCGGCAACCGCGTCATGGGCATCTTTCTGAGCACCTTCAGCCAGGTGATTGGCGGCGTCGGCGCGGGCGAAGGCAACGTCATCGCCTTCAACGGCTGGGTCGGCATCCTCGTGACCGATTTCGCGCAGATGAACCCGATCCGGGGCAACCGGATCTTCAGCAACGGGATCGGGGGCGTCGGCGCCAACGGCGTGGGGCTGGCCATCGATCTGGCCAACGGCAGCACGCCCAACGGCCAGAACCCCAACGACCTCGGCGACGCCGACGGCGGCGGGATCCAATTCGGGAACGATTTCCAGAACTACCCGCTCATCACCTCCGCCGTCCCGGAGGGAGGCGGGACGCGCGTCATCGGCACACTCAACAGCCTCGCGTCGACTCTGTTCGACCTCGACTTCTACTCCAACCCCGCATGCCGGGCGCGTCCGCGGGCCCTGCTCCAGGCGGAGACCTACATCGGGACGACGCAGGTCACGACCGACGGCTCGGGAAACGCGGCCTTCAACGTCCTCCTCCCGACACCCATCGCGGCGGGCTCTCCCGTCACCGCCTCGGCCACCGGTCCCGAGGGGCACACCTCCGAGCTCTGGCAGGAGATCATTTTCCGCTCCGTTCCGGGCGTCGGCGGCCCCGGCGACACCTTCCCGAAGTCCGTCCGCGGGCACCTGTTCGATCCGGCCGCGACGATGACGATCGGCGGCAACCCCGTACCGGTCACGTTCAACAGCCAGTACGAGCTCGACTTCACCGGACCCTCGCTCTCACCCGGCGGCGTCTACGACATCACCGTGACGAACCCGAGCGGCCTTTCGGGCACCCTGCGCAACGGATACGTCTCGCGCTTCTCGGACGTGGTGGCCCTAAGCCTCTTCGACAGCGCCATCTCCAGGCTCGTGGCAGCCGGCGTCACGGCCGGCTGCAGCGGCGGCAACTACTGCCCGGCCTCGAACGTGACACGGCAGCAGATGGCCGTCTTCATCCTGAAGGCCAAACACGGGACGTGCTATGTGCCGCCGCCGTGCACGGGGATTTTCCCCGACGTCCCCTGCAGCTCGAACTTCGCGCCCTGGATCGAGCAGCTCGCGGCCGAGGGAATCACGGGGGGGTGCGGCAGCGGCAACTACTGCCCGCTCGCCAACGTCCGGCGGGACCAGATGGCCGTGTTCATGCTGAAGGGCAAGTACGGCCCGAACCTGACTCCGCCGCCATGCACGGGGGTCTTCGGCGACGTGGTCTGCCCATCGACGTTTGCGGACTGGATCGAGCTGCTCGCGGCCGAAGG
>JANMBR010000006.1:0-2793 GCA_031360505.1 Acidobacteriota bacterium
TCCGGCGTTTTACCGGCTGCCGGGGCCTTGCGAAACTTCTCGGCGCAGCCGGCGCTGCAAAAGAAGTGGGTCTCATCGCCCACAGTCACGCGGTGCGGCGTGTCGGCCTTCACCGACATGCCGCAAATCGGGTCCTTGTGAGGCGCCGTGTCTTTGGTCGCGACCATTTGCTCGTCGCCTATTTGTTTCATGGGCTCCTCAGAATCGTTGTCCGCCGCGCCTTCAAGGCGCACCGGCTTCGACGGTGAGCGTCGCGAAGTGGCTGACCCATTCCCCACCGGCCCTGTCCGGCCGGGCGATCTGCGTGGCGCGCAAGAGAAACCATCCGGCCCGATCCAGCCGGAACGAGACTCTTCCATCGGCGTCGGTTTTTTGTATCGGCCCCGCCTTCTGGCCGGCAGCCACGATGCCTACGGAGAGTCCGGCCAGCGGACGGCCATCGAACAGCAGGCGGACCGGGAAGTCCGTACCGGCGACAAGCGCCGTGGGATCAATGTCCGGAATGATCTCGACTGTCATTCCGGTGGGCTCGGTCCACGAGCGATCCTGAGCCGGACTCCCAATTCTCACGAAGGTCTTTGTGTGTTTGCTGTACGTTTCCCGCCACTTTCGCGGTTCGGGCATCTCCGCCCAGTCGCGTCCGACGGTTTCGGTTGCTCCGATCTCCTCCAGGTACTCTTTGACCTCCGCCGGCTCGAGATCGAGCGAGCGCGGCCTGGATTCCGCCCAGACGGTCGCGATGCCGGCGCTCTGCGCTCGGAAGCGGAGCTGAAGCGACTTCTCCGCAAGGGTGTTTCCGGAAATATCCGTGACTTTGCCTGCCAGGCGGCAACGGGCGGAGGCGAGCCGGTCTGGCTTCACCGCCGCCTCGGGCGCTGGAAAGTCCATGCCGCTGGTCAGATCGAGGGTGACGGTGCTTCCCGGCGCGACCGTCATCGACGTCGGCAGCAGCCAGGTGTCGTGAGCGGCGAGGGCCGCGGAAACGAGGCTAACGCCAATGGAAAGCCTCGTAGCGCGTCCGGGAGACCGGCTCGAGGTCTGAAGTCGCTTGGAGCTCTCGTTTCTCAACACGTTTTTCATCGGAAGAATCCTCTGGTATCCCGGAGCCTGCTCTCTCAGGTTCTCGGATCGCCCTCGACGTCGATATGCATCATCAGGCCGCCACCGCCGTTCTGCTCGGTATTGTTGTTGGTGGTGTGGTGCGAGATGTGGCAGTGGATCATCCATTTCCCGGGCTTGAGCGCCGTCCAGATGACGTCGTAGCGTTGCCCCGGACCCACATTGATGGTGTCGGCTTTGAACCGAGCCGAAGGGGGAAGTGTCTCGCCGTCACGCGCCACCACCACGAACGGACCGCCGTGGATATGCATGGGATGAATGAAGCCGCTGTTCGAGCCGATGAAGCGAACCTTGAGCGTTTCGCCGACCTTCATCCTGATCGTGTCGGTCGACGGAAAGGCTCGCCCATTGATGGTGAAATAGTTCGGCTGACCTCCGTCCATCGGCATGGCCGGATACGTCAGCCCTTCGCGGATCAACCACTCCTGCAGCTGGATCGTGTATTCATGGTCGGCGGCGAGCTCATCCGCAGGGTTCGCCGGATCGATGATGAGTGCTCCATACAGCCCGAGTGTTTGCTGCCGGTCCACATGGTCGTGAGAGTGATACAGATACGAACCGTACTGCAGAGCAGTGAATTCGTACGTATAAAGCTGGCCGTTCCGGATCGGCTTCTGGGTGACGTTCGCGACGCCGTCCATCACGTTGGGCAGGACCAACCCGTGCCAGTGGACCGTGGTCGTTTCTGGCAGCCGGTTGGTGACATTGATGCGTACACGGTCCCCCTGTCGGAAGCGCAGCGTGGGCCCCGGCACCTGCCCGTTGAATGCGAAGGCGTCGACCGACACCTCGGGCAGGATCTGCCAGCGGATGACGGAGGTCTCCAGGTCGAAGATCTTGACTCCGTTTTCGATTCGCGGTGCGAGGGGTTGCGCCCCGTGTTTGCTGAGGCCGTAGCGGGCAGTGACGTACCGCGGGTCTACGGCGGCCATGTCCAGCATCGCCGCAGCCGGCGTATTGTTGTCCATGATCATGCCGGGCGGCATGATTGCGCCGCCGACCTCGTGGGCGCTGAGCCGAAGGTTGACGAAAGCGGCCGGCAGCGTCATTCCTCCGACGAGCATGAGCGATGTGAATGCGACAACTGCCGCCAGCTGCGGGCGGGTCACGTCGGGTCGCATCGAGCCTCGGCCGGCTGTTTGCGACGTGCCCATTTGATGACCTTCATGCTTGCCCGCGGCAGGTTCGGGCCGCTTCTTCGCCTTTGTCCCTGGAGACGCTTGCTTCGCGCTTGAGGGAGATGCCTGCGCCATTTGCATTCCGGAATGATCCATACCCGCCATCTTGTCGCCTTCGCTCGAAGAGGCGTTGCCTCCGCGGGATGTTTTGCTTTCCGGCTTCGCGGCGGGAAGGGAGGTCGCCCGCTCGGTCATCAGACCGTGTTTCATGCCCCGCGCGACCATCCATACGTTCACCGGATATGCGATGGCGAAACCAGCTATGACACCGAGCGACATCACCATCCAAAACAGCGGCTCGCCCGGCCACATGGCTCGCATGTCGCGGCCCATCATCAGAAACGCCATGACGGGCGCCATGCCCGCCATCATGCAGTTCATTGAAATCAGCTCCGGTAGGAAGCTGCGGCGCACATTCTCGGCGTAACTGCCGCCCATCGTCTTTCGCATGAATAGTGCCTGGAAGATCATCAGGCCGAACAGGAATCCCGCGACG
>JANMBR010000040.1:0-7675 GCA_031360505.1 Acidobacteriota bacterium
CTGCGCGGCCGCCGGGACCGCGGCGAGGAAGACGAGTGCGGTCGCGAGAGAGACGGAGCGGAAAATGTTCTTGTTCATGGTTCTTGCCTCCCGCCTAAAGGGCCAGCCGGATGCCGGCCGTCAACACGAGGCCGGTCTCGTTGTAGGTGCCGAAGTAGTTGTCGGTCTGCGGCGGCGTGAGGATCGCGCGCTCCTTGAACTTGATCAGGAGTGCACCGACGTCGAAGCCCCAGCGCTCCGTGTTGTAGCCGAAGCCGGCCGTATAGACGTTGCGGTCCGCGTCGGGAAGCAGCGGGCTGACGTCGAAGTCCGGCTGCGGCGAGTTGTCGTAGTAGTAACCCACGCGAACCGCCCAGGCGCCAAAGGTCTTCTCGAGGCCCGCGCGATAGGCCCAGCTGTCCTGCCAGAGCGTGGGCCGCAGGATGTCGCGGCCGACGAGCGTCGGGAAGGTGATGGCGAGGCTCTGGAACGTCGACCACTCCGTCCAGTCCGCTTCCAGGGCGAGGAGGAAGCCGGCCCCCAGCTGGATTCCCGCGCCGAGGTTGATGCTCGAGGGAAAGTGGATCGAGGTCGCGACCGGGGGTGTGCCCGCCGGCAGCGAGGCGGCGACCAGGGCATCGAGGACCGGGTTGCCGGTGGGCCGCTGGGTGAAGGTGGCAGTGCCGTCGTAGTCGATGGTGATGGCGGACCGGTATGCCGCGCCGACCGAAATCGCCTCGATCGGCTTGTACATGATGCCCGCGTTGTAGCCCCAGCCGCCATTGGAGAGCAGCTCGCTGTTCAACTTGACGTGCGCGACGGGGACGATCGCTCCCGTGAACAGATCGGTCTGCGGCACGTTGCGCTCGAGCTGGACCTTGGAGAAGCGGTAGTCCGCCCCCACGGCGATCGAGAGCTGCGGGAACAGCCGGTACGAGAAGACGGCGTTGGTATCGAGCGATTGGATCACCGCGTTCTGCGAGATGAACTGGCCGTTGTAGGTCGTGTTGGGGTCCTGCCACTTCAAGCCCAGGCCGTACTGCGCGAACCCGCCCAGGCCGAAGTTGAGCTCGGCGGTCAGCGGAATCACGGCGTATCCGTCGGGGAAGAAGTACCAGTTCTGCTCCTGGTACGCGACGGCGCCCTCACCCGGAAAGGGATTGGCCCCGTCGACTTGACCTTCCGTCCGCTTGAGGAAGTTCACGCCGACGTATCCCTCGAAGTGGTTCATCCAGCCGATGCCGGCGGGATTGAAGAAGATTGCGGTCGGATCTCCCCCCACGCCCGCGTACGCCAGGCCCATCCCGGCCGCCCGGGCGCCGTGGGTCATGACCTGGAATCCGGAGGGGGATGCGGGACTACTGACGAGGAATCCGACGATCGCCAGGGCAAGAAAGACGGGGGGCATAGGGACGCGGTTTCGCTGTCTCACGGTTCTCCTCCCTCAATTGTTCGCCGAGGTGCGTCTAAGACGTTCGGGTGGGCTCGCACGTTTTGTGGGCCAATCTAGACCCCGCCGGGGGGGAAAGTCAAAGGTCTTGGGAGGTTCCGGCCCCCGGCGCTTACAATCATCACGTCTTGTCCCACGAGAGCGAGCTCCCCACGCGCGACGGGTCCACGCAGAAGTCCGGCGCGCGGGAAGCGCCGGTCCACGTCGGCACGATCCTCGGCGGCCGCTACCGCATCGACGGCGTCCTCGGCTTCGGCGGGATGGGCGTCGTCTACCGCGCCCGCGACCTCAAGCTCGACCAGGAGATCGCGTTGAAACGGGTGCGCCCCGACCGCGTGTCGCCGGAACGGCGCGAAACGCTGCGCCGGGAAATCATCCTCGCACGCAAAGTCACCCACGAGAACGTGTGCCGCGTCTACGACCTCGTCGAGATCGAGGGCGAAGAGTTCGTCTCGATGGAATACCTCCCGGGCCAGACGCTCAAGCAGATCGAGGAAAAAGAGAAGACGCTCGCACTCGGCCGCGGCCTCTCGATCGCCAAAGGCGTCTGCAACGGCCTCGCGGCGGCGCATCGGATCGGCGTGCTGCATCGCGACCTGAAGCCCGAGAACGTGATCGTGGGCGAAGATGGAAAACCCCAGCTCATGGACTTCGGCATCGCCGTCGAGAGCTCCCTCTACCGGGGCGAGCAGGGCGAAACCGTTCCCGGAACGCCCCAGTTCCTGGCACCCGAGCTGCTCCTGGGTGAGGCGCCGAGCCCGCGGACGGACGTCTACGCCATGGGCGTCCTTCTGTACGAGATGTTCACGGGCCGCGTGCCGTTCGATGACAACGACACGGCCCGGCTCGTGCGCCGCGTCATCTCCGAAAAGGCCCCGCGCGTCGAGACCCTGCGGCCGGACCTGCCTCCGGAGCTGCGCGACATCCTCGAACGGGCCATCGCACGGGATCCCGAGGCGCGATTTCCCGACGCGCCGTCGCTGGCCGACGCGATCTCGGCGTTCGAGGGCCAGGTGCTCGACCGCGTGCTTGCAGAAGTCTCGGTCACGCGGGCTCGCATGGTCAAGCTGATGGTCATCCTCGAGGCCAACAAGTCGCTGGCCGCGACGTTCGACTCGACCGAGACGCTGCGGATCATCCTGAAGACCGCGACCTCGGAGACCGACGCCGAGCGCGGGACGATCTTTCTGAAGGACCCGGACTCGAACGAGCTCGTCAGCCAGATCCTGGAGGGTGGAACGGTCAACCCGATCCGCTTGACCGTCGGGACCGGCATCGCCGGAACGGTGGCGCAGACGGGCCAGGTCGTCAATTCGTTCGACGCCTACCAGGACGCGCGGTTCGACAAGCGGACGGACGCATCCTCGGGCTTCAAGACGGTTTCGATCCTCGCGGCGCCGATGCGCACGCCCACCGGCGAGATCGTGGGCGTCGTCGAGATCCTCAACAAGCGGCGGCGCAACTTCACGAAGGAAGACGAGGAGTTCCTCGCGGAGATCGGAACGCACGCGGCGCTTGCGGTCGCGAGCGTGCGCGAGCACGAGGCCGCCGTCCGCCAGGCGCGCAAGGACGGCGCCGCGGCGGTCCTGCGCAGCGTCACGCCGCTGCTCCTGCCCGCGGCGTGGCCCGAAACGCCCGGCTTCGACTCGGTGCCGCTGCGCTGGCGCTCCGAGCAACCCAATGTCGCGCTCTACGCCGTGTCCTGCGCGGCGGGGCGGCTGGCGCTGCTCCTGCTCGAGGGCGGCGCGGACATCGAAGACTCCATCGGCCCGCTGGTGCGCGCCTCCGGCATCGGCCGCAAGCTCCTCGATGCGTCCTCGCCCGACCAGATCGTGCGCGCGATCGCCGCGGCCGAGCCGGCGTGCGCCGCGACCGCAGCCGTCTGGGAGGGCGATCGCATCCAACTCTGCGCGCTCGGGGCCCCGGTGCCCTACCTGCTGCGCTTCGGCCGCCCGGTGCCCTTCGAGCTCGCGCAAGCCGGAGGCGTGAACGGGGTCACGCTCCAGACCACCAAGGGGGACGTGCTCGTGATGGCGTCCGGCGGCCTTTCCGCCCTTCAGTCCGCGGGCAAACCGGCCTCGCCCGAGAAAGCCATCCAGCACCTTGCCCGCTCGGCCGAAACCCAGACGCTCTCGGCAGCCTTCGCAAACCTCGTCTCAGAGTGGAAGAAGACGGGGTTTTCCCCGGGAGCCCGCGACGTCCTGCTCTTGGCCGCGAAGCGGCAGTAGAACTCTGGCGTGTGTCGGGGCGGCCCTTGGGTCGCCCGCGGGCGGGGGACGCCGAAGGCAACGCCGGCCGGGGGCCGGTGGTTACCTCCGCCCCTACGGCAGCACCGCGATCGCCAGCGCCCCGGGCCCCCCGTGCGCCCCGAGCGCCGGCCCGCACTCGACGATCATGACGTCGGACTCGGGATAGCGCGCGCGGATCTCCCGGGCGATCTCCTCGGCGACATCCTCGGCATCGCAGTGCGCGACGCCGAAGCGGCGCGAGGCGCTCACGCGGTCGCCCGCCTCGCCGAACAGCAGCCGCATTGCCTTGCGCCGCGCCGCGGCGTAGCCGCGGGCCTTGGCGACGGCCTCGACCTTGCCTTCCCGGCTGATCGTCAGGATCGGCAGCAGGCCGAGCAGCTTCGCGATGAATCCCCGCGCGGCCGACACACGGCCCCCGCGCACGAGGTGCGTCATGGTCGGCACCGCCACGAACAGTCGGACCCGCGCGGCGGCCTCGCGCGCGATCGTCGCCACTTCCGCGGCGCTCTTGCCGCTGCGGGCCGCCTCGGCGGCGGCGCGCACGACGAGCCCGAGCCCCACCGAGGCGCTCCCGCTGTCCACGTGCTCGATGCGCGTCTTCTGCAAGGGGCGCGCGCCCACGACGGCGGCCTGGTAGGTCCCGGAGAGGCTCGAGCCCAGGTGCACCGACACGATCGCCCCGGCGTGCGTGGCCACGTTCTCGTACACCTGCGTGAAGTCCGCGGGCGGCGGCTGCGACGTCTTGGGCGCGACATCGGTGACGGCGAAGCGTCCGTAGAATTCCGAGGGCGTGATCGTGACCTTGTCGAGGTAGTTCTCCGAGCCGAAGTAGACGCGCACGGGAACGACCCCGACGCCGAGGTCCTCGAGCATCGAGGGCGGCAGGTCGCACGTCGAGTCCGTGACGATGCCCACGCGCTCGGCCCGATTCTTGTCGAAGCGCGATTCGTGCTGCGCCCGCATGTCCTCGACCTTGGTCTGAGCGACGGTGGCAAAGCGCGCGGCGGCCTCAAAGAGCTTCTCCGGCTCGTTGGTATGGATGTGCAGCCGGATCCGCGAGGCGCCTCCCGCCATCACGATCGAGTCTCCGAGCAGGGCCGCGTCCCGCCGCAAACCGTCGCGATCGATCGCGTCGCCCTCGAGCAGGACCTCGGTGCAGAACCGGAACAGGATGTCCTCGGGCGTCCTGTCGAAGACCGCGGCCCGGATGTCCTCGGGCGCGGTCATCTCGGGAGCGTTGCGCGCGGATTCCCGGAAGTAGGTCACGATGCCTTCGAGCAGGTAGACGAATCCCTGCCCGCCCGCGTCCACGACCCCGGCCTTCTGCAGCACCTTCATCTGTTTCGGCGTGTTCTCCAGGGAAACCTTGGCCGCCTTGAGCGACTCCGGCAGCAGGACGCCGAAATCCTTGCTCTCCTGCGCGCGGTCGGCGACGTAGCGAGCCCAGTCGCGGATGACCGTCAGGATCGTGCCCTCGACCGGCCGCGCGATCGCCGAGTACGCCGACTCCGCCGCCTGCACGACCGCGGCGCCGAAGCCGCTGGTCGTCACGCGCGGCGAATCGGGAAGGCCCTCGGAAAATCCGCAGAAGAACTGGGCCAGAATCGCCCCCGAGTTGCCCCGCGCGCCGCCGACCGCCTGGTCGGCAAGCGCCTTCGACATCTCGCGGACGTGGCGCTGTCGCACGCGCGAAATGCCGGCAGCCATCTTCTGGAGCGTCGAGGCGACGTTGGTTCCGGTGTCGCCGTCGGGCACCGGGAAGACGTTGATCTTGTTGAGCGCCTCGGCCCGCTCGGCGACGAAGTGCGCCCCCGCGATGACGGCCCGCGAGAGGCGGTTGCCGTCGAGGTACCCGATCGCGATCACGGCTTGATCGCTGCCGGGAACCCCTCCGGGGCGCGACCGGCGCTGCGGGCCGTACGGTATTCCTCGACCACCGCCGGCAGCCGGTCGAGGTAGAAGAGCACGACCCCGCAGCCCATGCACGCCCAGGGATAGACCTTCTCCGCGCCCCACGCGAAGAGCCCCGTCTTCCAGGGCTTCTTCCAGAAGTAGGTCGTATAGCCCGACGTATTGCTCCGCGAACGGAGCAGATCGCCCCCGCAGAGTGGGCACTTCCTGTGGAAGGCGTCGCTCATAAGCCGGTCTGGGGCTAAGGATATCTCAGGGCAAAGGCCAGCTACGGCTTCCAGCGCAGGATCAGGTTCCGGGCCGCGCCCACCTCGTCCACGCGCTTGACGGGCGTCGTATGCGGCGCGGTCCGGACGAGGTCGGGATTCTCGACGCACTCGCGGGCAATCTCTTTCATGGCGCTGACGAAGGCGTCGAGCACGGGCTTGCCCTCGGTCTCGGTGGGCTCGATCATGAGCGCCCCGTGGACGATCAGCGGGAACGAGATCGTGGGCGGGTGGAATCCGTAGTCCATCAGGCGCTTGGCAATGTCCATGTTCGAAACGCCGAGGTCCACCTGCTTCTTGTCGGAGAGGACGACCTCGTGCATGGAGGGCGCGTCGTACTTCAAGTGGTACACGCCGGCGAGCCCCGCGCGGATGTAGTTCGCGTTCAGGACCGCAACCCTCGCGACCTCGCCGATGCGGTTGCCGTAGGCCGAGATGTAGGAGAGCGCGCGCACGAACATGCCGAAGTTGCCGAGGAAGGTCCGCAGGCGGCCGATCGAGTCGGGCCGGTCGTAGTCGAGGAAGAACGTTTCGTCCGCTCGCTGCTCGACGGTCGGGCGCGGAAGGAAGGGCACGAGCGCTTCGCAGACCGCCACGGGCCCGGACCCCGGCCCTCCCCCGCCGTGCGGGGTCGAGAACGTCTTGTGCAGGTTCATGTGCATCACGTCGATGCCCATGAGCCCGGGCTTGGCCACGCCGACGAAGGCGTTGAAGTTCGCGCCGTCGCAATAGAGGTAGCCGCCTCTGGCGTGGACGATCCGAGCGATGTCGAGGATCCGATCCTCGAAAATGCCGAGCGTGTTGGGGACCGTCAGCATCAGCGCCGCCACGTCGTCGGTCATCGCCGCCTCGAGCACGTCGAGGTCGATCGTGCCGCGCGCGTTGGACTTGAGCTCCTTGACCTTGTAGCCCGCGAAATGCGCCGAGGCGGGATTCGTGCCATGGGCCGAGTCGGGGATCAGCACGGTCGTGCGGGCGCGGCCCGCCTTTTCGAGGGCCTTGCGCACCATGAGAATGCCGGCGAGCTCTCCCTGCGCCCCCGCCGACGGCTGCAGCGTCACGCGCGGCAGGCCGGTCAGCTCCGCCAGGATCCGCTCGAGGCGCCAGGCCAGCTCGAGCGAGCCCTGCGAGAGCTCCTCGGGCGCAAGAGGATGCGACGCGGCGAATCCGGGCAGGCGCGCCATCTCCTCGTTCGTGCGCGGGTTGTGCTTCATCGTGCACGACCCGAGGGCGTAGAGGCCCTGGTCGATCGAAAAGTTCAGCCGCGAGAGGCGCGTGAAGTGGCGCGCGACGTCCACCTCGGAAATCTCGGTCCCGCCCGCGATCTCCTTGCGGCGCAGCCGCTCGGGGATCGCCATCGCGGCCGGCACGTCGAGCGGCGGCAGCGAGTAGCCGACCTTTCCCTCGCCCGAGCGCTCGAAGACGAGCGGCAGCGGGCGCGGCTCGGGGCGCCGCGGGTCCCGCGCCGGCGCAGCTTTTTCCTCGACTTCGACACTCATGCGGCCCTCCCGGCCAGGGCGGCGACGAGTCGATCCATTTCCGCTCGCTCGTTCATTTCCGTCGCCGCGACGAGGAAGCGGCGACGGTCCGCGGCGTCGTAACGGGAAAGCGCGACGCCTCCGAGAATCCTCCGGGCAGTCAGGCGCGACAGCAGCGGCGCCGCATCTTCCGGGGCCTCGACGACGAACTCGTTGAAGGTCGGCCCCGAATGCGGGATCCCGTACCCCGGGATCTTCGCGATCTCGCCCTTCAAGTACTCCGCCTTCGCATGGCACTGCAGCGCCACCTCGCGCAGGCCTTCCTTGCCGAGCAGCGACATA
>JANMBR010000046.1:0-4161 GCA_031360505.1 Acidobacteriota bacterium
GGCTGCGATATTGCGGGTATTGCGGATGTCGTCGAGCGGGTTCGCGTCGAGCAGGACCAGATCGGCGACCTTGCCCTTTTCGACGGTGCCGAAGTCGGCGCGCTTGCCGAGGAACTTCGCGGGGTTGATCGTCGCCGTCTGGAGAGCTTCCATCGGCGTGAAACCCGCGTCGACGAAACGCTGCAGCTCCTGGTGCAGGCTGAACCCGGGCAGCACGTCGACGCCGGCGGGCGTGTCCGTACCGGCGAGAAACGGGACGCCGGCCGTCTGCAGGCGTTTCACGATGCCGAGCTCGTGCGCGACAAATCTCTCGCGGACCGGCAGCGGATCCGTGTCCATGTCCTTGATGATTCCCGCCGTGAACTTCGGCCAGCTCTTCTCGCGCCAGGTCGCGGGCGCGTACTTCGCGTCGGGGTCCTTCGTGACGTCGATCGCGTCGACGAGCCACTGGCCGCGCTCCCAGTAGAGGGTGGGGCACTGCCAGACCTGCTTCTTCGCGAGCAGCTGGATCAGCGCGGTCTCGTGCGCGGCGTCGTAGGTGTCGAGGAATCGGGCCGGACCCTTCGGCCCCTTCATCAGGTCGTCCTCGACCGTGGAGCTGCCTTCGAAGACGCCGATCAGGTGCTCGAAGCTCTTCTGTCCCGCGTCGGCCGCCTCGGAGGCGCGGATCGCATCGGGCACGTGACCCTCGAACGCGATCTTCTGCTTGCGGCACTCTTCGGCGATCGCGAAGTAGGCGTCGCGCGGAACGTACGACTGGATCTTGATGAAGTCGACGCCGCGGCCTTTCAGCATGATGACCGCGCTGCGGCCGTCTTCGGGTGTGGAAATGGCGATGGCCGCCGGGAACTGCGACTTCGGGCCGTCGAGCATCGGTCCGGAGATGATCATGCGGGGGCCGAGCAGCGCACCGCTGGCGGTGTCACGGCGCGCGGCCAGGATCGGCTCGAGGTCGCTGCCCATGTCGCGCACGCCGGTCACGCCGTTGGCGAGGAAAAGGGGCAGGGTGACTTCGCGTCCGCCGGGGACCCAGTCCCCGAAGAAAGTATGGATGTGCATGTCCCAGAGACCGGGGATCAGGAACTTGCCGGTGCCGTCGACGACCCGCGCACCTTCGGGTACCTTCGTGCCGCCGGTTTCGCCGATTGCGGCGATGCGGTTGCCATGGATCACGACGGTCCTGTTCGGCTTCGCCGGCCCGCCGGCCGTGTCGATAACCGTCACGTTCGTGATGGCGATCGGCGTTTCGGGGGCCGGGAGGGATTGCGCCCCGTGAGCGACGATCCGGAGCAGGAATCCGACGGTGACCAGGCGCGCCATCTTCATGGTGGGGAGATCCTATGCCCTGGCCGAGGATTGGAGTTCACCGTCGAGGCTGAAAACGGTCTCGACCGCGACGCCGAGAGCGCGAGCCAGCTTGAGCGCGAGGACGACCGAGGGCGTCATGCGGCCTGTTTCGATCGCGTTGACCGACTTGCGCGTCACCCCGGCCAGGGCGGCCAGGTCGGCCTGGGTCAGATCCCGCATCGCCCGTTGAACCTTGAGCGTGTTTCGGAGTGTCTCTTCCGTCATGGCGCTACCCTCGGTCGAGGAAGAGAAAGAGTGAGAGGAGCGTGGCCAGTCCGAGCGTGATCGTGGCCTCGGCCATCGCCAGCGCCGTTCTCGTCGCCGAGAGCTGCAGCAACTCCCCGAAGAGCAGGGCGAGCGGAAGCTCGGCGAGGAGCACGATCATCAGCGCCACGCGGGAGGAGCGATTCAGGCTCGTCTGCCGCAGCTCGTCATTCAGAATCGCCCTGGCTTCGGGAGAACGCGGGTCCCAGCGCTGACCGCGCAGCGTGGTTCTCAGGGCGGCGACGACGAGGACGATGAGGATCGGGATGGCCCAGGATGCGCGTGCCACGAGGCGCGAGGCGGCGCCCTCGGGCCACAGCGTGATCGCGAGCGTGAGAGCACCCAGTATCAGTACGATCGCGAGCATGGCGCCCATGCTGCGCCGGCTGAAGCGAGCCAGGTTTTCGTGTGAGTGGTCGGCGGGTCGGGACATGAGAGAGGTTCCTTTCTGAATGAAGCGGCTTTGTTGAGTAACCATTAGGCCTCGTATAGTAACCGATAGGTTATAAAAAGCAACTGATCAGTTATGTTCCAAGATATGGTGCACAACACATGCGGCTCCCGGCAGTTAGCGAAAAAGCCCGGTTACTCATAGGCTCCCGTCATCCAATGGGATTTCCGGGGCAGGGCACGGGCGGGAGGATCTTCGTTTCCCTGCTTCTCGTCGCGTCGCCTGCCGGCGCAGTACAGAAACCGACCGTCGTCGCCGGCCCTGCTTCTGGTGTCTCGGAGCGATTCAGCAAGACGTCGCCGGCCGAGGTCGCCGCTCTCGCAGCGATGGAGGCGGCCGATTCAGGCTCGCTGCCGGAGCGCGAGATTCTCGCACGGCCGGACCGCGAGAATCGGACGGCGGCCTCGGGGCCGGCCGGATCCAACGAGGTCGATGATCCGGGCCGTTCACCCTCGCCGCGAGGACTCGTGGCGCCGAAGTCGCTGCCGGTGCTGGCCGGCTTTCCCGCGTTCTCCGACGCCGGCATGAGCCCGCCCGATCCGATCGTCGCGGCCGGCCCGAATCACGTCGTCGTCGCGGTCAACAGCAAGTGGGGGGTCTTCACGAAGTCCGGAACCTTGATCTTCCAGGCTTCGGCCGTCAGCTGGTTCCGGCCGCAGCTCTCCGGAGTGGGCGCGGTCTCGCTGCTTCCCTACGATCCCCAGGTTGCGTACGACCCCTTCCGCGGCCGGTGGATCCTCGTTTACTCCGCCACCGACATCGCGTCGCAGTCGTGGATCCTTCTCTCCGTATCGAGCTCGAGCGATCCGATGGCTCCGTGGTACTCGTGGGTGCTTCCGGGCGATGCCAACGGCACCACTCCGGTTGCGAACTTCTCCGACTTCCCGGCGCTCGGATTCGACGACACGGCGATCTACATCGCCACGAACCAGTTTCGCTACTCCGACACCGCTTTTGCATACGCGAAGATCCGCGTGCTGAAGAAGGACCCCCTGTACGCGGGCGCGAGCGAGGCGACATGGTTCGACTTCTGGGATCTCGAGGACCCCGGCTCTCCCGGCTCGAAGGTCCACTCGGTCCGGCCGGCGCAGACCTTCGGAAGCCCGGGCGTCGAGTACCTCGTCAGCAACAGTCCGTATGTGACGCGGACTTTCGTGACGCTCTGGAGCGTCACCGGGGCGGCGACGTCGGCGCCGTCGCTCTCGGCGGCCAACGTCCCGGTGACGACTTCGCTCGAGCCCCCCGGCGCGAATCAGACGGGCGGCTCTCCCGGGACGACGGGCTGTCCGACGCCGTGCCTCATCAACACGGGCCGCGGCAGCCTCACGTCCGCCGTGTATCGAAACGGGTCCATGTGGTTCTCCCACACCGTGGCCAGCGCCGGCGGGGTGTACAGCCGGGCGCGGTACGCGCGGATCTCCGTCTCCGCGGCGGCTCTGCTCGAGGACGAGGCCTTCGGCTCGGACGGCTGCTGGTACTTCTATCCGGCCGTCGCCGTGGATGACGGCAACAACCTCGCCATGGTCTTCGGCCGCAGCTGCGTCGACGAGTATGCCGGGATCGGCCTCACCGGCCGCTCGACGGCGGACGCCGCGCTCGAGCCGAGCGTGCTCGTGAAGGACGGCATCGCGAGCTACGTGGCTCCGATCGGCAACACGGAGCCCGTCAACCGGTGGGGCGACTTCTTCGGCGCCGCCCTCGATCCGTCCGACCTCGGAAAGATCTGGGTCGTGGGCGAGTACGCCGGCCAGGGCAACCGGTGGGGCACGTACGTCGGGCAGACCGTCGTCGCGCTCGCGGCCGGCTCGTGTCGCCCCGACCCATCCACGCTCTGCTTCGGCAACGGCCGCTTCCAGGTGACGACGAGCTGGCGCAAGCCCGATGGATCCGCGGGCGCGGGCGCGGCGGTCCCGATCACCGACGACTCCGGCTATTTCTGGTTCTTCGACGCCGGCAATATCGAGGTCGTGGCGAAGGTCCTCGACGGCTGCGGCGTCAACGGCCGCTACTGGATTCTCGCCGGAGGCCTGACGAACGTCGAAGCGGCCCTCGTCGTGACCGACACGAAGACCGGCATCGCGAAGACCTACGAAAATCCC
>JANMBR010000058.1:0-10000 GCA_031360505.1 Acidobacteriota bacterium
CCAGGAGTGGCGCACGGCCGGTTTCGGCCCGCTCGATTACGCGCATACGATGCGCCGCGTCATCCCTGGCGTCACGCTGTTCATGCTGGGGTTTCAGACGATTCTCGGCAGCTTCTTCCTGTCCATTCTGGGGTTGCATCGTCGATGAGCGTGATCGGCCACCTTCACGACAGTCTCGTTTTCCCGCGACGGGTCCGGGTCCTGGCCGCACGCATTGCGACGCAGCTGCCGCCGGGCGCCGGCGTGTTGGATTTCGGGTGCGGGGACGGCCAGGTTGCCGCAGCGGTCATGGCCTCGCGGCCGGACGTCTCGATTCGCGGCGCGGACGTGCTGGCGCGACCGCTCACCCACATCCCGGTCGACCTTTACGACGGGGCGATGTTGCCCTTCGACGATGCGAGTTTTGACGTTGTGATGATCGTGGATGTCCTGCATCACACGGAGGACCCGGGCCGCCATCTCCTGGAAGCGCGGCGGGTCTGCCGGGGTGTCCTTCTCGTCAAGGATCATCTCTGCGACCCGTGGCTCGGCCGAGCTCGTCTTCGACTGATGGACTGCGTCGGCAATGGGCGCCATGGAGTTGCGCTGACCCATCACTACTGGAGCCGCGCCCAGTGGTCCTCCGCCTTTCATGGCATGGGCCTTCGGCAGGAATCGTGGGACGAATGCCTGGGCCTCTATCCCGGCGGCGTCGCCTGGCTCTTCGAGACCTCTCTGCATTTCCTGGCCAGGCTTCGCGTTCCGCGATGATCGCGGAGCACAAGCCGGGCGCGGACGGAACGGTTCGGTGGTCAGACGGGCCGCCGGCGCCAGTGCTTGCGGCGATCGTTGCGGCGCTCACGGTAGCCCTCTTCGAGACTTCCCGCGGCAAATGGTCCGATGCATTGATTGATTCGGGCCGCGAGTGGATCGTTCCGGACGCGATTGCGCGAGGACAGCTGCTTTATCGCGACGTCGTCTACTGGTTCGGCCCGTTCACCCCGTACTTTCAGGCCGCGTTTCTGCGCGTCTTCGGCTCGGGCTTCGCGGCGCTCGTCGTGGCCGGAGCGGTCGCGGGGCTTGCGGTCATGGCGCTCGTGTTCGCCGTTCTGAGGCGGGTCGCCGGAAGGCGCGCGGCGGCGCAATGGACGGCGCTCACGATCCCCGTGCTCGTGTTCATGCCCAATGCCGGCGGCGTGCTGCTCGGAATGGGATATCGGATCTGGCACGCGGCCGGGTTCGCGCTGGCCGGCGTCCTGATCGCTTCGGGGGCGGGAAGGTCCCGTTGGAGGGCAATTGCGGCGGGCGTGTGCGCGGGCCTTGCGGGCCTCTGCCGCACCGAGTGGGGCCTCGTGGCGGTCGCCGCGGCCGCGCTCGCATGCATCGTCCGCCCCCGGCGGCGGCGCGATGGCATCCTCGATGCGGCCATCGTCGCCGCGGCGTACGGCGCGACGTTCGGGGCGGGTCTCGGTCACTTCCTGTTTCATGCGGGCGCGGCGGCGGTCCTGGATGACGGGCACGTCCTGCTGACGGGCCTGCCGGCCGAGACCCGCCACTTCCTGGTCGCCTTCTCGGGCCTGCCCGATTGGAGGAGCGGAGTCCCCGAGCTTCTCTACTCGGCGGCGATGTGGACGGGACTCTTTCTGCTCGTGGCGCTGCTTGCGCGCGGCCCCGGCTCGGATCGGGGCAAGCTGCTTGGGGCGCTGGGCGGCGTTTTCACGATCCTGGCCCTGACCGCGCTGGCCGGCGGTGCCGGCAGCGCGGTCCTGTACAGCGCGGCCCCGCTGGTGTGCCTGGCCGCCCTTGTGACCGGCATGCGGCGGCGTCGCGGGTCGGCCGCCGCGGCGCTCGCCGCCTGTGGCTCTCTCGGCCTCGTCCTCTCGTACCGCAGGCCGTTTCACATCGGCGACTCCGCCTACGTGGGACCGCCCCTGATCTTCGCGCTCATCAGCGCCTCGGGGCTCCTGCACGTCGCGATCGGTCTGCGGCGGCAGGCGAAGCAACGGTGGCGTCTCGCTGCCGCCTTGCGATGGACGGTGGCCGCGCTCGTCGTCCTGGCGTTTGCGGGCCGGCTCTGTCAGTACGCCTCGATCGAATCCGTTCCCATTGCCGGAACGTCCGGCATGCTCTCGGCCGGAGCGGAGACCGCGCGGGAGCTCGAGCAGCTCGGTTCGGCGATCCGCCGAGGCACGGCCGAGGGCGACGGCCTCGTCGTTTTTCCCGAGGGCGAGCTGCTGAATTTCCTGTCGGGCCGCCCCAATCCGATCCGCCACATGCTGTACCTGCCCGGATACCTGACGGCCGCAAACGAGCCGGCCGTGCTCGCCGAGCTCGCCCGCGCCCGTCCCGCGGCGATCGTGCTATGGAGGCGGCCCGTGAGCGAATACGACCGCGGCCTCTTTGGCGGGGACTACGGGCAGGACATTCGGAAGTGGATCGAGGAGAACTATCGTCTGGAGCCGTTCCGGGCCGCTGGCGCTCCGCGGCGACCCGTTCCCCGATTTGTCCTCGGCCTTCGGAGGTCGGACTGACCGGGCTGTCGGAGCCCGGCCCACCCCGCAACGCCGTCGCCATCGGCGCTGCGGCGGTCGGGGTTGCGACGATCGTGCTTTACCTCGTGTCGCGCGGGAAGTGGACGGACGCAATCATCGACATCGGAAGCGAGTGGATGTGGCCGGACGCCCTCGCGCGCGGCGACGTTCTCTATCGCGACGTCATCTACTGGTTCGGTCCGTTCACGCCCTACTTTCACGCCGCCTTCTTCCGGCTGTTCGGCTCGAGTTTCGCGACGCTGGCTCTGGCCGGGGCCGTCGCCTCGGCTTTCACCCTCGTGGCCCTTCATGCATCCCTCCGTTTGGTGACGGAGCGGGTCGAATCGCTCCTTTGGACGGCGCTGGCAATTCCCCTGCTCGTCTTCATGCGATTTTCGGGCGGCGGGATCCTCGGCATGGGCTACCGCATGTGGCACGCGGCGGCGTTCACGCTTGCCGCGTTCTGCGTGGCACTCGGGCCCCGAAGGACTCGGTGGCAGCCGTGGGCGGCAGGGGCACTGATCGGAATGGCATCTCTGTGCAGGGTGGATTGGGGGCTCATGGGATTTGCCGCGATGGTGGCCGGGCTTGTGCGACGCGGGCCGTCCTTCCGCGCTGCGGCGGGGGCCGCGCTGGCGACGGGTTCGGCGGCCGCTGCCCTATTCCTCGGTGCGATGATTCCCTTCCTGGCTGCCGCCGGGCCGTCCGCCTTCCTGATGGAGAGCTTTGTTTTTCTCGTCGGTCTCCCGGCTGAGACCCGAAAGTCCGGCCTCGCCT
This sequence comes from Acidobacteriota bacterium, assembly GCA_031360505.1. GTDB lineage: Bacteria > Acidobacteriota > Thermoanaerobaculia > UBA5066 > Gp7-AA6 > DAHUXD01. The sequence continues at coordinate 3,288 of JANMBR010000058.1, forward strand.
GGATGGGCCTCGACCGGTGGCAGTGGGGCGTCTGGTCCTGGATCTACTCCGCCGGAACCTGGCTTTCGGCCTACTGGATCGTCGAGATCGTCGTTCTGCGGCGCTCCGATGCGCGCGTGATGGCCCGAAGGCTGCTGCCGCTCCTCGTCGCGCTCGGGATCCTCGCTTGCGGGGCGGCGGTCGGGTCCCGCACGGGCTCGGTGCTGTTCTCGTGGATCCCCCCGGTGTGCCTCGCGGCGATCGTCGTGGGCGTTCGCCGCGGGCGCCGGGGCTCCGCCCTCGTCGCGTTCGGGCTCGTTGGATTGCTCGGAAGCGTTCGGCGGATCGTGGATCTGGGCGATTTCGGATACGTCGCGCCGCCGACGCTCTTTGCGCTCGCCGCCGCCGCCGGGCTCATTCGGACGGCGGTGCACGGGCATCGCCGCTCCGCGCTTCGCCTCCGGTTGGAGGGCGGCCTGAGGATCGCGCTCGCAACGCTCGTCGCGGGCGTATTCCTGATACGAAGCCTCCAGTACACGGTGGACCTCCGCGTGCCGATCCAGGGAACCCGGGGCTTTCTGACGGCCCTGCCGGCCCGGGCGGCGGAGCTCGATGCGCTGGCCCGGGCGATCCGGTCGAGCACGCCGCCGGACGGCGGCCTCGTCGTCTTCCCGGACGCTTCGGTGCTGAACTTCCTGGCCGACCGGCGAAACCCGCTCCGCGACAAGTTGTACGTTGCCGGATACCTGCGTTCGGGGAGCGAGGACCGAATCCTCGGCGAGCTCTCCCGAAGGAGCCCGGCGGCGATCGTCATACTCGATCGCCCCGACGGCCAAGAGCCGACGCGGGTTTTTGGCGTGGACTACGGACGCCGGACCCGGGAGTGGCTCGAACGGCGCTACGAGCTCCGGCCCGTCGCGGGAGCCGCGGCCGACCCGGCGGGATTCCCGGCGCTGCTGGGTCTTCCTCGCACCGACCGCTATAATCCGCGGCCTTGACGAAATCCCGCTACGCCGAAGCTGGCGTCGACATCGACGCGAAGGCCGCGGCTCTGGCCCGTGCGAAGGCCGCCATCCGCTCGACCTTCACGCCCGGAGTGCTCGGCGACGTCGGGGGATTCGGCGGGCTCTTCCTGCCGGACTTCTCGAAGTACAGAGAGCCCGTGCTCGTCGGCTCGACCGACGGCGTGGGGACGAAGCTGAAGGTCGCAATCGAGATGGGCCGCCACGATACGGTCGGGGCCGACCTCGTCAACCACTGCGTCAACGACATCCTGGTACAGGGGGCGAAACCGCTTTTCTTTCTCGACTACATCGCCACGGGAAAAGTGGAGCCGGGCTTGATCGAAAGCGTGATCACGGGCGTGGCGCGCGCCTGCCGGGAGAACGGCACCGCGCTTCTCGGCGGCGAGACGGCGGAGATGCCGGGTTTCTACGCCGCGGGCGAGTACGACGTCGCCGGGACGATCGTGGGCGTGGTGGACCGCGCAAAGATCGTGGATGGCAAGCGCATCGCGGCCGGCGACGTTGCGCTCGGCCTGCCGTCCATCGGCCTGCAGACCAATGGCTACACACTGGCCCGCCGCGTGTTCTTCGAGACGATGGGCAAGAAGCCGCAGGACACGCTGGAGGAGCTCGGCGGTCGCGCCATCGGGGACGTGTTGCTCGACGCACACCTGTCGTACGGCAAGCCGATGGAGCCGTTGCTCGAGGCCGACCTCGTCCATGGAATGGCGCACCTGACGGGCGGCGGGTTCTACGACAACATTCCACGCGTGCTCCCCGAGGGTCTCGACGTGATCGTGAAGGCGGGCGCCTGGCCCGTGTTGCCCGTGTTCGATGTGATCGCGCGCGAGGGAGCGGTCTCTTTCGAAGAGATGCACCGCGTCTTCAACATGGGGATTGGAATGGTCGTCTTCGTCGCCGCTTCGGATGTGGCCCGCGTCGGGCAGATCTGGAAAGACGCCCGGCAGCCCTGGTTCGCGATCGGAAACGTGAAGGCGGGCAGTCACCGCGTCATCGTCGAGCCGCCGGCCGCTTAGGAAGTCGACAGTCGTAGACTGTCGACGAATGCCTCGTCTTCGCCGCCTCGCCATCCTCCTCTCCGGCCGCGGCTCCAACTTCGAAGCCATCGCCGACGCGGTCGCGAGCGCAACGATCCCGGACGCGGAGATCGTCGCCGTCCTTTCCGACGTCCCGGACGCCCCCGGCCTCGCCCGGGCCAGGCAACGGGGCTTGCCGGCCTTCGCCGTCGACCGGACGCAGTACTCGGGCAGGGGCGCGCACGAGCGGGAGATGCTCCGGCGGCTCGGCTCGGCCCGGCCCGACCTGATCTGCCTGGCCGGCTTCATGCGCCTGTTGTCGCCCGAGTTCGTCGGGCGCTGGCGCGGCCGGATCCTCAACATCCATCCCGCCCTTCTGCCGAAGTTCCCGGGCCTCGACGCGCAGCGCCGGGCTCTGGAGGCGGGGGAGACGGAGTCGGGCTGCACGGTCCATTTCGTCGACGAGGGGACCGATACGGGCGCAATCGTCCTGCAGCGGCGAGTCCCCATCCTGCCGGGGGACACGGAGAAGTCGCTTTCGGCCCGGATCCTCGCCCAGGAGCACCTGCTGTATCCCGAAGCGATCTCGCGGGTGCTTTCGACGCTTCCGCGCTCGTGAAAGCTGCACTGGAAGTTGTGCAGCGCGAAGAGCAGAACGGCTCGATTTAACGGGGCTTTCCTGATTTTTTCGAAATCGCTTGACAGGGGCCTGGGGCGGCCCTATATTCCCCGTTCCCCGCAAGGGTTTGGTTCTTTCCAAGGGTCTCTGTCCGGCGAGAGCCGTCCGCCTCGAGCGGAGCGTCTACGCCGGTTTTGATTGACGGAGCCCAACGAGATTCGCTAAACTGGAAGGTCCGTCGCAAGGCGGATGTTCTTTCGGTCTCGCGCCGGCGGTACGGCGCGGTCCCGGGGCGCAACGGTCCGGGGACGCGGTTCCTTGAAAACTGAGTAGAGCGTGCCAGACGTCATTTTTCCTGCTTTTTTGTAAAAAGCAGAGTTTCTGGTTCCAACCAGGGGTACGGGAGCCTCACGGTTCCTCGAGATCCTGGAAAAAAATCAGGATTAACTCTTATCGACCGGTGGCAACACCGTGAGAACGCTTTTAAGTGGAGAGTTTGATCCTGGCTCAGAATGAACGCTGGCGGCGTGCTTAACACATGCAAGTCGAGCGAGGCGGAGGGGGGCAACCCCTTCCAGTCGAGCGGCGGACGGGTGAGTAACACGTGGGTAACCTGCCCGGAAGTGGGGAATACCTCGGAGAAATTCGAGCTAATACCGCATGACATCTTTGGGACGAAAGTCCTGACGATCAAAGCGGGGTCGCAAGATCTCGCGCTACCGGATGGGCCCGCGCCCGATTAGCTAGTTGGTGAGGTAACGGCTCACCAAGGCTTCGATCGGTAACCGGCCTGAGAGGGCGATCGGTCACACCGGAACTGAGACACGGTCCGGACTCCTACGGGAGGCAGCAGTGGGGAATCTTGCGCAATGGGCGAAAGCCTGACGCAGCAACGCCGCGTGGAGGATGAAGGCCCTTGGGTTGTAAACTCCTGTCGGCTGGGAAGAAATCGTTCGTGGCTCATACCCACGGACGTTGACTGTACCAGCAAAGGAAGCCCCGGCTAACTCTGTGCCAGCAGCCGCGGTAATACAGAGGGGGCTAGCGTTATTCGGAATTATTGGGCGTAAAGGGCGCGTAGGCGGCCATGCGTGTCTTCCGTGAAATCCCTCGGCTTAACTGAGGACGTGCGGAAGAAACTGCAAGGCTCGAGTCCGGGAGAGGGGGGTGGAATTCCCAGTGTAGCGGTGAAATGCGTAGATATTGGGAGGAACACCGGTGGCGAAGGCGGCCCCCTGGACCGGTACTGACGCTGAGGCGCGAAAGCGTGGGTAGCAAACGGGATTAGATACCCCGGTAGTCCACGCCGTAAACGATGGGCACTTGGTGTCGCGGGTATCGACCCCTGCGGTGCCGAAGCTAACGCATTAAGTGCCCCGCCTGGGGAGTACGGTCGCAAGGCTGAAACTCAAAGGAATTGACGGGGGCCCGCACAAGCGGTGGAGCATGTGGTTCAATTCGAAGCAACGCGAAGAACCTTACCTGGGTTTGAAGATCAGTTGACCGGGGGCGAAATCTCTCTTTCCCGCAAGGGACAATTGGTTAGGTGCTGCATGGCTGTCGTCAGCTCGTGTCGTGAGATGTTGGGTTAAGTCCCGCAACGAGCGCAACCCCTGCTGCTAGTTGCCAACGGTTCGGCCGGGCACTCTAGTGGGACTGCCGGTGATAAACCGGAGGAAGGTGGGGATGACGTCAAGTCCTCATGGCCTTTATGTCCAGGGCTACACACGTGCTACAATGGCCGGTACAAAGCGTCGCGAAAACGCAAGTTCGAGCAAATCGCAAAAAACCGGTCTCAGTTCGGATTGGGGTCTGCAACTCGACCCCATGAAGCTGGAATCGCTAGTAATCGCGGATCAGCACGCCGCGGTGAATACGTTCCCGGGCCTTGTACACACCGCCCGTCACATCACGAAAGTCGGCTGCACCAGAAGTCGGTGTTCTAACCCGCAAGGGACGAAGCCGCCTAAGGTATGGTCGGTAATTGGGGTGAAGTCGTAACAAGGTAGCTGTAGGAGAACCTGTGGCTGGATCACCTCCTTTCTAGAGCCTCTCTCGGCTCCTTCTTCTCCGGAACGGAGCTCGAGACACTCGATGGTCGATACGTCAGCTCGCCTCTACTCAGTTTTGAAGGCATCGGTCCCTGGGACCCTGCGGTCCCGGATCAGTGTTGTTCTTTGAAGTCATCGATAGCTGCAACCACTTGGGCAGGAACCCCAGCGCTGGGCCTATAGCTCAGTTGGTTAGAGCACACGCCTGATAAGCGTGAGGTCGGTAGTTCGAGTCTACCTAGGCCCACCATCTTCAGAAACGAACCACCCTCACGTGGGGCTGTAGCTCAGCTGGGAGAGCGGCGGCTTTGCAAGCCGTAGGTCGCCGGTTCGATTCCGGTCAGCTCCACCATTTTGATGACTTTGGGTCCGTGCAGCGCGGATGAGGAAGCTCCTCTCGAACGGAGGAGCTTTTTGATCCGCGGTGATCGCGATCTTTGACAAGAGAGTCGGGTAACAAGAAAACGATTCGCGTCTTAGGTATTTTATGGTCAAGCTACTAAGGGTGGACGGTGGATGCCTTGGCGCAGAGAAGCGATGAAGGACGTGGCAAGCTGCGATAAGCCTCGGGGAGCCGCAAACAGGCTTTGATCCGGGGATTTCCGAATGGGGCAACCCCTCTGGAGGCAAGTCCAGAGATCCCCTGCTGAATTCATAGGCAGGGAGAAGCGAACCCGGGGAAGTGAACCATCTCAGTACCCGGAGGAAAAGAAAGCAAACGCGATTCCGTCAGTAGCGGCGAGCGAAAGCGGAACAGCCCAAACCTCGAGGGCTTCGGTTCTCGGGGGGTTGTGGGGCGGAGTACGGCGCAAGCCAGGAAGTTACCAAGAACCCGTCTAGTCGAAGGCCACTGGAAAGTGCCGCCAAAGAGGGTGACAGCCCCGTAGGCGAAAGACGAGGTTCCTTCCAATTCCGTTCCCGAGTACCACGGGGCACGAGAAACCTTGTGGGAATCCGGGTGGACCATCACCCAAGGCTAAACATTACTCTGCGACCGATAGTGAACCAGTACCGTGAGGGAAAGGTGAAAAGAACCCCTGTGAGGGGAGTGAAATAGTACCTGAACCCGTCCATCTACAAGCAGTGGGACCACCATGTCGCAAGACGGTGGAACCGCGTGCCTTTTGCATAATGAGCCGGCTAGTTAATTTCAGCGGCAAGGCGAAGCAACGTGCTGAGCCGGAGCGAAAGCGAGTCTGAATAGGGCGATTCAGTCGCTGGGATTACACGCGAAGCGGGATGATCTAACCATGGCCAGGGTGAAGCTGCGGTAACACGCAGTGGAGGCCCGAACTGGTGTTGGTTGAAAACAACTCGGATGAGCTGTGGTTAGGGGTGAAAGGCCAATCAAATTCCGTTATAGCTCGTTCTCTCCGAAATAGCTTTAGGGCTAGCCTCGGATGATTGACGACGGTGGTAGAGCTCTGGATGGACTAGGGGTGTTCCCACATTACCAAATCCAACCAAACTCCGAATGCCGTCGATCACAGTGCGGGAGTCAGACAGTGGGGGATAAGCTTCATTGTCGAGAGGGAAAGAACCCAGACCGCCCGCTAAGGTCCCCAAATCATCGCTAAGTGGAAAAGGATGTGGAGACGCCCAGACAGCCAGGAGGTTGGCTTAGAAGCAGCCATCCTTTAAAGAAAGCGTAACAGCTCACTGGTCAAGCGGCTCCGTGCCGACAATTCAACGGGGCTCAAGCGATGTACCGAAGCGGCGGATGCGTGGAGGCTTCGGCCGACACGCGTGGTAGGAGAGCATTCTTAGTGCAGTGAAGTCAGACCGCGAGGACTGGTGGAGCGCTAGGAAGAGACCCTGCCGGCACAAGTAGCGATAAAGCAGATGAGATATCTGCTCGCCGTAAATCTAAGGATTCCTGAGCAAGGTTAATCCGCTCAGGGTAAGTCGGTCCCTAAGGCGAGGCCGAAAGGCGTAGCCGATGGAAATCCGGTTAATATTCCGGAACCGCTCGTTTGTCGTTATCACGAAGGGGGGACGCAGGAGGCTAGGCGTACCGGGTGTT
>JANMBR010000087.1:0-4364 GCA_031360505.1 Acidobacteriota bacterium
CGCACGGCGTTCCAGCTCCGGTCGGTCTCCGGGGGCGTGAAGCCGCCGTGGTCTCCGCCCGCGATGGTGATGAGCTCGTTGGGCGAGCCCGCCTTCGTGAGAGCGGCGTGTAGACGCGTGGCGTCGGAGTACGGCACGAGCTTGTCGACGTCGCCATGGATCGTCAGGATCGGTGGAAGGCCGGCCCGCACCATGTTGACGGGGGAGACGCGCCGGGCCAGATCCATCCGGTCCGTCATGCTGCCGAACCACTCGATGGCGTAGCCGCGGGCGTTCGGCCCGTCGAGCATGTCCGCCACGTCGGTGATGCCGTACCAGTTGACGATCGCGGCGACCCGGGGCTCTGACGGATCCTTGCCGCCGACCCAGCGAAAGTCTCCGGGGCTCGGGCAGCTGCGGTCGAACTCCGAGCGAGCGGGGAGCATTCCGGTCGTCAGCGCGAGGTGGCCTCCCGCCGACGCGCCCGTCACGACGATGCGTTTCGGGTCGAGCTTGTACTCGTCGGCGTGCGCGATCACCCAGGTAAGAGCGCAGCGGCAGTCCTCGACGGCGGCCGGCGCGAGCGCGCTGCGTCCGAGGCGATATTGGACGTTGACGACGGCGTAGCCGAGCGCGAGGTACGGCAGCGCGCCGAGGATCGCTTCCTCCTTGCTCCCCTCGACCCATCCGCCGCCGTGGATCAGGAGGACCGTCGGCACGGGCGCCGTGCGAGGGGGCAGGTACAGGTCGAGATTGAGATCCTTGTTGCCCGCGGTGCGGTAGTGGACGTTGGCCATGGTCTCGTACTGCTCTCCGATGCGGTCGGCCCAGTCGCCCGAGTGCGGGGTCTGGGCCAGAGAGGTCCCGCCGAGGCAGGAAATCAGCAGAACCGAGAGGACTCCGCGCTTCGCGATGCGAATCGCCATGGTCTCCTCCTTTTTCGTTGGGAGGAGTCTAACCGCGTCCCCACAGGCCCTACGGGACGGAAGTGTGGCTCGCGTCTTTCTTCGCCGGGCGGTAGATCGCGTCGAAGCCCTTGCTCCAGATCTTCCCGCCATCCGTCGATGTCTCGATCACGTGGTGGACCTTGCCGTCCGGCAGAGGGGTCAAGCGGCAGTGCGTGAGCTGCTTCGCCTCTGCCGCGGCTACGCGGCGACGGCGCCGTCGCGGACGATGTGCCCGTCGCGGATTTCGACGACGCGGCTGGCGCGGCGGGCCAGCGTCATGTCGTGCGTGATGACGACGAGCGTCGAGCCCTGGTTCCAGAGCTCGGTGAAGAGCCCCATGATGTCGCCGCCGGCGGAGGTGTCGAGGTTGCCGGTGGGCTCGTCGGCGAGGACCACGTCGGGCTTCATCGCGAGGGCGCGCGCGATCGCGACGCGCTGCATCTGTCCGCCCGAGAGCTCGGTCGGCTTGTGCTCCATCCGATCGCCGAGGCCGACCTTCGCCATGAGCTCCTCGACGCGCTCGCGCCGCTTCTTCGGCGCCACTCCTCCGAAGAGCAGCGGCAGCTCGACGTTCTCGAAGGCCGTAATCTGCGGCAGGAGGTTGAAGCCCTGGAAGACGAACCCGACGCGCCGGTTGCGCACGTCGGCGAGCTCGTCGCGCGTGAACTTCGAAACGTCCTCGCCGCCGAGCAGGTACCGGCCCTCCGAGGGCGTGTCGAGGCAGCCGACCAGGTTCATCAGCGTCGATTTGCCCGAGCCCGAGGGCCCGACGATCGCGACGAACTCGCCCTGCTGCACCAGCAGGTCGATCCCCGTCAGGGCCTCGACCTTCACCTTGCCGGTGTCGTAGATCTTCCTGATGGACTGCATGTCGATGATCGCGGTCATGGCGCCTGCCTCCAGTCTTTTTTACTCGTACCGAAGCGTCGAAGCCGGATCGATCGCCGCCGCTCGGCGCGCGGGGAAGTAGCCGGCGAGCAGGCCGCACGCCCCGAGGATTCCGATGGTCGCGAAGCCGATCGGCCAGGATAGCGTCGGGTGGCCGAGGAACTCGAGCACGTCGTTGCCTTCGAGGTGGATGAAGCCGAGTCCCGTCACGATGACGATCGAGATCAACGCGCCGAAAAGCCCGCCGAGGAACGTGTAGATCATGCCCTCGAGGACGAAGGGGCCGGTGATCCACTTGCTGCGCGCCCCGAGTGCCATCTTCACGCCGATCTCCTTGGTGCGTTCCTTGACGACGGCGTACATGATGTTGGCCACGCCGACGCCGCCGATGATCAGCGTCAGGGCGCCGATGATGCCGAAGAAGATCTCGAGGCCGGTCAGGATCTTCTGCGACATCTTCTGGCCTTCGACGGTGTTCCAGAGACCCCACACGCGCGTATCCTCCGGGTCGTAGCCCAGGCGCGGCCCGAGGACCTGGTTCAGGTGCACGATGGCCGCGTCCATGTCTTCGGACTTCTTTACGCGGAAGACCAGGACGTTCAGGCGGTCGTCTCCGAACAGCGCCTTGAACGTCGTCTGGGGAATGATGGCGTGCTGGGCGTCCGGTCCGCCATAGGTCGAGGACTGCGTCTTCCTCTGCATGACGCCGATGACGGTGAAGGGCGAGTTGTTGATGAGGATGCTCTTTCCGAGCGGCTCCTCCGTGCCGAAAATATCTTTGGCGAGCTCGGTGCCGAGGAACACGACGCGGCGCTTGTCCTCCTCGTCCTGCGGGTCGAGAAAGCGGCCGCCGGCGACGGGGTAGTGCTTGCGCGCGTTCCCGAATGCCGTTGTGGTGCCGGTGACGCGGCCGTTGACGGTCTTGCGCCCATACGCGAGGACCGTTCGCCACGAGGTCAGCTCTCCCCAGATCGCGTCGAGCTCGGGCATGCGCTCGCGGGCGTAGTCTACGTCCTCGAGGCGCGGCCGTATGGAATGCCCCTCCGGAAGGCCCTTGTACGGCTTGGTCGTCTGGCCCGGCCAGAGGATCGCGAGATTGTTGCCCATGGCCTGCTCGTTCGACGTCATCTGGCGCTTCAGGCCTTCACCGAAGGCGAGCAACAGCAGGATCGTGACGGTGCCCCAGGCGAGCGAGGCGATCGTCAGCGTGGCTCGTTTCCTCTGCAGCCGCGCCGAGCGCAGGAAGAGCTGCAGGATCAGGGACAGATCGTGGCGGCTCACAGCTTCATCGCCACGACGGGGTCCAGGCGCGAGGCGTCCCTGGCCGGGAAGTAGCCCGCGACGAGGCCCGTCAGTCCCAGGATCACCGCCGTCATGAGGGCGACCGAGAGCGAAACATCGGGGTCGCCGACGTATTCGGTGACGCCGAACTTCGGGAAGATCGCGCAGATCGTGAGCGAGATCGCAAACCCGATCGCGCCGCCCACACCAGTGATCAGCAGCGTCTCGAGCAGGAACTGGCGCAGGATCCACGGGGTCTTCGCGCCGAGCGCCATCTTGATCCCGATCTCGCGGGTGCGCTCCTCGACGACGACGTTCATGATGTTGGAGACGCCGATGCCTCCGACGATGAGCGTGAACGAGCCGATGATGCCGAGGAAGAGCCGGAAGGACAGGAAGAACACGTCGAAGAAGGCGAACTGCTCCGTCGTGTCCCACACGGAGAAGGCTTCCTTGTCGGTCGGATCGAAGCGCAGCCGCCCGGCCAGCACGCCGCGGACGGACCCGGTCACCTGCTTGCTTTCCTTCGCGACCGTCGGCTGGTAGATCATGTTGTCCACCCACTTCTCGCCCGTCAACGCGCGGTAGGTCGAGCCCGGGATGAATCCCTTCTGGTTGTCGCGGCCGCTGTAGCTCGACTGCTGCACCTTCTTCTCGAGCACGCCGACGATCAGGAACGGCGAGCCGCCCAGCATCACGGTCTTGCCGACCGCGGGGGTTTCGCCGAACACGTCGGCGGCGAGCTTGTTTCCGATGAAGAGCACGCGGCGCTGCTCGCGCATGTCGGTCGGGTTGATGAAACGGCCGTCCGGCTGCGGGTTGACGTTGCGCATCGTGCCGAATTCGGGGGCGACGCCCGAGATGTCCACGGCGACGGTCTTCGCACCGTAGTTCAGCTTCATGGTCTTGGAGTACTCGCTCGAGATGGCCGTCAGGCCCACGGCTTGCCTGCGGATCGCGTCGATGTCGTCCTCGTTGACGCGGATCTTGCGGCCCTTGCCGAGCCCCTCGAAGGGGATCGAGGTCAGGCCCGGCCAGGCGATGCAGATGCGGTCGCCGATGCCGGCGGCGTTGATGGTCATCTGGCGCTGCATGCCCTTGCCGAAGGCCAGCAGCAGCGTGACGGACACGGTGCCCCAGATGATGCCGAACACCGTGAGGAACGTGCGCAGCTTCTGGCTGCGGACGTCGCGCCACATCTGCCGGACGGCGTCGCGGACGGAGAGCATGGCTTCGGGCGCGTTAGTCGACGGCCGAGGTCATCTTCTT
>JANMBR010000094.1:0-1615 GCA_031360505.1 Acidobacteriota bacterium
CGCGCCGACGAGCGTGAAGGAAGCCCTCCGCATCCGGGCGGGCGAGGGATCGGACTGCGCGTTCGTCGCCGGCGGGACCGACCTCTACCCGAACATGAAGCGCCGGCAGCAGACGCCGAAGGTCGTCATCGGGCTCATGCGGATCGCGGCGCTGCGCCGCCTGCGCGCCGACTCCGACGGCCTCGCGATCGGCGCGGGCGTGCCGCTCTCCGAGATCGAGCACCACCGGCGCGTTCGCCGGGAGTACCCGGGCCTCGCGCACGCGATCGCGGAGATCTCGACGCCGCCCCTGCGCAACATGGGCACGCTCGGAGGAAACGTCCTGCTCGACACGCGCTGCAACTACTACGACCAGAACTACGAGTGGCGCCAGGCGATCGACTTCTGCATGAAGAAGGACGGCGCGATCTGCTGGGTGGCGCCGGGCTCGCCGAAGTGCCTGGCCGTCCAGTCGGCCGACTCGGTGCCGGTTCTCATCGCCCTGCGCGCTCGCGTCACGCTCGCGTCCTCCGAGGGCGTCCGCGAGGTCGCGCTCGAGGACCTCTATCGCAACGACGGCATCCACTACCTCGTGAAGCGCCCGGACGAGCTGCTGACCGAGATCCGCGTGCCGAAGGCGGCCGGATGGACTGCCTCGTACCGCAAGCTGCGCCGCCGCGGCGCTTTCGATTTCCCGGTCCTCGCCGTGGGGGCCGCGGTCCGCACCGAGGGCGGGGTCGTCGCCGAGGCCCGCATCGTCCTCGGCGCGGTGTCCTCGTCGCCCGTGCGCGCCGACCGCGCCGAGCAGGTCCTGATCGGGCGGCCCCTCGACGCGACCGCGATCACCGAGGCGGCGCAGGCGGCCGCGGGCCCCTCCCGGCCCATGGACAACACCGACTTCTCGTTCCTCTGGCGCAAGGAGATGACGAAAAAGTGGGTCGCAGCGGCCCTTTCCGATCTCGCGCCGGGAGGCCGCCGGGCCCGGCCTTAAGGATTCCTTAACGGCGGCTTGCTCCCCCTCGACCCGCTTGCTATACTTCCCACCTTCTCGTAATCGCTCGCCTTCCAAGCACGCTTTCCGCGCTCGCAGAAGTCCGACGAATTCCACGGGAAGTCGGATTCGCCGAGCGGCGCGGCGAATGCGGACAATGTGACGCCGGGATCGAGGATTCTGTTTCGATGAAACTCTACGTTGGAAACCTTCCCTACAATGCAACCGAGGACGATCTCCGCACGCTGTTTTCCCCCTACGGCGGAGTCACTTCCGTCGCGATCATCACGGACCGCGACACGGGCCGCTCGAAGGGCTTCGGCTTCGTCGAGTTCGGCAACGACGACGAGGCGCGCAACGCGATCTCGGCGCTGTCCGGCCAGGAGTACGGCGGCCGCGCTCTCACGGTCAACGAGGCGCGTCCGAAGACCGAGGGTGGCGGCGGCGGCGGTGGCCGTCGCGACCGTTACTGAGTCGAATTCTCGGTAACTTCTTGGGGGCGAAAGCCCCCTTTTTCTTTTGGCGCGGATAAAATCTTCGCTTCTTGAACGAGATCCGTTTCGATCGCTGGCCGAAGGCGGACGGGCCGCTCACCGAAAAACGGATGATGCGCCTGCTCGAGTTCGAGGGATACGACGTCCTCGT
>JANMBR010000119.1:0-3343 GCA_031360505.1 Acidobacteriota bacterium
CGAGACCGTCCGAGCCTTCGTCGCCCCCGACGGATCCTCCGGCTGCGTGAGTTTCGCCAGGCCGAAGTCGAGGATTTTCACGAAGCCGTCCTTCGTGACCATGACGTTCTCGGGCTTCAGATCCCGGTGCACGATCCCGACCCCGTGCGCCTTCGCCAGCCCGTCGGCCACCTGCGCCGCGATGGGAAGCAGCCGCTTCGGCGGCAGCGCGCCTTCGGCCAGAAGCTCCCGCAGGGTCTGTCCATCCACCATCTCCATCGCGATGAACGAAGTCCCGCCCGATTCGCCGATGTCGTGGATCGTCACGATGTTCGGATGGTTCAGAGCGGAGGCCGAGCGCGCCTCCTTTTCGAACCGCTTCAACCGGTCCGGGTCCGAGGACACGGCCGCCGGCAACACCTTGACCGCGACCTCGCGACCGAGCCGCGGGTCCAGTGCGCGGTACACCTCCCCCATTCCGCCCGCGCCGAGCGGCGCGAGAATCTCGTAGGGGCCGAGGCGGGTTCCGGCGGGTAGGGTCATTTCAGCGGACTCGAAGACGAAAAGGAGCCGAGCTCACGGTTGACCCCACGTCATTTGCCGAGCCCGGCGGCCCAGTCGAGCGTCACCACGATCGGCGGCTGGGCGCGAGACTCGGTTCCCATCTGAAACAGGAAGCGGTCGCCCGCAGCCGTGACGTCGAAATCGATCGCGGCGGCTCCGGCGGTGAAGAGGACCTGTGGCGCGCCAACCTCGACCCCGGAAGCGCCGGACGAGACGGAAACCACGATCAGCTTTCCCCCGTTGTCGAGGTAGTAGAGCTCGCGGCCGTCGCGACGCCAGCGCGGATGCTCCCCTCCCGCGGACGAAACGCGGCGCCGCTCGCCCTTACCGTCGGCCGACCCGACGTAGACCTCCGGTTGGTCCGACTCTTCCGAGACGAGGGCCAGCCAGCGGCCGTCCGGCGAGTAGCTGGCGGCGTACTCGCTGTAGGGCGGACCCGCGGGTGTCGGCCCCGGCTTCGCGCCGGCGCCGGCGCCGGCGAGTACGACTCTGGTACGGAACGGCGGCCTCCGGGTCGGCGAGTAGTCGCCATAAACGATGCGCGCCCCGTCGGGCGACCAGTCGAGCGGAATCTGCGTTCCGGGCAGCGACAACTCCAACTCCTCTCGTCCGCTCGCGAAGTCGAGGACATAGATGTCCGGAGCGCCCTCCCTCGCCGAGGCGTAGGCGAGGCGCGAGCCGTCCGGCGACCAGATCGGCTGCAACCCGTCCCCGGACGACGAGGTCAGCCGCGTCGGCAGTCCGCTCGCGACGTCGTAGATCCAGACGTAGCGGATCCCCGTTTGCGCGTCCCTCACCGACACCGCGACCCGGCGGCCGTCGGGCGAGAGCCGCGGCGGCTGATGGAACATCGCGGCCACGCCCACCGAACCGAGCGAGCGTCCGTTGCGGTCGAGCCACACCAGGCGCGATTCGTAGGGTCGCGGCTGGTAGGCGAGAACGTTCGACCGGGAGGAGGCCGAGAAAGCCCCGGAGCCGGACCGGCGGAAGTACGCGAGGGCCTGGGCGATGGGGATCGTCTCTCCGGTGAAGGTCAGGCTGCCGGCGTCGAAAGGCCGCGCCAGGAGCGCCGCGTCGCGAACGAAGAGGAGGTAGCCGGGCGGAGCGTATTCCACCCGGCTGTCCGCCTCGAAGAGCGGCCGGGCATCGCCGGAATCGAGCGCGCCGACGTTGACGACGTGCTTCTCGCCGTTCAACAGGTGATCGAGAAAGAGAAAATGTCGCCCGTCGGGAAGAAACGCGGGCCACAGGTGGAGGTGCCCTTTTGCGGCCTTCGTCAGGGCAACGGGAGTGCCGCCTTGCGCAGAGACGCGGAGGATTCCGCTCTCGCCACCGCCCTCCCACTGGCCGATCAGGATGGCGTCTCCGGGGCCCCACGTCCCGGAGCTCCCGGAGAGAGTTTCGCAGATCGCCTGCGGCGGCCCTCCGGCCACCGCGATCCTCTGGAGCTTGCCTCCGGCGAAAAATGCGATCTGCCGTCCGTCGGGAGACCAGAATGGCGAGGCCGCCCATTCCGTACCCGGCAGAGGCCGCGGCTCGACTTCGTCGAGCGAGCGAACCCAGAGCCGAAATCGCGAGGCGGACCCGGCGACGTAGGCGATGCGGCGGCCGTCGGGAGAAACCGCCAACCCCGTCACCGGCGGCCTGCCGAAGAAGGAGGCGCTCGAGGACGTGTCCACGAGAAACCGGGTCGGGCCGGCGGGCGATGTCTCTTTTCGCGACGGGCGCAACAGGAACGCCGCCGCCAGCAACGCAAAGGTGGTCAGCCCCAGCGTGACACGCAACCATTTCGGCGGGCGGGCACGCAGCAGAGTCGCCGCGCCGGACGTCGTGCCGCTCGCCTCCGGGAGCCGGTCGCGCAGATTGAAAAGATCGCGGGCGAGGTCGCGCGTCGAGGCGTAGCGATCGTCGGGAGTCTTCGCCAGGCACCGCTCGACGATCCAGCGCAGAGGAGCCGGGGTCAGCGGCGCCAGGCTCCCGATCGGCTCGGGCTCCTCGCGGAGGATCGCCGTGAGCGTCTCTGGCGCGTTGCCGCGCTGGAACGCGCGCTTGCCCGTCGCCAGCTCGTAGAGGATCGAACCGAATGAAAACTGGTCCGACCGAAAGTCGAGCGCCTTGCCGAGCGCCTGCTCCGGCGACATGTACCCGACCGTCCCCATCACGATCCCCGGCTCGGTCCCGCCCGAGACCGTCGGGGCGGCCGTCGCCCCGGACGGACCCTCCGCCTGCGTCAATTTCGCGAGCCCGAAGTCGAGGATCTTCACGAACCCGTCCTTCGTGACCATGATGTTTTCGGGCTTCAGGTCCCGGTGCACGATCCCGGCGCCGTGCGCTTTCGCGAGACCGTCCGCCACCTGCGCCGCGACGGGAAGCAGCCGCTTGGTCGGCAACCCGCCGTCCGCCAGGAGCTCCCGCAGCGTGTGTCCGTCCACGAGCTCCATCGCAATGAACGACGTTCCGTCCGATTCGCCGATGTCATGGATCGTCACGATGTTGGGGTGATTGAGCGCCGACGCCGATCGAGCCTCCTTCTCGAAGCGCCGCAGCCGCTCGGGATCCGACGACACGGCCGCCGGCAGCACCTTGACCGCGACCTCGCGACCCAGGCGTGGGTCCAGCGCGCGGTACACCTCCCCCATGCCGCCTGCGCCAATCTGGCCCAGGATTTCGTAGGAGCCGAGCCGGGTTCCGCCTGGAAGCGTCATGGTTGGCCGAGATCTTACCCTTCGGGCGCCTGCCTCCCGGCCCGTTGCGCTACGCTCGCGGCGTGCTCAATCGGACGTCGGCGAGCGCTCTTCTC
>JANMBR010000163.1:0-12383 GCA_031360505.1 Acidobacteriota bacterium
TTGAGCCTGATCGACGATGCGCTCAAGCGGGCGCAGGCCGCCGGCGAAGGCGAGACCGCAAGGCCGACGAACCGTCCGTGGATCCCCACTCCCTTGCCCGACCCGGGGATTGCCCGGCGCCGCGCGTTGGTCCGCTGGCTGGGCATCGCGGCGGCAATCATCGTGGTCGCAACGGCCGGTGTTTGGTTCGTTCGCAAAGAGTTCGGCTCGTCGAGCTCCCTCCCTCTCCCGGCGGGAGAGGGCAAGGGTGAGGGGCGCCCCGGTGCGCTCGCCGTGTCGCAATCGACCGCGACGCCCGACGCTGTCGCTCTGGCGACCCCGGTCGTCGTGGCCAGACCTCGGACCACGCGGCCACCGTCTCCCGCGCCGGCAGCCGCCAGTGGCGAGGAGGCGCCTGCCGCGAACCCGACCGCCGTCCCCCGCGCCTCCCCGGCAATCGCAAACGGAAAGACCTACGCGGGCGCCGTCACGCTTCCCGGCGGCGCCAAGATCGAGCTCGGCGGGATCGTCTGGTCGGAGACCGAGCCGCGCGCCCTGCTGAACGACCGCATCGCCGCCGTCGGCGCGTTCATCGAAGGTTACAGCCTCACGAAGATCGAAGAGAACCGGGTCGCCCTCGAGAAGGACGGCGTGACGATCTACGTCTCCATCAAGTAGTCGGAGTCCTCAGCGCCGGCCGGCGAGGTAGAGGCCGGCCCAGATCTTCGGGTCGATGACGGCGCCTTCGGACTCGCGCGCGCGGGCCCAGTCGGACAGCCCGGTGATCGGGACCACGTGAACGCGGATCTTGCCGATGTCGTGCGCGGCCTGACTGCCGGATCGGACGGCGCCGCGCGCCAGGAAGAAGGTCACCATCTCGGAGCTTTGCCCGGCGGAGCCCGGGCCCTTCGCGAGCAGCTCGAGCGATGGCGCCGCGAACCCGGTCTCCTCCTGGAGCTCCCGGCGCGCGGCGTCGATCGCGTCCTCGGGGCCCTCGTCACCGATGAGGCCGGCGGGCAGCGACATGACGGGCGCATTCATCGGCAGCCGGAACTCCTCGGCAAGGACAATCTCGTCTGCGGGTGTGATCGCCACGATCATCGCGGCCTCGGGAGCCGTGCGGTGCTCGAGGTACTCCCATCCCTTGCGGCTCAGGAAGAGCATGTGTCGGCCTTCGAAGAGGACCTCGCGATCGTCGCTCATGGGCTCGAGGTTACCGCTTCCGCGTCGATCTCCGCGAGGAGCGACCCCAGGTCCGCCGGGATTGGCGCAACGATCTCGATCATCTCCTGGCTCGCCGGATGCCGGAAGGTGACGCGCTCGGCGTGGAGCGCCTGGCGCGGAAACTCGGCGAGGCGCTTCTTCAGCGGCGCGGTCTTCACTCGCTGATACGTCGGATGCCCGTACGTCGGATCGCCGACGATCGGCAGGTTGGACGCCGACAGGTGGACGCGGATCTGGTGCGTGCGCCCCGTGACGAGGCGGCACCGCAGGAGGGTGAGCCCGAGCGCGAACCACTCACGCTCGATCTCGTACAGCGTCCGCGCCGTGCGAATTCCCGGCGGCAGGTCGTCGGCCGTCGGTCGGAAGGCCTTCATCCTCTTGCGGTCACGCGGATCGCGCCCGACGGACAGGGACACTTCGCCCTTGCGCACCTTCGGGATGCCGGCGACCAGGGCGAGGTACTCTTTCTTCATGGTGCGCTGGCGGATCTGGCGCGAGAGCAGCTGGTGCGCGCGATCGGTCTTTGCCACGAGGAGCACGCCCGAGGTGTCGCGGTCGAGCCGGTGCACGATGCCCGGCCGGCGCTCGCCCCCGATGCCCGCGAGGTCCCGGACGTGGTGGAGCAGCGCGTTGACGAGGGTCCCGGATGCGTGGCCGGGGGCGGGATGGACCACGAGGCCCGGCGGCTTGTCGATGGCGATCAGGTCCTCGTCCTCGTACAGGATCGACAGGGGGATGTCCTGCGCCTCAAGCACGCTTTCTCTGGGCTCGGGGACTTCGACCGTGATCTGTTCGCCGGCCCGCACCACGTGCGACCGCTTGGCGGGCTCGCCGCCGACGCGCGCGGCGCCCTCGGCGATGAGCTTTTGGATGCGCGAGCGGGAGAGGTCGGAACATGCGGCGACCAGGAAGAGGTCGAGCCGGGTCCCGGAGGACGGCGCGCCGACCTGGAACCGCCGGAGCACGGGGCCTCCTAGCCTTCCGCGCGGTGTCGGCGCGAGAGGAAGGCGAGCATGCCGATCGCCAGCGCCGCGAGCAGAATGCCGATGAACTGCGACGTCGAGAGGATGTCCTGGATCACGAACCCGCGCACGAGGTCTCCGCGCCAGATTTCGACGATGCCGCGGGTGATGGCGTAGAGCAGCACGTAGAGCCAGAAGACCTCGCCGTCGAACGTCTTGCGCCGATACGCCCACTGGAGGATCAGGAAGACGAGGAAAGCGCTCGCCGAGAGATACAGCTGTGTTGGATGGAGCGGGACGCCGAGGGGAGTGCCGACCGCGTCGTGGGCGAATGGATCGCTGAAGGTCACGGCGAAGAGGCCGTGGCTCTGCTTGCCGTAGCAGCATCCGGCCGCGAAGCAGCCCCAGCGGCCGATCGCCTCGCCGAGCGCGATCGAGGGCGCTCCCATGTCGGCGATCGCCCACGCGGGCAGATCGTGGCGGCGCATGTAGACGATTGCCGTCGTCGTCGCCGCGATCAGCCCGCCGTAGAAGACGCCGCCCGAGCGCAGGATCTCGACGAGGTCCTTCGGGTTCGCGAGGTAGCGCTTCCATTCGACGGCGATGAGCAGGGCCTTGGCCCCGAGGATTGCAGACGCGAGAATGTAGAGCGACAGGTCGAGGACCTTTTGGTCCGGAAGGCCGGCCGCCAGCGCCTTGCGGCGCAGCAGCCAGATCCCCGTGAGGTAGGCGATCGCGAGGACGACGCCGTAGGTCGGAAGATAGAAGCTGCCGACGTGGATCAGGCGCGGAAAGATGGCCTAGCTCCCGGCCGCCGCGTCGGGGCGCGGCGCGGACTGCTCGTCGTTGCGGAGCATGTCGAGGAACAGAAAGCCGACGCCGATGCAGATCGCCGAATCGGCGACGTTGAAGGCGGGCCAGTGGTGTCCGGAGACCGCGAAGTCGAGGAAGTCGACGACGTAACCGAAGCGGGCGCGGTCGAGCAGGTTGCCGACGGCGCCGCCGAGGATGAGCGCGAGCCCGAGCTGAAGTCGCACGCTCCTGTGCGAGGAGCGCAACGCGTAGGCCGAAACGATCAGGAACACGACGACCGCGACGCTGTTGAGGACGATCGCCTTCATCGAGGAATCCACCGAAGCGAAGAGGCCGAAGGCGGCGCCGGTGTTGCGGACGTACGTGAGATCGAAGAAGTCATTCAGAATTGTGCGCGACTGGTGGACTTCCATCGTGCGGGTGATGATCCCCTTGGTCCACTGGTCCAGGAAGAGGACGGCCAGCGACACGGCGAGGTAGGCGCCGCGATAGAGCGTGGATTCCCGGAGCGACCTCACGCGGCCGCTCCGCCGACGACGGCCCGGCATCGGACGCAGAGGCCCTGGCCTTCGGCCTCCGGGGTCACCTTCCAGCATCGGTCGCAGCGGCGGCCGCGGGCCTTGCGGAAGGCGAGCTTCATCCCGGGATAGACGAGAGAATCGCGCCAGCCGTCGCCGGCCGAGGGGGGTTCCTCGACGGTTTCGGACACGATGAAGAGGTCGGCGAGGCCCGTCCCGCCCGTGCCCGTCGCGGCCCGGTCGCCCGCGAGCTCTGCGGGGAGACCCGTCAGGGCGATCGCGCCCTCGAGGGAGGACCCGATCACTTTTTCTCTGCGCGCTTCTTCCAGGATCACGGCGGCCTCTTCTCGCAGCTTGGTCAGGCGCTCCCACGCGGCGGCGGCAACCGTGCCTCCGCCGAGGTCGTCCAGCGGCTCAAAACGCGCGAGGTGGACCGATTCTTCCTTCTTTCCGGGCAGGGCCGCCCAGATCTCCTCGGCGGTGAAGGCGAGGACGGGGGCGGCCGCGGTCGCCAGCGCTCGCGCGATCCAGTACAACGCAGTCTGCGCCGAACGGCGCTCGCGAGACTTCGCCGCCGAGGCGTAGAGGCGATCCTTGATGATGTCGCAGTAGAACGCCGAAAGCGTCGTCGCGCAGAAGTTCACCAACTGGTGGTAGATCACGTGGAACTCGTAGGACTCGTAACCCTGGCGGATTCGCCCCGCCACGGCGCGGGCCTCCGCGAGCGCCCAGGCGTCGAGCGGCTCGAGCTGTGACACGGGCACGGCGTCCTTCGCGGGATCAAAGTCGTAGAGGTTGGAGATGAGATACCGCGCGGTGTTGCGGACCTTGCGGTACGCCTCGCCGCAGCGCGCGAGAATCTCGTCCGAGATCGGGTCGTCGTCGCGGTAATCGAGGCTCGCGACCCACAGCCGGACGATGTCGGCGCCGAATTTCTTGATCAGGTCCTGGGGCGCGACGACGTTGCCGATCGACTTCGACATCTTTCGGCCCTGGCCGTCCACGACGAAGCCGTGCGTGATGACGCCGTCGTAGGGCGCGTCGCCGTAGAGCGCGACGGAGGTCAAAAGCGACGACTGGAACCAGCCGCGGTGCTGATCGTGTCCCTCGATGTAGAGGTTTGCCGGGCGCTCGCCTTCGGGTCGGACGAGCTCGGGCCACTGCCCCGAGCGCAGCACGGCCATGTGGGAGACGCCCGAGTCGAACCACACGTCCATGATGTCGGTCTCGGCCTGGAAGTCGCCGGGCCCAAAGCCGCGCAGATCGGCGCCGGGCGGCAGGAAGTCCGTCGCCGGCCGCGCGTACCAGGCGTCGGCGCCCTCCGCATGGAAGATCCGAGCCACGTGGTCGAAGAACTTCTTCTGCTCGGCCGGCGCGTCGCTCCAGGGATAGGTGCCCGCGCGTTCGCCGTTGCGCATCGCGTACAGCAGCGTGATCGGCGAACCCCACTTGCGCTGCCGCGAGATGACCCATTCGCGCCGGTTCTCGACCATCCCGGCGATGCGCTGCTCACCCCAGGAGGGCGTCCACTTCACCTTCGCGATCGCCTCGAGCGCACCCTGGCGTACGTCGGTCGTCGGGAGGTCGAGGCGCACGAACCACTGCACGGTCGCGCGGAAGATGACGGGGTTCTTGCAGCGCCAGCAGTGGGGATATTCGTGGCGGTACTTCGGGTCGAGGCCAACGAGCGCGCCCGAGGCCTTCAGGTCCTCGACGATCTCCGGATTGGCCTCGAGGACCTTCATGCCCTTGTACTTCTCGACGGTCGTGTATCGGCCCGCCTCGTCCACGGGCGAGAGGACCGGCAGGCCCTCGCGCTGGCCCGTCATGAAGTCGTCCTCGCCGTGGCCGGGGGCCGTGTGGACGAGGCCGGTGCCGGCGTCCATCGTGACGTGGTCGCCGAGCACGATGCGGAATGAGGCGGCCGCCTCCTCTCTCGTCAGCTCGCCCCGGCTCGTGACGGGAAGTGGATGGCGATACTTGAGGCCCTCGAGCCGCTTTCCAGGCAGCGTGGCCGCGACCTTCCAGCTCGACCATCCGGCCGCTTTCGCCACAGACTCAGCGAGCTTCTCCGCGACCACGAAGTGGCGGCCGTCCGCCTCGACGATTGCGTAGGTCTCGTCCGGGTGGACGGCGATCGCGACGTTCGAGGGGATCGTCCACGGTGTCGTCGTCCAGATCAGGAAGTGCACCTCGGCCGAGGGCAGCTCCGGCAGCCGAGCCTCGGCTGGAAACGCCACGTGGATCGCTGGATCGATGCGTTGCTCGTACTCGAGCTCCGCTTCCGCGAGTGCGGTGCGGTCCGTGAAGCACCAGCGCACCGACTTGAGCGCCTGGTAGATCAGGCCCTTGCTGTAGAAGCCGCCAAAGGCGCGCGCGATCTCGGCCTCGTAGGGGAAGCTCATGGTGGTGTAGGGGCGGTCCCACCGTCCGCCGACGCCGAGCCTCTGGAACTCCTCGCTCTGGATGCCGATGAACTCCTCGGCGTAGGCGCGGCAGGCGCGGCGGATCTCGACCGTGCTCATCTGCCTTTTCTTGAGCCCAAGCTTCTTGTCCACCTGCTGCTCGATCGGGAGGCCGTGGCAGTCCCAGCCCGGGACGTAGGGCGCTTCGAAGCCCATCATCGCGCGGCTGCGCACGACGACGTCCTTCAGGATCTTGTTGAGCGCATGCCCGATGTGGATGTGGCCGTTGGCGTACGGGGGGCCGTCGTGCATCACGAAGCGCGGCCGACCGACCGCCTGCGCGCGGATGCGTCCTTCGAGGTCGCTCTTCTCCCAGGCTTCGAGCTGCAGGGGCTCGCGCCGCACGAGGTCCGCCTTCATGGGGAACTCGGTGCGGGGGAGGTTCAGGGTCGCCTTGTAGTCGGTCGGGTCGCTCATCGGAGGGCGCAGTTTAGCCTACGCACGCCCCCGGAGAAGGCCGCGTCAGCAACGCCACGACGGCGGCGGCGATGTCGCGCCCGTGCGTGATCGAGACTTCGGCCGAGAGGACCTCGAGGACGCGGGCGCGGGCGAGCGCCTTGCCGTGAAAGGTGACGAGCGGCTTTCCGTGCGCATCGCGGCCGATCTCGATGTCGCGGAAGGCGAGCCCGCGCCAGCCGAGGCCGAGCGCTTTCATGGCCGCCTCCTTCGCCGCGAACCGGCCGGCGACGTGCTCCGCAAAAGCTCGGGGATGCCTGCGCTCGCGGCGGATCTCGCCCTCTCGAAAAATGCGGGCGAGGAACCGCTCGCCGTGGCGCTCGAGGACCCCGGCGATCCGGTCGACCTCGGTCAGGTCAAGACCGAGGAGCAGCCCGACGGCCGCTTCGCCCATCAGAGCCCCTTGAGGCCGAAGAACCGGGCGATCTTGCCCCTCAGCGACACGGGCTCTTCGGTCGCTTGTCCGTCGCGCCCGACGACCAGCTCTTTGGCGGTGTTTCGGCGGCGCTCCAGGGTCACGGCGTCGAGTTTCTCGACGAGCGACGGGTTCGCGACGAGTACGGGTGCGAGGGTGGCCTTGTCGATTTCCACGAGGGTCGCTTCCGTCATCGCCCGCACGGTTGCCAGGCGCGGCTCTCCGGTGAGCAGGCTGATCTCGCCGAAGGAGGCCCCGCCGTCGAGGACTGCGACCTTCCGGCTCGCCCCGGCCTCGCCGTGGACCGAGACGCCGGTCCGGCCGGCTGCAATCAGGAACATGGACGAGCCCGTGTCGCCCTCGCGGACCACCGTCTCGCCCTCGGCAAAACGCACGAGCCGGGCGCCGCCGGCCAGCGTGAGCCGCTCTGCCGCGGAGAGAGGAGCGAAGAGCGAGCTCGCTTCGATTGCGGCCTGCACAGTGCTGGGAGCGCTCGGCCCCGGAAGCGCTCCCATCGCCCATTGCCGCTGCCGGATCATGGGGTACGCGATCGGGATGCCTTCCCGCTCGAGCCGATACCAGACTCGCTCGCGAACGCGAGAGTCCACATCGAGATAGTGCGCGTAGTCGTCGAGCCAGTAGCGCAATTCGTACTCGACCGCGAAGTCGTGAAAACGCGCGAGGTAGGCCGCCGGCGCGGGAAGGCCCGAGACGCCGGGGACGTCCTTCGCGGCGCCCTCGAGCGCGGCGCGCGCGCGGGCGGGCGGCAGGTCGTACTCGAGTCCGATTTTCATCGTGCGCGCCATCGGGACGCTGCCGCGGCGGAAGACCTCGAGCCGGTCGCGGCTGGCGACGGTGTTGGGGATCAGGAGCGCGTTGCCTTCCATCGTGCGCACCTTGATCGCCCGCCAGGAGAGCTGCTCGACCAGGCCGACCGTCTCGCCCGCGCGGATCATGTCGCCGACCTGCACCGTGTGCTCCATCGCCAGCGCCATGCCCGAGAAGAAGTTGCCGAGGGTTTCCTGGAGCGCGAGACCGAGGACGGCCGTGATGATCGCGGAGGTCGTGAGCAGCGCGGGAAGGCTGACGGCGAGGACGAGCTTGAAGAGGATGCCGAGCAGAACGCCGAAGACGAGAATGCTGACTAGCTGCCGCAGCAGCTCGGGCGCCGCAGCGCCGCGCCGGAGCCGGAACCCCACGTCGAAGAGGACGAAGTCGAGAGCGCGTGTGGCCAGCAGCGCCCCGGCGAGGCCGACGGCAAACGTCCCGTAGTCCTTGGCCGACCGCGCGTCCGTCATCGGGACGCCGGCGCGCGCCAGGATTGGCACGAGGGCCGCCACCGCGGCGAAGAGGAGGATGGCCGGCAGAAGGCGGCGCGCCGCCTCGAGTATGCGGGAGGCCGGAGCGCTCATCGGGCGGCAATCCTTTCTGCCGCCGCGCGGGGGTCCGCCGATTCCTGGAAGAGGCGGATCGCGGCGACTCCGGAGATTCTGTCCTTGTATGGCTCGAGCTCCGGGAGCCGCTCTTGCGAGACGCCCCCGATCGCGTAGACCTCGCAGGAATGGGATGCGGCTGCCGGCAGCGCGGCAAGGCTGGCGGCTCCGAGGGGCGGGCCGAAGGCGCGCTTGGACGGCGTGTCGAAGATCGGCCCGATGACGACGAGGTCGGCTCCCGCGGCGATGGCTTCCTGCGCTTCGTGGGCGGAGTGCGTCGAGACGCCGATGCGAAAGCCGCGGGGCGTATGGGCGCGCACGCGGGACACGGGCAGGCCGCTCGCCGGCAGGTGGACGCCGGCGGCTCCAGCGGCGAGCGCGACGTCGAAGCGTCGGTGGACGTACATCGGAACCTCCGGGCCCAGCCGCTCGAGTGCCGCGCGGGCGATGTCGAGCCGCTCGCGGTCGGACCCCGACGTCTCGCGAAGCTCAACCGTGATCTCCGGCGTACCGGCGAGGCGCTCGAGCACGCGCGCGAAGCGCTCGTCTCCGATCGCGGCGCGGTCCGTCACGTAGAGCGCCTTCATTGCCCCTTCCCGCCGTCCTGCCGGGCACTCTCGAGGCTCTGCGTGAGGTTGCGCAGGTCCGCAACGCCTGCCGCGAGATGGACGAGGCCGAGGCCCGAGACGAATCCCCGGAAGAAGCCCGAGCCGAGCAACCCCGGGGCTGTCATCGGGCTCGTCCATGGGCGCAGGAAGAGATACACCCCTACCGCCGTGCAGTAGAAGACGAAGACGGCACTGGCCAGCAATGACAAGACGCGGCGCACCTGCAGATGATTCTAGCCCGGTCCCTGGGGACGAAAAAAACCGCGCCCGAAGGCGCGGTGAAAAGAGGAGGAAACCTCAGAGAAGATCTTGCTTCAGGGGCGGTGCGGCCGGCCCGAATTGGACGGCGGCGCGGGCCGCGGGGCGGAGGGCGCCGAGTACGAGCGGGGCGGGGCGGAGTGCGCCGCCGGCGGGGGGGCAGCCTGCGCAGGGGCCTGGGGCTGCTGCCGCGGCGCCGGCTGAGACGGCTGTACCGGAGCGGGAGCGCGCTCGATGGAGTGCGGGGCGCCGCCGCGCGGGGCCGATGGAGCCTCGCGCGGAACGAACTCGTTCGAACGCTCGCGCGGTGGGCCCGACTCGGGGTTGCGACGACCCGGCACCGCGCCCTCGATGACGCGGCGCGCCGGAGGAACCTCTCCCCGAGAGCGCCAGTCCTCGACCGGCTTCTGATCGGACTCGAACCTCCGGCCGGCCGGCGGCGCGCCCAACTGGGGCTGCGTCGCGCGCGGGCTGCTGCGCCACGACTCGGATGGGGGCGCTCCGTTGCGCGAGCGGGGCGCCTCGGCCGTTGAGCGGCCGGGCTCCGCGCGGGGCGCGTCCAGGTGGGGCTGCGTTGCGCGCGGGCTGCCGCGCCACGACTCGGATGCGGGCGCTTCGTTGCGCGTGCGGGGCGTCTCGGTGGTGGAGCGGCCGGACTCGGCGGTGCCTGAGCGGCCTCTCCAGGACTCGATCGGCTCCGTGCGCGTTTCCACGTGCCGCGATTCGGGACGTGCGACTCGGTCGGAGGTGGGAGGCGCCGCCCCCGCGCGGCCGCCATCGCGGAGCACCGTGCGGCCGGTCGCTCGGTCCGTCTCGATGCGCTTCGTGCTTTCGATCGAGACGGCGCCGCGCCCGCGATCCACGATCGTCGCGCCGCGGGGCGCGAGGTCCGCCGCCCCGGGACCGCTCAAGCGGCCACGCTCGGCGACGACCGTTCGTCCGCGAAGGGCTTCGACGGTCGATTGGGGCAGCTCGCGGTCGTGGGCCAGCACGGGCTCGAGGCGATCTGCGTCGCGGCCCGCCGTGCGCTCAATGACGCGCGGGGCCTCGCGGACGTAGTCGCGCATCGACTCGCGCACGCTCGCTCCCGTGCGCGCGCCGAGGACAATCGGGCGCGACGAGATCGCCAACTTGCCGCCGAGCCGGTCCACCACCCGCGTGCCGGAAATGACATCCACGCGGCCGCGCGTCGTGCCGAAGCCGCCGGCGCCCGTGAAGTTCCAGCCGCGCAAGTCCACGCGCCGGGTCGAGTAGTTCCCGTTGATGGCAAACGCGATGGAGTTCCGGGGGTACGCGGAGTTGCGGTAGTAGTTGTTGAACCAGGGCGAGCTGTAGGGGCCATACCAGCCGATGGGGCACCATCCGACGTAGGAGGGCGTGTAGCCCCAGTAGACCCACGCGGGCGAATAGACGTACCCGGGCGACCAGCACCAGCTGCTCCAGCCGGAATCGAAAAACCAGTTGCCGTAGTGGAAGGGATACCAGCCCCACGAGTCCTGTGACCACCAGGTCAGTCCGGCCGGCGTGTAGTACCACGAGCCGTTCGAATAGGGAGTCCAGCCGGCCGCCACCGTGGGCCGCCAGACATAGCTCGAGGAGGTCGTGTTGTAGTCCCAGTTGCCGTGCCCCTCCAGCGACGCCACGTCGCTCGCGTAGTCCTCGCCGACGTACTGGCTCGATGCGTTGCGCGGCGAGTCGTAGGTGGCTTCGAGACGATCCGCCACCCAGCTGTCGAAGCGGTCGCGCGAGAAGCTGCCGCGGGCGATCTCGGGCTCTTCCTGGCCGTGGGCGAGCAGATAGTTGCCCGCGCGCACGGTGTAGGAGCCGGCGGGCGAGCGCACCTCGACTGATCCGGCGCGCACGATGACGGCCGTGCCGCGGCGCGGATCCGCGTTGACGCGCACCCGGGCGCCCGCGTTCGTGTAAACGGCAACGTCGCTGGTGTCGATGCGGGGGGCCTTCTCGTCGGAGCCGACCACCGAGAGCAGGACTGAGCCCTGCTTGAGCGAAAGGGCGGAGACCTCGTCGTCGGACCCCTGCTGCGCATAGAGCGAAACGAACTGGACGGACGTGCCACCGCCCACGTGCAGGACGTTGCCGTCGGCCAGCGCGATCTCGGCGCGCCCCGGATCATCCGTGCGGATCTCGTCGCCGGGCGAGATCGGCAGGTTGGGCCGAGCCTGGACCGTGCCGTTCAACCCGGAAATGACCGTCACCTCGCCGGAGGCCTCGCGCAAGTAAGAGTAGGCGCTCCGGCGCTCCGTCTGCCCGAGAGCGGTCGAAGCCGCCAGGCCGACCAACGCCGCCAGATAGCCGATTCGATGAGCGTTCATCTGTGTGTCTCCTGTCTCCAGCCCTATGCAGAGAGCGAGCAGCGTGCCACTGCCTCGGCTTGCCCGGAGCGGAAGAATGTGCTCTAAATCAAGGACTTATGGTCGAAGCCCGAAGGCAGGCAGAGCACCAGCTGTCATGCGATGGAGACAGGCCCTGGGGTACCGAGGACAGGTCACGGTGGGAGAACCGGTCGTGATCCGCGACATCGTGCGCTTTGGCGACCCACGGCTCCTCGACCAGAACGCGGAGGTCGACCTCTCCCGCGAGGAGCTCGCGGGCCTGGTGGCGGACATGGTCGAGACCTGCCACGCCGCGCCCGGCGTCGGGCTGGCGGCGCCGCAGATCGGTGTCAACAAGCGCGTCGCGATCATCGACCTGTCCGTCGGCGCGGACCCGAACGGCGTGATCGTCCTCGTGAACCCGGTCGTCGTCGATGCCTCCGGCGAGCAGAAGGAGGAGGAGGGCTGCCTTTCGGTCCCCGACCTGGCCGAAAAGGTTGTGCGCCCGGCGCGGGTCCGCGTGCGCGCGGGTGACGCGACCGGGGCGGTGCGGGAGATCGAGGGGACGGGGCTGCTCGCGCGGGCGCTCTGCCACGAGACCGACCACCTGAACGGCATGCTCTTCGTGGACCGCCTCCGGGGCCTCAAGCGCGAGCTGACCTGGCGCAAAGTCCGCCGGCAGAAGGAAAAGGGGATCTGGTGACGCTCAGAGTCTTCAATACGCTCGGCCGCAAGCTCGAAGATTTCTCTCCGCGAGAGGACGGGCACGTGCGTCTCTACACGTGCGGCCCCACGGTCTACAACGTGGTGCACATCGGGAACCTGCGCACATTCCTCTGGGAGGACGTCCTGCGGCGCCATCTGCTCGCGAAGGGCTTGCGGGTCACGCAGATCATGAACTTGACCGACGTCGACGACA
>JANMBR010000067.1:0-13543 GCA_031360505.1 Acidobacteriota bacterium
GCTCGCCGCGCGGGCGGACGTATCGGCCGTGGAAGCCAACCGCGAGGCGCCCCTTCGGCGAGAGGAGTCGGTTCGCGATTCACGGCTCACCGTCCGCGCGTCCGCGTCCGTCGAGCCGAACATCGCGCTCATCCGCGCGCCGGAGCTCTGGAGCCGCGGCTTCACCGGGCAGGGCATCGTCATCGGAATCGCGGACACCGGCTTCCAATGGGACCATCCTGCGCTCCAGGCGCACTACCGCGGGTGGGATGGCGCGAGCGCTTCCCACGGCTACAACTGGCACGATGCGATCCACGACGCGGTGCCCGGCAATCCGTGCGGCTCGGACTCGCCGGCACCCTGCGACGACGACGGCCACGGCACGGGGACGTCGGGCCTTTCCGTCGGCGACGACGGAGGGTCGAACCAGATCGGCGTGGCTCCGGGGGCGAGTCTGATCGGTTGCCGCAACATGGACCAGGGCAATGGAACGCCGGCGCGCTACACCGAGTGCTTCGAGTGGTTCCTCGCTCCGACCGACGCGGCCGGTGAGAATCCCCGGCCGGACCTCGGGGCCGACGTCATCAACAACTCCTGGGCCTGTCCCGCGAGCGAAGGGTGCACGAGCCCGGGCATCCTGCAGAGTGTCGTCGAGAACGTCCGGGCTGCCGGCATCGCCGTCGTCTTCGCCGCCGGCAACAGCGGCTCAAGTTCCGGAGGCCTCGTCCCGACCTGCTCCACGATCTTCGACGTGCCGGCCTTCTACGACGCGGGCGTCACGGTCGGTGCCACGGACGCGGCCGACACGATCGCTTCCTTCTCGAGCATCGGCCCGGTGCTCGTCGACGGCTCCAACCGGCTCAAGCCCGACATCGTTGCGCCGGGCGTCAACTTGAGAACGGCCGCGCTTTCGGGCGGCTACTCGGGCGGATTTACCGGAACCTCGGCCGCGGCGCCGCACGTGACGGGCGCGGTCGCGCTCCTGTGGTCCGCGGTCCCCGCGCTCGCCGGCGACGTGGACCGCACCGAGCAGATGCTCGAGCTCGGGGCGGTGCCACGGACGATCGATCTGAACTGCGGCGACTACCCGGGCACCGAGGTCCCGAACCCCGTCTACGGCTGGGGCCGCCTCGACGTGGAAGCGGCCTACGAGCGGCTGGCGCCGACGCGATCCGCGCCCATCCCGGTCGGCCCGCGGCCCCCGACCCGGAGCGTCCCCGCGCGTCCCTAGGGGACGTCGGGATCAGAGTAAGATCCCCGCCCTATGGCCATCCTCGCAACGAAAGACGAAACCGCCACGCGCACCACGCTCGAGATCGAGGTGCCGGCGCAGGACGTGGAAAAGGCCTTCGCCGCCGTCACGAAGTCGTACGTGCAGCGGGCCGCGATCCCCGGGTTCCGCAAGGGCAAGGCGCCCCGGTCGGTGATCCAGAAACGGTTCGCGGACGAGATCAAGGGCGACGTGCTCGAGGCGATCCTTCCGGACGCACTCGCCGCGGCGATCGAGGAGCGCAAGCTCTCGGTCCTTGGCCGCCCGCACATCGATGAGCTGAAGTGGGAGCCGCCCGGCCCCATGCGCTTCGAGGCGCGGCTCGATCTCAAGCCGCCGGTCGACCCGGGCGACTATCGGGGCGTCCCGGTCGAAGACCAGCCGGTCGAGCCGACCGACGAGGACGTGTCGAAGGTCGTCGAACGCATCCGTGAGGCGCACGCCGAGTTCCACCCGGTCGAGGGCCGCCCGGCGGCCAAGGGCGACTTCGCGGTCGCCGACATCGCGGGGTCGTTCATCGAGATCCTGGCCCCGGGACAGAACCCGCGGACGTTCCGCGACGAGAAGATCACGCTCGAGGTGGGCCACGAGGATTCGATGGCGGAGGTCAACGACGCCCTGCGCGGCGCCGCGGTCGGCGAGACGCGCAGCTTCCGCAAGACTTTTGCCGACGATTTTCCCAACGACGAGTTCAAGGGCAAGACGATCGACTACCAGGTGACGCTCGCGGCGCTCAAGGAGAAGAAGCTCCCGGCGCTCGACGACGAGTTTGCGGGGGCGGTGGCCGAGGGGGACACGCTCGAGGCGCTGCGCGAGAAAGTGCGCACGCGCCTGCGCCACGAGAAAGAGGCGGACCGCAAGCGCAAGTTCCGGCGGGTCATCCTCGACGGGCTGCTGTCGCGCCGCGAGATCCCCGCGCCCGAGGTCCTGGTGGAGGCGGAGACCGTCGCGGCGCTGCGCGACTACGCGCGTTACCTCGCGCAGAGCGGCGTCGACCCCGAGAAGGAAGACTGGGAGAAGCTGCGGTCCGAGGCCCGACCCGGGGCGGAGAAGCGCGTCCGGGAGTACCTGCTCCTCGATGCGATCGCCGAGAAGGAAGGCATCGCGATTTCGGAGACGGAGCTCGAGGCGGAGTTCAAGCGGGCCGCCGCGCAGCGCGGGATCGAGCCCTCCGTCCTGCGCGAGCAGATGGCGAAGGCCGGCGGCATCGAGTCCTTGCGCGACGAGATGCGGCTGGCCAGGGCCGTCGACCTCTTGATTGACAGCGCGAAGGTGCTACCCTCGGGGCCGGTGGAAGTGAAGTAGGTTCTTCGACTTGACTGACATGACACTCGACGACGACTACGAGGGGGGCGGCATGGTCCTGGTTCCAATGGTGATCGAGCAGACGAGCCGGGGGGAGCGCGCGTACGACATCTACTCGCGGCTGCTCAAGGACAACATCATTTTCCTCGGCCAGCCGGTCGACGACACCATCGCCAACCTCATCATCGCCCAGATGCTCTTCCTCGAGTCGGAGAACTCCGAGAAGGACATCGCCTTCTACATCAACTCTCCGGGAGGCTCGATCACCGCCGGCATGGCGATCTACGACACGATGCAGTACGTCAAGAACGACGTGTCCACGATCTGCGTCGGCCAGGCTGCGTCGATGGCGGCGGTCCTGATGGCGGCCGGCGCCCCCGGCAAGCGTTACTCGCTGCCGAATTCCCGCTTCCTGATCCACCAACCGCTCGCATACGGCATGCAGGGCCAGGCGACGGACATCGAGATCCACGCCCGCGACCTCATGCGCCTCAAGGAGCGGTTGAACCAGATCATGGCGCAGCACACCGGGCAGCCGCTCGAGAAGGTCTCGAAGGACACCGACCGCGACTACATCCTCGAAGCCGAGGACGCCAAGACCTACGGGCTCGTGGACGCGATCTACCACCGGCGCGACGACCTGGCGCTGAAGGCCGCCGGCTAGAGCCGGGAGTCCGGAGGGGTCGGAGGCAGGCGAGCGCCGCTTCTGAATCCTGCCTCCTGCAGCCTGCGTACTGCTGTCTGGTGGTGGAATTCCCCGAACCCCCGCGCGTTAGCGCTGAAGGGGTTATGCTAAATTCAGGTGCTTATAGTTGACGGGGAGGGAGAGGCGACCCTAGAATTCCCTCATCCCTCCGGAGGCTGAATGTCGAAGAAAACCGGGAACGGCGACGTCCTGCGCTGCTCCTTCTGCAACAAGAGTCAACGGGACGTCAAGAAGCTCATCGCCGGGCCCACGGTCTACATCTGCGACGAGTGCGTCGACATCTGCCTCGACATCATCGCCGAGGACCGCGTCCTCGAGACCCAGGCCCCCGAGGCCAAGCTCCCCAAGCCCAAGGAGATCAAGGATTTCCTCGACGGCTACGTGATCGGGCAGGACCAGGCCAAGAAGAAGCTCGCCGTCGCGGTCTACAACCACTACAAGCGGATCGACTATCTGGAGAAGAACCGCAAGCTCGACGTGGAGCTCCAGAAGTCGAACATCCTGATGATCGGGCCCACGGGCACCGGGAAGACCCTGCTCGCCCAGACGCTGGCCAAACTCCTCTCGGTGCCGTTCACGATCGTGGACGCCACGACCCTGACGGAAGCGGGCTACGTGGGCGAGGACGTCGAGAACATCATCCTGAAGCTCTACCAGGCCGCCGGCAACGACAAGGAAAAAACGGAGCGCGGCATCGTCTACATCGACGAGGTCGACAAGATCGCCCGCAAGGGCGAGAACCCGTCGATCACCCGCGACGTCTCGGGCGAGGGCGTCCAGCAGGCGCTGCTGAAGATCCTCGAGGGCACGGTCGCCAACGTCCCGCCGCAGGGCGGACGCAAGCACCCGCACCAGGAGTTCATCCAGATCGACACGACGAACATCCTCTTTCTCTGCGGCGGCGCCTTCGTCGGCCTCGAGGAGATCATCAACCGCCGGATGACCGAGAAGACGATGGGCTTCGGCGCGAAGATCGTGTCGAAGAAAGAGAAGCGCTCGAGCGTGCTCCTCCAGAAGGTGCACCCCGAGGACCTCATCAAGTTCGGCATGATCCCGGAGTTCGTCGGCCGTCTGCCGGTCGTGGCGACCCTCTCGGAGCTCGACCAGCCGGCGCTCGTCGAGATCCTGCGGGAGCCCAAGAACTCGCTCGTCAAGCAGTACCAGACCATGCTGGAGTTCGAGAACGTCCAGCTGCGGTTCACCGACGACGCCATCGAGGCGATCGCCGAGGAGGCCCTGGCGCGCAACGTCGGGGCCCGGGGACTCAAGATCATCATCGAAGACCTGATGCTCGACGTGATGTACCAGGTCCCCTCCGACGACGACATCGAGGAGTGCGTCATCACCCGGGACGTGGTCAAGCACCACACGAACCCGATCACCATCCTTCGCAAGGCGGGGTAAACTCAATTTCGGAATTCGAATTTCGGAATTCGGATTTCCCCCGAATGGAAACTCAAACCAGATGAAAACGGATAACGCCGGCCGCGGGTTGGAAAGCCTCCCGCTCGTCCCCCTGCGGGACATGGTGGTCTTTCCCCACATGATGCAGCCCTTCGTGGTGGGCCGCGAGTCCTCGATCCGCGCCCTCGAGGCGGCGCTCGCGACCCCGGTCAAGCGGCTGTTCCTCGCCGCGCAGAAGGACCCCCAACTCGACGAGCCCAAGCCCGAGGACATCTACGAGGTCGGGGTCGTCGCGACGGTGGCCCAGTCCCTGAAGCTTCCCAACGGCCACATCAAGGTGATGGTCGAGGGCGTGCGGCGGGGCCGGATCATGGCCTTCGAGCGCAAGGGCGAGTACCTGTCGGTCGCAGTCGACCTCCTGCCGCTCCGTCCGTCGGACGTGGAGAGCCTGCGGGACTACATGGCGAAAGTGCTCGCGCTGTTCGAGCAGTACGCCAAGCTCTCGCACCACCTGGCCTTCGAGGGCCTGGCCGCCTCTCTCAAGATCGACGATCCGGAGCGCTTCGCCGACACGCTGGCCGCGCACCTCTCCGTCGCCACCGCCGAGAAGCAGACGCTGCTCGAGGCGGAGTCTCCCTACGAGCGTCTCCAGAAGCTCCAGGACCTGCTGGAGGTCGAGATTGACAAGGTCAACATCGACCGCCGGATCAACAACAAGGTCAAGAAGCAGATGGAGAAGGCCCAGAAGGAGTACTACCTCAACGAGAAGATCAAGGCGATCCACCAGGAGCTCGGCCGCAAAGACGACCGCACTGACGAGGTCGAGGAGCTCAAGAAGAAGATCGAGACGTCCGGCATGCCCAAGGAGGTCCGCGAGAAGGCCGACCAGGAGCTGCGGCGCCTCGAGGCGATGCCCCCGGTGTCGGCCGAGGCGACGGTCTCGCGCAACTACATCGAATGGCTCGTGGGCGTGCCCTGGAAGAAGGCGTCGCGCGAGTCGAAAGACCTGACGCGCGCCGAGCAGATCCTGAACGACGACCACTTCGGGCTCGAGAAGGTCAAGGAGCGGATCCTGGAGTTCCTGGCCGTCCGGCAGCTCGTCCAGAAGACGAAGGGCTCGATCATCTGTTTCGTCGGCCCCCCGGGCGTCGGAAAGACGTCGCTCGCCAAATCCATCGCGCGGTCGCTCAACCGCCAGTTCGTGCGCCTGTCGCTCGGCGGCGTGCGCGACGAGGCCGAGATCCGCGGCCACCGGCGCACCTACATCGGCGCCTTCCCGGGCCAGATCATCCAGATGATGAAGAAGGCGGGCGCGGTCAACCCCGTGTTCCTGCTCGACGAAGTGGACAAGATGTCCTCCGACTTCCGGGGCGACCCGGCGGCGGCGCTGCTCGAAGTGCTCGACCCCGAACAGAACCACTCTTTCGTCGATCACTACCTGGACGTCGAGTACGACCTCTCGAAGGTCATGTTCATCGCCACGGCCAACATCGCCGACCCGATCCCGCCGGCGCTCAAGGACCGGATGGAGCTGATCCAGCTCTCCGGCTACACGCCCAACGAGAAGGTCGCGATCGCCCGCCAGTTCCTCGTGGCCAAGCAGCGCGAGGCCAACGGGCTCAAGGAAGACCAGATCGAGATCCTGGACGACACGGTCCTGGTAGTGATCGAGAACTACACCCGGGAAGCCGGCGTGCGCAACCTCGAGCGCGAGATCGGCGGCCTCTGCCGCAAGGTCGCGCGCAAGATCGTGCAGAACAAGGTCGAGACGCCCGTCCGCGTGACGCCGGAAAACCTGAAAGATTTCCTCGGCAAGCCCCGGTTCCGCAAACGCCTCAAGAGCGACGTGTCCGAGATCGGCATCGCCACGGGCCTCGCCTGGACCGAAGCGGGCGGCGAGATCCTGATGACGGAGACGAGCCTCTTGAAGGGCAAGGGCAATCTCACGATCACGGGCTCGCTCGGCGACGTGATGCAGGAGTCGGCGCGCGCCGCGGTCTCCTACGTCCGCAGCCGCGCCGAGATGTACGACGCCGACCCGAATTTCCACGAGAAGTTCGACATCCACATCCACGTTCCCGAGGGCGCGATCCCGAAGGACGGGCCGTCGGCCGGCATCACCATGGCCTCGTCGCTCTTCTCGGCCGTGACCAAGATCCCGGTCCTGAAGGACGTCGCGATGACGGGCGAGATCACGTTGCGGGGCAAGGTGCTGCCCGTGGGCGGGGTCAAGGACAAGATCCTCGCCGCCTACCGGGCGGGGATCCGCACGATCATCCTCTCGGCCGAGAACGACAAGGACCTCGACGACCTACCCGAGGAGATCCGCGGGCAGATGGAATTCCACCTCGTCAACACCATGGACGAGGTCATCAAGATCGCCATGGAAAGCCCCCGCCCGGCTGCGGCCGCCGTGGAGCCCGAACCCAAGCCGGCAGAGGGCGGCGCCGTCGCGAACTAGCGAGTGGCGCCCTGTTCCTGGAATCTGAAATAATGGGGTCAGTCCGAAGCTGATATTCTCCCGACTCCCGCTCCCGAACCTTCCCCCGAACGCTCCGGCGGTTTCCGCCGACACTTCACACAGTAAGAGGACAGAGACAATGGCCAGACGCAAGGGACCCAGCGACTCCGACGTCGAGACCCTAGAACCCCCGCCCGAGGGCCTTCCGGACACGACCGGCGATGAGGCCGAGGGCATGGTCGACCACGGCGACACGCTCGACATCCGGGCGCTCCACGACATCAAGATCCCGCAGCTCTTGAAAATCGCGCGCGACCTCGAGGTCGAGAACGCGACCGGCATGCGCAAGCAGGACCTCATCTTCAAGATCCTGCAGGCGCAGACCGAGAAGAAGGGGCTCATCTTTTCCGAGGGCGTGCTCGAGTGCCTGCCCGACGGTTTCGGGTTTCTGCGCGCGCCCGAGTACAACTACCTTCCGGGCCCGGACGACATCTACGTGTCGCCCTCCCAGATCCGCAAGTTCGACCTCCGCACCGGCGACACGGTGTCGGGACAGATCCGGCCGCCCAAGGAAGGCGAGCGCTACTTCGCGCTGATCAAGGTCGAGGCGGTCAACTTCGAGCACCCCGATGTCGCCCGCGAGAAGATCTTCTTCGACAACCTCACGCCGCTCTACCCGCAGGACCGCATCCGGCTCGAGATTCCGACCAACATGACCTCGCGCGTACTCGACTTCGTGTCGCCGGTCGGCAAGGGGCAGCGCGGCCTGATCGTCGCGGCGCCGCGCACCGGCAAGACGATGGTGCTGCAGGCGCTCGCCAATTCGATCTCGACCAACCACCCGGAAGTCACGCTCATCGTGCTCCTGATCGACGAGCGGCCCGAGGAAGTCACGGACATGCAGCGTTCGGTCAAGGGCGAGGTCATCTCCTCGACCTTCGACGAGCCGGCGGCCCGGCACGTCCAGGTCGCCGAGATGGTGATCGAGAAGGCCAAGCGCCTCGTCGAGCACAAGCGCGACGTCGTGATCCTCCTCGACTCGATCACCCGCCTGGCGCGCGCCTACAACGCGATCGTGCCGCCGTCGGGCAAGGTGCTCTCGGGCGGCGTGGACTCCAACGCCCTGCAGCGGCCCAAGCGCTTCTTCGGCGCCGCGCGCAACGTCGAGGAGGGCGGCTCGCTCACGATCATGGCCACCGCGCTCATCGACACGGGCTCGCGCATGGACGACGTGATCTTCGAGGAGTTCAAGGGCACCGGCAACATGGAAGTCCACCTCGACCGAAAGCTCGTGGACAAGCGCGTCTTCCCGGCGATCGACATCAACAAGTCGGGCACCCGTAAGGAAGAACTGCTGATGGACAAGCAGGAGCTCAACCGCATCTGGGTCCTGCGCAAGGTCCTGAACCCGCTCTCGACCGTCGAGGCCATGGAGCTGTTGACCGAAAAGCTCGAAAAGACCAAGACGAACGCCGAGTTCCTCAATTTGATGAGTCAGGGGTGACCGCGTCGACGTTGCGCATGCGACGGCGGAGCGGTCATCCTGAGGGCCAAAGGCCCGAAGGATCCCTTTAATGTCTCGGTGCGGCTCCTAAAGGGATCCTTCGCTTCGCTCAGGATGACAAGGCACTCCTTATGACAAACCTTCGCATTTCCGTCGTCGATTTTCTGAATGCGCGCCCCCTGACGTGGGGCCTTCTGCACGAGCCGCCTCCGGGCGTGAGCGTCTCCCGCGACATGCCGTCGGTCTGCGCCGCGAAACTCGCTTCCGGCCAGGCGGACGTCGGCCTGATCCCCTCGATCGAGTACCAGCGGATTCCCGGGCTCAAGGTCGTGCCGTCTCTCGGGATCGCCGCCGCCTCGGAGGTCCGGTCGGTGCTGCTCGTCTCCGACGTCGCGCGCCAGAAGATCCGCTCGGTGGACCTGGATCCCGCGTCGAGAACGTCCGCGGCGCTGACTCGAATTCTCCTCAAGCGGGTGTACGGGCTCGAGCCGGAGTACCGCGAGACGCCGGACGGCCCCGCGGACGCTCGGCTCATCATCGGCGATCCTGCAATGAAGACCCGACTCAACGGCCACGTCGTGCTCGACCTCGCCTCGGAGTGGCGGGCGTTCTCCGGGCATCCCTTCGTCTTCGCGTTCTGGGCGGTGCGGGGGGACCACGCCACGGCCGAGGTGGCGGCGCTGCTGCGGCGGTCGTACGAGGCCGGCGTCGCGGCGTTCGACGCGATGGTCCGGGAGGAAGCCGCGGCGTCCGGGCTCTCCGCTCCGGTCGTCGAGGACTACCTGCGCCACGCCCTGCACTTCGAGCTCGACACCGGCGACCTCGAAGGCCTTCGCCTCTTCTATCGGCTCGCCGCGGAGGAGGGCCTGATTCCGTCCGCCCGCGCCCTCGAGTTCACGCCCGCCTGACGACAGGGAGCTTGCCGCGGCCGGTGCGCCGGCCTATATTCTCTCCATCATTCTCAGCGAAGCGGACGACCGGCTCGGGTCGAGCGAGAAGCGCTACCGCGAGCTCGTCGAGAATTCCAACGAGCTCATCTGGTCCGCGGACGCCTTCGGCCGCTGGACGTTCGTCAACGCGGCCGCCCGGCGCATCTACGGGTGCGCGCCCGAGGAGATGATCGGCCGCCCCATGACCGACTGGATGGTCCCCGGCGAGGCGGGCCGGGACCTGAAGTCGCTCGAGCGGATCCTCGAGGGCGAGCGCTACGTGCAGTACGAGACCCGCCACCGCCGCAAGGACGGCAAGCTCGTCACGCTTTCCTTCAAGACGGCGGCCGTGCGCGACGACCAGGGCAACCTGCTCGGCACGACCGGAATCGCCTCGGACATCAGCGGGCAGCGCGAGGTCGAGGAGGCGCGCCGGGCCTCCGAGGCGCGCTTTCGCAACCTCTTCGAGCGCAACCTCGCCGGCGTCTACCGCACGGCGCTCGACGGCCGGGTCATCGACTGCAACGAGTCCTTCGCGCGGATGCTCGGCTACGCCTCCCGCGAGGAGGTGCGCGGCCGCAACGGACGGGACTTCTACCCGGAGCCCGGCGATCGCGACGCGTTCCTCGCGCGACTGCGCGAGCAGGGCTCGGTGACGAACTCCGAGGTGCGCCTGCGGCGCAAGGACGGCGGCGCGGTGTGGGTCCTCGAGAACGTGCACCTGATCGAGGACGGCTCGCCCCCCGAGCCCGTGATCGAGGGAACGATGGTGGACGTCACCGAGCGGCGCCGGGCCGTGGACGCGCTGCGCGAGAGCGAGGAGTATTTTCGCTCCCTCATCGACAATGCGCTCGACGTCATTATGATCGTGGACGGGGGCGGGGCCATCCGGTACGGGAGCCCGTCGCTCGAGCGGCTGCTCGGTTACAAGCCGCAGGAAGTCCTCGAGGAGGCCGTCTTCGACTACGTCCACCCCGAAGACGGCGAGGCCGTTCGGCGGATGTTCACGGCCCTGGTCCATGAGTCGGGCTCCGCATCAGCGGAGTTCCGGGTCCGCCACCGCGACGGATCGTGGCGCCACATGGAGGCAATCGGCAGCGACCTGTCGAACCACCCGAGCGTGGCAGGACTGCTCGTGCAGCTGCGCGACGTCACCGAGCGCAAGGCCGCCGACGAGAACCAGGCGCGCCTTCAGTTTGCCATCCAGGACGCGGCCAAGGAGTGGCAGCGCACGTTCGACGCGATCGAGTCGCCCGTGCTCATCCTCGACGGCAACGCGCTGATCCGGCGCCTGAACCGCGCGGCCAAGGTCCTCTCCGGCAAGACCTATCGGGAGACGATCGGCGCGTCGATCGAATCGCTCGGCCCGGGGGAGCCCTGGCAGAAATCGGCCGAGCTCGCCCGCGAAATCCGGACGGGGGGCTCGGCAACCTCGGGGCAGGCCCGCGATGTCGGCACCGGCCGCACGTGGGACGTCGCGGCCAGCCTCCTGCGGGCGGCAAGCAGCGAGTCCGAGCGGATCATCCTCGTCGCGCGCGAGATCACCGGCGTCGTGCGGCTCCAGGAAAAGCTGCACCACACGCGCACGATGTCGGCGATGGGCTCGCTCGTGGCCGGCGTCGCGCACGAGGTCCGCAACCCGCTCTTCGGAATCTCGGCCACGCTCGACGCTTTCGAGGCGCGATTCGGCCAGCGCGACGAGTACACGCAGTACGTGGCGGTCCTGCGCGGAGAGCTCGAGCGGCTCTCGCACCTCATGGGCGACCTGCTCGAATACGGCAAGCCGACGAGCCTCGAGTTCAGCGAGGGCGCTGTGGCTGAGGTCGTCGCGGAAGCGGTGCAGGGGTGCAGCGCGCTCGCCGAACGCTCGGAGGTCGCGATCGAGACCTCCGCGGTCGGCGACCTGCCGCGCGTGCGGATGGACCGCCGGCGGCTGACGCAGGTCTTCCAGAACCTCCTCGACAACGCGGTGCGCCACGCCCCGCCGCAAAGCGCAGTTATAGTCGAGGCGGAGCTGATGCGCATCGACGCAGAGCGATGGATCGACTGCCGGGTGCGGGACTCGGGCCCGGGCTTTCGCCCGGAGGACCTGCCCCGCATCTTCGAGCCGTTCTTCACACGCCGCCGCGGCGGGACCGGCCTCGGGCTGTCGATCGTCCAGAGGATCGTGGAGGATCACGGCGGCCGCATCGCGGCGGGCAATCGGGCCGAGGGGGGCGCTGTCGTGACGGTGCGGCTGCCCGTGACCGCCCGTGAGTAAGGCCGTCCGGCAGCGCGTCCTGCTCGTCGACGACGAACCCGCGGTGCGCTTCGGCGTCTGCGACTTCCTGCGGGGCAGGGGGTTCGAAGTCGAGGAGGCGGAGAGCTGCGCAGCGGCCGAGGCCGCGTTCCGGAAGGCCCCGCCCGACATCGCAATCGTGGACTACTCGCTTCCCGACGGGAACGCCCTGGAGCTTCTCCCGCGCTTCCGGGACGTCGACCCTTCGGTGCCCGTCGTCATCCTGACGGCGCACGGCTCGGTGGACCTGGCGGTCAAGGCGATCAAAGAGGGCGCCGAGCAGTTCCTGACGAAGCCCGTGCAGCTCGAGGCCCTGGCGGTCATCCTCGAGCGGCTGATCGAGAACCAGCGCAATCGGCAGCAGCAGATGGCGCGCCGGTCACGCCTGGCGCGCGAGTTGCGAGATCCGTTCCTCGGATCGAGCGCGGCGATTCGTGCGCTCGCGGCCGAGGCGCGCAAGGTGGCGGCCTCGGACAGCCCGGTGCTGATCCAGGGAGAGACGGGAGCCGGCAAGGGAGTCCTCGCGCGATGGCTCCACGAGAATGGCCCGCGCGCCGAGGGCGCGTTCGTAGACCTGAACTGCGCCGGCCTCTCGCGCGAATTCCTGGAAACCGAGCTCTTCGGCCACGAGAAGGGCGCCTTCACCGGGGCGTCGGCCGCGAAACCAGGCCTCCTCGAGGTCGCGCACCGCGGAACCGTGTTTCTCGACGAGATCGGCGACGTGGACCTGCAGGTCCAGCCCAAGCTCCTGAAGGTCCTCGAGGAGAAGCAGTTCCGCCGCCTCGGCGACGTGCGCGATCGGCGCGTGGACATCCGCCTGATCACCGCCACGCACCAGGCCCTGGCCGAGCTCGTGCGGGAGAAAAAGTTTCGCAGCGATCTCTACTTCCGGATCAGCACGATCCCCCTGAGCGTCCCGTCCCTGCGCGAGCGCCCCGAGGACATCCCGATTCTCGCCGAGCGCGTCCTCGAGTCCCTGGCCGCGCGCGCGGGCTACGCGAAGATCACGATCGCCGAAGACGCGGCGCGTTCGCTTTCGAGCTACTCGTGGCCCGGCAACATCCGCGAGCTGCGCAACGTGCTCGAGCGCGCGATCCTGCTCTCGGGCAAGAGCGTGCTCGGGCGCCGCGACCTGCGCTTCGAGCCGGCGGAGACCGGCCCGGCGGCGGAGGATCTCGATCGCACGCTCGTCGACGTCGAGCGCGCCCACATCGAGCGCGTCCTCCGGGCCGAAGGCGGCCGCGTCGAGGCCGCCGCGAAGAAGCTCGGCATCCCGCGCAGCTCGCTGTACCAGAAGATCAAGAAGTACGGGATCGAGTAGCGTCCAGATCTCGGAATTTCGGCCGGATCCGTCTGAGAATCAGACGCTTCCTGGCACTACTCGCACGGCTGAATCTCTGTAAGTAATTCATTCCATTTGGGTTGCTGGCTACCGGCCCGGCTGGCCGCGCCCTTGCACTCTCTTCGCTCATTACGAACCGAATTCTGATCGTGGATGACGAGGAGCCGATCCTGTTTGCGATGCGTGAGTACTTCACCACGAAGGGCTACGCCGTCGATTGCGCGCGCGAGACGCAGGAGGCCGAGGCGCTGGTCGCGGTGAACGACTACGCGCTCGCAATCCTCGACCTGCGGCTCTCCGGCACGCACGGCGCCGAGGGCCTCGACATCATCGAGTCGGTCCGCGCGCAGTCGCCGCAGACGCGG
>JANMBR010000068.1:0-10609 GCA_031360505.1 Acidobacteriota bacterium
GCGCGTCTGCGGCATCGGGCCGTCCGCGGCCGACACCACCAGAATCGCCCCGTCCATCTGTGCCGCGCCCGTGATCATGTTCTTCACGTAGTCCGCGTGGCCCGGGCAGTCCACGTGCGCGTAGTGACGCTTGGTCGTCGAGTACTCCACGTGCGCCGTGTTGATCGTGATGCCGCGCGCCTTCTCTTCCGGCGCGTTGTCGATCTGGTCGTAGGCCTTCGCCGTCGCCAGACCCTTCTTCGACAGGATCAGCGTGATCGCAGCCGTCAAAGTCGTCTTGCCGTGGTCCACGTGACCAATCGTCCCGATGTTCACGTGCGGCTTGCTGCGGTCGAATTTCTCTTTAGCCATTTTCTGTCGCCCTCAACAGTTGCGTTACTTGCTTCCGACCTTCGCGATGATCTCTTCACTGACCGACTTGGGAACCTCGTCGTAGGCGGCGAACTGCATCGTGTAGTTGCCGCGGCCCTGCGTCATGGAGCGCAGGTTGGTCGAGTAACCGAACATCTCCGACAGCGGCACGCGCGCCGTAATGACCTGGACGCCCGCGCGCGGCTCCATGTGTTTGATGTGGCCGCGGCGCGAGGAGAGGTCGCCGATCACGTCGCCCATGTAGTCCTCGGGGACCACGACCTCGACGTCCATGATCGGTTCCTTGATGATCGGCCGGGCCTTCTTGGCGGCGTCCTGGTACGCCATGGAGCCCGCGATCTTGAAGGCCATTTCCGAAGAGTCGACGTCGTGGTACGAGCCGTCGTAGAGCTCGACATGGACTCCCGTCGTCGGGTAGCCCGCAAGGATGCCGGTCTCGAGGGCTTCCTTGATGCCCTGCTCGATCGGCTTGATGAACTCCTTCGGGATGGAGCCGCCGAACGTCTGATTTTCGAACACGAACTCGTGGCCTTCCTCGGCCGGCTTGATGCGGATCTTGCATTCGCCGTACTGGCCCCGTCCGCCCGACTGGCGGATGAAGCGGCCGTGGCCCTGGGCTTCCTTCGTGATCGCCTCGCGGTACGCCACCTGCGGCTTGCCGATGTTCGCGCCGACGTTGAACTCGCGGACCATGCGGTCCGTGATGATCTCGAGGTGGAGCTCACCCATGCCGCGGATGATCGTCTGGCCCGTCTCCTTGTCCGTGTGGACCTTGAAGGTCGGGTCTTCCTGCATCAGTTTCGCCAGGGCCATGCCCATCTTTTCCTGGTCGGCCTTGGTCTTGGGCTCGATGGCGACCGCGATGACGGGCTCCGGGAAGTTCATCGCCTCGAGGATGACCGGCTGGTCGCGATCACAGATGGTGTCGCCCGTCGAGACGTTCTTCAGGCCCACGGCCGCCGCGATGTCGCCGGCCCAGACTTCCTTGATTTCTTCGCGCTTGTTGGCGTGCATCTTCAGGATGCGGCCCACCCGCTCGTTGGTCTCTTTGGTCGAGTTGTAGACGCCCGTGCCGGCATCCATGTGGCCCGAGTACACGCGAAAGAACGCGAGCTGGCCGACGAACGGGTCGGTCATGATCTTGAAGACGAGCGCCGAGAACGGGGCATCGTCGGACGGCGGCCGCTCGAGCTCCGCGCCCACGTCGTCATGGCCAACGATCGGCTTCACGTCGACGGGCGACGGGAGGTAATCGACGACCGCATCGAGCAGCTGCTGTACGCCCTTGTTCTTGAAGGCCGAGCCGCAGATCACGGGCTGGACGTGGCCGGAAATCGT
The DNA here is from genome assembly GCA_031360505.1 of Acidobacteriota bacterium. Lineage (GTDB taxonomy): Bacteria > Acidobacteriota > Thermoanaerobaculia > UBA5066 > Gp7-AA6 > DAHUXD01. Next base: position 1,711 of record JANMBR010000068.1, read on the forward strand.
CGCGCGGCGCAGCGCGTCCTTGATTTCCGCGGCCTCGACCTTGCCGCCGTGGAGGTACTTCTCGAGCAGCGCGTCGTCGGACTCGGCGACCGCCTCGATGAGCATCTCCCGGTATTTCGCCGTCTCGTCCTGCATGTCGGCCGGAATCTCGAGCGTGTCGTACTTCGAGCCCTGCTCATCGTCGTGGAACTCGACGGCCTTCAAGTTCACGAGATCGATGATCCCGCGGTGGTCGGCCTCGGTGCCCCACGGAATCTGGATCGGAGCGGGCTTGGCGTTCAACTTGGTCTTCATCATCTCGACGCAGCGCGGGAAGTTCGCCCCGACGCGGTCCATCTTGTTGACGAAGGCGATGCGGGGGACGCCGTAGCGGTTGGCCTGGCGCCACACGGTCTCCGACTGCGGCTCGACTCCGGCCACCGCGTCGAACACGGCGACGGCGCCGTCCAGGACGCGCAGCGAGCGCTCGACCTCGGCCGTGAAGTCCACGTGCCCCGGCGTGTCGATGATGTTGATCCGGTAGTCTTTCCAGAAGCACGTCGTCGCGGCCGACGTGATCGTGATGCCGCGCTCCTGCTCCTGGACCATCCAGTCCATCGTCGCGGTCCCTTCGTGGACTTCGCCGATCTTGTAGTTGACGCCCGTGTAGAAAAGGATGCGCTCGGTCGTCGTCGTTTTACCGGCGTCGATGTGCGCCATGATCCCGATGTTGCGGATGTCGGTGAGGGGGCTGGTGCGCGGCATGATTAAAAGGTTTCAGGTTCCAGGTTTCAGGTTTCAGATCTACCAGCGGTAGTGGGCGAAGGCCTTGTTGGCCTCGGCCATCTTGTGGGTGTCGTCCTTCTTCTTCATCGCTCCGCCGCGGAGGTTCGAGGCGTCGAGCAGCTCGGCGGCGAGCTTCTCGCGCATCGTCTTCTCGCCGCGCGCCGTGGCGTACTCGATGATCCAGCGGATCGCGAGCGAGGTCCGGCGGTTCGGCCGCACCTCCACCGGGACCTGGTAGGTCGAGCCGCCCACGCGGCGGGACTTGACCTCGAGGGCCGGCTTGACGTTCTCGATCGCCTTCTTGAACGTCTTCATGGGGTCGTCCTGCGTCTTTTCGGCGACCTTGTTCAGGGCGCCGTACAGGATCCCCTCGGCAACGGCCTTCTTGCCCGCGCTCATCACGGAGTTGATGAACTTCGTGACCAGCTGGGAGTTGTAGAGCGGATCCGGGAGGATCTCGCGCTTGGCGACGACTCGGCGTCTCGGCATGGTCTTAAGCCTTGGGGCGCTTGGCGCCGTACTTGGAACGACCCTGCTTGCGGTTGGCGACTCCAACCGCATCGAGCGTTCCGCGAATGACGTGGTAACGAACTCCCGGCAGGTCCTTGACGCGCCCGCCGCGGATCATGACGATCGAGTGCTCCTGGAGGTTGTGTCCGACACCCGGGATGTAGGTCGTGACTTCGATCCCGTTCGTCAGGCGAACGCGCGCGACCTTGCGCAGCGCGGAGTTCGGCTTCTTCGGCGTCGTGGTGTAGACGCGCGTGCACACGCCGCGCTTCTGCGGCGAGCGCTGCAGGGCCGGGGACGCGGTTTTCACCGCGAGCCGCTCGCGACCCTTCCGGACGAGCTGAGAAATTGTCGGCATCGACTCTCCTGATCTCCCCGCGTCCCCCGGAGCCGTGGAAGGACTCGAGATCGACCGTAACCGCTGTACTTTGGATCGTGCGAGACAGTCCCACCGTCACGCCCGAGGCCAAGGGAAAAACCCGCGAATCATACGCGCCAGAGGGGGGTCTGTCAAACGAAATCCCTACCCGAGAGCGACTTGCCCCGCCTTGCACCCCCGGCTTCGCCGGCCGGCCCGCGGCATGGCCTCCGCCGGGGACGGGGATTCTATACGAACGAGGCGCCGACGCTTCCATCTATTTGTTTGGATATCCGAAAGTTAGCTGTGGGCCAGGCCCCGCGATCGAATTCCGTGATCCCGGCCGGGCGCGCGTCGCGCGTGTCACGTTAAGGAGACTCCCGATGTCCAACCCGCCGGCTCCGCGTAGGCCCCGTAACTGGCTCGATGCCCTCATCGCGACGACCCTTCGGTGGAACGATCGGCTTGGCCGCACGAGGGTGGTTCCCGAGACATCCTCGCCCGAGTCGACCCGGTTGCAGGAAAGCGCGAACGCTCGGTCCGCAGGTTCAAACAGGAGGAATCCTCCTTTGCGCCCCCCTTCCAGGACGAGATAGCGGCCCAAAAGGAAGCGGGGCCCTTCCGGGCCCCACCTCGACAATCCGCCTTGATGCCGGCGTGCCGGCTCGCCGCCCTACTCTTCTTCGCTCGCGTCCACCTCGGCATCCGCCTCGGCCAGCGCCAGCTCCTCCGCCGGATCCGTCAGGAAGTCCTCGAGCGCCGGCTCCTCGATCTGCGGGATCTCCTCGCGCTCCAGGATGACGTTGCGGTAGTACTCCATGCCGGTGCCCGCCGGGATCAGGCGGCCGACGATGACGTTCTCCTTCAGGCCCCGCAGCGTGTCCACCTTGCCCGAGATCGACGCCTCCGTAAGGACGCGCGTCGTCTCCTGGAAGGAGGCCGCCGAGATGAAGGAGTCGGTCGAGAGCGACGCCTTGGTGATGCCGAGCAGCATCGGGCGCGCCGTGGCCGCCTGCCCGTTGGCGACGATCACGCGGTCGTTCTCTTCCTCGAAGCGGAAGCGGTCCACCTGCTCGTCGATCAGGAAATCGGTGTCGCCAACGTCCTCGACCTTCACGCTGCGCATCATCTGGCGCACGATGACCTCGATGTGCTTGTCGTTGATCGCGACGTTCTGCGAGCGGTAGACCTCCTGGATCTTGTCCACCAGGTACCGCTGCAGCTCCTTCTCGCCCATGATCGCCAGCACGTCGTGCGGGTTGATCGGCCCGTCGATGAGGGGGTCGCCCGCGCGCACCCGCTCGCCCTCCTGAACGTTGACGTGGGTGTAGCGCGGGATCAGGTACTCGCGCGTCTCGGCGTCGTCGCCGGTGATGATGACCTTGCGCATGCCCTTGGCGATCGGGCCATGCGACACGGAACCGTCGATCTCGGTGATGACGGCAGCGTCCTTCGGGCGCCGGGCCTCGAAGAGCTCGACGATGCGCGGGAGTCCCCCCGTGATGTCCTTGGTCTTCGTCGTCTCGCGGGGGATCTTCGCGAGCACGTCGCCGGGGTGCATTTCCTGCTTGTCCGTGACCATGAGGTGCGAGCCGATCGGGAGCAGGTACTTGCGCTCGCCCGACTTGCCCCGGATGATGACCTGCGGCGAGCGCTTCTCGGCGCCCACCGTCTCCACGATGATGTTCTGCGCCAGGCCCGTGACGCGATCGGTCTCCTCACGGAGGTTCTCGCCGTCCACGATGTCGCGGAACTCGACCGCCCCGCCGACTTCCGTGAGGATCGCCGACGTGAACGGGTCCCACTCGACGAGCTCCTGCCCCGGCACGACCTCCTGGCCGTCCCCGACCTTGATCGTCGAGCCGTACACGACCGAGTAGCGCTCTTTCTCGCGCCCCTTGTTGTCCACGATCGTGATCTTGCCGTTGCGGTTGACGACGACGAGGTTCTTGTCCTTGCGCTCGACCGTCGCGACCGAGAGGAACCGCACCGTGCCCGGGTTCTTCGCCGCGTGCTTGGACTGCTCCGTGACGCGCGACGCCGTTCCGCCGTAGTGAAAGGTCCGCATCGTCAGCTGCGTGCCGGGCTCGCCGATCGACTGCGCCGCGATGACGCCGACCGCTTCGCCGATCTCGACCATCTTGCCCGTCGCGAGCATGCGGCCGTAGCACAGGCGGCAGACGCCGCGCTTGGTCTCGCAGGTGAGCACCGAGCGGATCTTGACGCGCTCGATGCCGGCCTCCTGGACGCGGGAGGCGAGCTCTTCGGTGATTTCGTCGCCGATGCCGATGATCTTTTCCTCGGACAGCGGGTCGTAGATGTCTTCCTGGCAGACGCGGCCGACGATGCGGTCACGCAGGGGCTCGAGCGTGTCGCCGCCCTCCATGATCGCCGCCACGGTGATGCCATCCGAGGTTCCGCAGTCCTCCGAGATGACGATGACGTCCTGCGCCACGTCCACGAGCCGGCGGGTCAGGTAACCGGAGTCGGCCGTCTTCAGGGCCGTGTCGGCCAGGCCCTTGCGGGCGCCGTGGGTCGAGATGAAGTACTGGAGGACCGAGAGGCCCTCACGGAAGTTCGCGGTGATCGGGGTCTCGATGACCTCGCCCGAGGGCTTGGACATGAGGCCGCGCATGCCGGCCAGCTGGCGGACCTGCTCCTTGGAGCCTCGGGCGCCCGAGTCGGCCATGATGTAGATCGGGTTGAATTCGTTGCCGATCTGGTCGGACCGCTTCATCTCCCGGAACATCTCGTCCGAGATGTTCTCCGTGGTGCGATGCCAGATGTCGATGATCTTGTTGTGGCGCTCACCGGCCGTGATGACGCCGGAGCTGCGCTGGGATTCGACCTCGAGGACTTCCTTGCGCGCCGCCGCGAGCTGCTCTTCCTTCTTGGCCGGGATCACCATGTCGTCCACGCCGATCGAGATGCCGGCCCGGGTCGCCGCGGCAAAGCCGAGGTCCTTCAGGTCGTCGAGCATCATGACCGTCATGTTCTCGCCGAAGGTCAGGTAGACGTAGCTGACGAAGTCCGAGAGCCCGCGCTTCTTCAGGTTGCCGTTGATGAACGGCACGATCTCGGGCAGGGCGAGGTTGAAGACCACGCGCCCGACGGTCGTGTCGATGAGCGTGCGCTCGACGTCCTGGACCTCGGCATGCGAGATGTCCTGGTCGTTGTACTGGGTCGTCAGGTCGATGTACTTGCCCGAGTAGCGCACGCGGATGGGCGTGTGGGTCACGACGTCGCCGCCCTCGTACGCGAGGATGACTTCGTCGAAGTCGGAGAAGATGCGGCCTTCGCCCTTGGTGTTCGAGCGGGACTTCGTGAGGTAGTAAATGCCGAGGACGAGGTCCTGCGAGGGAACGGCCAGCGGGCGGCCCGACGCGGGGGAGAGGATGTTGTTCGAGGAGAGCATGAGCAGCTCGGCTTCGACCTGCGCCTTCGGCGACAACGGAACGTGGACGGCCATCTGGTCGCCGTCGAAGTCGGCGTTGAACGCCGGGCACACGAGCGGATGGATCTTGATCGCCTTGCCCTCGACGAGCACGGGCTGGAACGCCTGGATGCCGAGGCGGTGGAGGGTCGGCGCGCGATTGAGCAACACCGCGTGGTCGCGGATCACTTCCTCGAGCGCGTCCCACACCTCGGTCACGCCGGACTCGACGAGCTCCTTGGCGGCCTTGATCGTCTGGGCGAGGCCCTTCTTCTCGAGGCGGTTGTAGATGAACGGCTTGAAGAGCTCGACGGCCATCTTCTTCGGAAGTCCGGCCTGGTGGAGCTTCAACTCCGGCCCGACGACGACGACCGAACGGCCCGAGTAGTCGACGCGCTTGCCGAGCAGGTTCTGGCGGAAGCGGCCCTGCTTGCCCTTCAGGGTGTCCGAGAGGGATTTCAGGGGACGGTTGTTCGAGCCCTTCAGCACGCGGCCGCGGCGGCCGTTGTCGAACAGGGCGTCGACTGCCTCCTGGAGCATGCGCTTCTCGTTCCGGACGATGACTTCCGGCGCGCGCAGCTCGAGCAGCTTCTTCAGGCGGTTGTTGCGGTTGATGACTCGGCGGTAGAGGTCGTTCAGGTCCGACGTCGCGAAGCGGCCGCCGTCCAGCGGCACGAGGGGCCGGAGTTCCGGCGGAATGACCGGGATGACGTCGAGGATCATCCAGTCCGGCCGGTGGCCCGACCGGCGGAAGGCGTCGCACACCTTCAGCCGCTTGGCGGCCTTCTGGCGTTTGATCTGCGACGTTTCCGTCTTCATGATCATCCGGAGCTCTTCGGCGAGCATGTCCACGTCGACGCGCTGCAGCAGCTCCTTGATCGCGCCCGCGCCCATCCGGGCGACGAACACGTCCCCGAGCTCCTGGCGCAGCTGGCGGTAGCGTTCCTCGGAGACGAGCTCCTTTTCCTTGAGCTCGGTGTCACCGGGGTCCACGACGACGTAGGACTCGAAGTACAGGATCCGCTCGAGGTCCCGCAGCGAGATGTCGAGCAGGTGCCCGATCCGCGACGGCAGGCCCTTGAAGAACCACACGTGCGAGACGGGCGAGGCCAGCTCGATGTGGCCCATGCGCTCGCGCCGGACCTTCGACTTGGTGACCTCGACGCCGCACTTGTCGCAGACGACGCCGCGGTGCTTCATCCGCTTGTACTTGCCGCAGAGGCACTCCCAGTCGGTGATCGGGCCGAAGATCTTCGCGCAGAAGAGCCCGTCCCGCTCCGGCTTGAAGGTGCGGTAATTGATCGTTTCCGGCTTCGTGACCTCGCCGAAGGACCACGACCGGATCTTCTCGGGCGACGCCAGAGAGATCTTGATCGCGTTGAAGTCCTTCAACGTCGTTGGCCGATTCGCAAAAGCGAGCGTTTCCAATTTAGTCGCTCCTTTTAAGGGGTCGCTCGACGCGACCCGACGAGAGCAAGAGGCCGCGGTTCACCAGCCCATGGTGAAAAGTCCGCAGCCGGGGGGACTTCGAAATTCTGAGAAGGTGCTTCATCGCTTGATCAGTTCCACGTCGAGGCAGAGGGACTGCAGCTCGCGCACGAGGACGTTGAACGACTCGGGCAGGCCCGGCTCGGCCGGGACCTCGCCCTTGACGATCGCCTCGTAGGCCTGCGACCGACCTTCCACGTCGTCCGACTTGACCGTCAACAGCTCCTGCAGCGTGTAGGCGGCGCCGTACGCCTCGAGGGCCCACACTTCCATCTCGCCGAAGCGCTGGCCGCCGAACTGGGCCTTGCCGCCAAGGGGCTGCTGCGTGATGAGCGAGTAGGGTCCGATCGAGCGCGCGTGGATCTTGTCGTCCACCAGGTGCGAGAGCTTGAGCATGTAGATGTAGCCGACCGTGACCTGCTGCTCGAACGGCTCGCCGGTCATGCCGTCGTAGAGCATGGTCTTGCCCGAGTTGGGCAGGTTGGCGTCCTTCAGGAGCTTCTTGATCTCCGCTTCCGTGGCGCCGTCGAACACGGGCGTCGCGATCGAGATCCCGAGCACCTTCGCGGCCCAGCCGAGGTGGGTCTCGAGAATCTGTCCGACGTTCATGCGCGAAGGCACGCCGAGGGGGTTCAACACGATGTCGACCGGCGTGCCGTCCGGCAGGTACGGCAGGTCGGCCTCCGCCAGGATGCGGGAGATGACGCCCTTGTTGCCGTGGCGGCCGGCCATCTTGTCGCCGACCGAAAGCTTGCGCTTCATGGCGACGTAGACCTTGACCATCTTGATGACGCCGGGCGGCAGCTCGTCGCCCTTCTGCAGGAGCTCGATGCGCTCCGCGTTGACCCGGTTCAGGACCTCGATCTGCGAGTCCTGGCGCCGGAGCACGAGCTGGATCTCGTCGGCGATCTCCTCGTCCTTCAACTTCAGGCGCTTCAACTGCTGCGGGGTCAGGCGCGCGATGCCCTCCAGGGTGAATTTCGCGCCCTTCTTCACGATCTCGCTGCCGTCGCGGTCGGAGACTTCCTCGGTGGCGACGCGCCCGTTGAGCAGGTCCCGGACCTTCTTGTTGGCTTCCTCGCGAATGATGCGGATCTCGTCCTTCGAGTTCTTCTCGATCTTGGCAATCTGGTCCTGCTCGATGGCGAGGGCCCGGAGGTCCTTGTCGATCCCCTTGCGCGAAAAGATCTTCACGTCGACGATCGTGCCCTCGATGCCCGGGGGGCACTTCAGGGAAGCGTCGCGGACGTCGCCGGCCTTCTCGCCGAAGATCGCCCGGAGCAGCTTCTCTTCCGGCGTCAGCTGGGTCTCGCCCTTGGGCGTGACCTTCCCGACGAGGATGTCTCCGGGTTTCACGCTGGCCCCGATGCGGATGATCCCGGACTCGTCGAGGTCGCGCAGCGCGTTCTCCGAGACATTGGGGATGTCGCGCGTGATCTCCTCGGGACCGAGCTTCGTGTCCCGCGCCTCGATGTCGAACTCCTGGATGTGGATCGACGTGAAGAAGTCGTCCTTCACGAGGCGCTCGGACACCAGAATGGCGTCCTCGTAGTTGTACCCGCGCCACGGCATGAAGGCGACCAGCACGTTGCGGCCGAGCGCGAGCTCGCCGTTCTGGGTGCACGGGCCGTCGGCCAGGGCCTGGCCCCGCTCGACGCGGGCGCCCTCCTGCACGATCGGCTTCTGGTTGATGCAGGTGTTCTGGTTGGAGCGCCGGAACTTCGTCAGCGGATAGATGTCCGCGCCGAACTCCTTGCCGCTGTTGACGGCCTCCCCCGGTCCGCCCTCGACGCGCACGATGATGCGCTCCGAGTCGACCTGGTCGACGATCCCGCCGCGCTTGGCCAGGATGACCGCGCCCGAGTCCCGCGCCACGGTGCCCTCGAGGCCGGTGCCGACCAGCGGCGCCTCGACCTTGAGCAGCGGCACGGCCTGGCGCTGCATGTTGGAGCCCATCAGAGCGCGGTTCGCGTCGTCGTGCTCGAGGAACGGGATGAGCGCCGTGGCGACCGAAACGAGCTGCTTGGGCGAAATGTCCTTGTAGTCGACCTTGTCGCGGTCGGCCGTGATGAACTCGCCGTTGAACCGGGCGATGACGCGATCTTCCTTGATGCGTCCGGTGGCGTCCGTCTCGGCGTTGGCCTGCGCGATGACGAAGTTCTCTTCCTCCCAGGCCGAGAGGTAGAACGCGAAGGGCGAGAACTCGGCCGCCTTCTTGTGGTGCTTGCGAACGCGCTCGTTCTCCTCCTCGAGGTCCTTCTTCTCGACGATCTGGGCGAGCTTGAAGGAGGTGTCGCCGGCCTGCGTCACCTGGAAGTGATCGATGACGCGGCCCTTCTCGACCC
>JANMBR010000069.1:0-9693 GCA_031360505.1 Acidobacteriota bacterium
GCGCGTCTGCGGCATCGGGCCGTCCGCGGCCGACACCACCAGAATCGCCCCGTCCATCTGTGCCGCGCCCGTGATCATGTTCTTCACGTAGTCCGCGTGGCCCGGGCAGTCCACGTGCGCGTAGTGACGCTTGGTCGTCGAATACTCCACGTGCGCCGTGTTGATCGTGATACCGCGCGCCTTCTCTTCCGGCGCGTTGTCGATCTGGTCGTAGGCCTTCGCCGTCGCCAGACCCTTCTTCGACAGGATCAGCGTGATCGCAGCCGTCAAAGTCGTCTTGCCATGGTCCACGTGACCAATCGTCCCGATGTTCACGTGCGGCTTGCTGCGGTCGAATTTCTCTTTAGCCATTTTCTGTCGTCCTCAACAAATCGAAATTCCGGTCTACTTCTTGGAGCCCACGACCGGATTTGAACCGGTGACCTCGTCCTTACCAAGGACGTGCTCTACCGACTGAGCTACGTGGGCGCTCTCCACGTCGTCAGACGTGAAACGTGAAACGTCAAACGAGGGCTTCGCCGGCGCGCTCATCTCTCGGATTTCCACGTTTTACGTTTTACCTCTCACGTCTCACGCTCGATATGGAGCGGGAGACGGGATTCGAACCCGCGACCAACAGCTTGGAAGGCTGTGACTCTACCCCTGAGTTACTCCCGCGCTTTTTTGACTCGCCGATCAATGGTGGGCAGTGAAGGATTCGAACCTCCGTAGCGACAAGCGCGGCAGATTTACAGTCTGCTGCCATTAACCACTCGGCCAACTGCCCGAGCTCGAACAAGAAACGGAACCCTTACCTGCCTGGGTCTGCTGCCAACACTCGCAATGGAGCCGGCGATGGGAATCGAACCCGCAACCTTCCGATTACAAATCGGGTGCTCTACCGTTGAGCTACGCCGGCGGAAAAACTGCGCCCGGAGGAGTTTGCGGTCCTCCACCCTGTAACCGGCATTCAAAGAGCAGACCCATCCCCACCGGCGTGAATCGCGGAGTCTAGCAGCCGCAAATCACTCTATCAAGACCTGTTTTGGCTTTTTCTTAAGCCTCTGGCGCAGGGCCTCGTACCCGGCCGCCGCGGCAGCCGTCGAGACGTTCAGGGAGCCCACTTTGCCCATCATGGGCAGGCTGCCGAGCTCATCGCAGCCTTCCCGGACGAGCCGGCGCATCCCCGTGCCCTCCGCTCCGAGAACGAGGGCGATATCGCCGTCGAGGTCGATTTCAAAGAGATCCCGGCCTTCGGGAGCCAGTCCGACGACTCGAAACCCTTCATTCTTAAGGTGATCCAGGAATCTCCGCAGATTTTTCGCTCGAATTATCGGTACCCGCTCGACTGCCCCGGCGGAGCTGCGGGCCACCGCCTCCGACAGAGGTGCCGACCCCCGCTCGGGAACCACCACCCGGGCACCGATGGCCTCCGCAACCCGGATGACCGCCCCCAGATTCTGGGGATCCTGGATTTCATCCAGAACGAGGAGAAACCGCTCCCCGACGCGGCCCTGAAGCGCTTCTTCCTCGCCGAGGTACTCCCGGACCGCAAGCCGGGCGACGACCCCCTGGTGCGAGGGGCCGGCCAACTGGTCCAGGGACCTCCGCGGTTCCTGGCGCACCAATACCCCGTTCGCGCGGCACAGCGCCTTCAACTCGCCGACCCGGCGGTCCCTCCGCTCCGAGTCGAACAGCACCCATTCGATCTCGCGCGGCCGCGCCTTGACGGCCTCCTCGACGGGGTGGAACCGGGAAAGGATCATTCCTGCCGCGAGAGCAAGACGACCGCCATCGCCGCGAGGCCCTCTTTCCGGCCCGCAAAGCCGAGCCCATTCGTGCTCGTTCCCCGCACGCTCACGGCGTCCACGTCGATCCCGAGGATGTCGGCGATGTGCTCGCGGATCCTCTTCGCATGCGGCGCGATCTTCGGCGCCTCGGCGACGACGACCGCATCGATGTTCCCGATGACGAACCCCCGGTCCCGGGCCAGGTCCTGCGCCCGTGTCAGGAAGGTTGCGCTGTCGGCGCCCTTCCACTGTGGGTCGGTCGGCGGGAAGTGCTCGCCAATCGAACCATGCCCTGCGGCCCCCAGGATGGCATCGGTGATCGCGTGCAGCAGCGCGTCCCCGTCCGAGTGGCCCTCGAGGCCGACGCCATGCGGAATGACCACGCCCCCGAGCCGCAATTCGCCGGTCAGCGCAAACGGATGCGAGTCGAACCCCAACCCTACGCGAACCGTCATCGTCCCCTCCGCGCCAGAGCCTCGGCCAGCTCGAGATCTTCCGGCGTCGTAATCTTGAATGCGAAGCGCGAGACCGGCACGATGGCCACCGGGATGCCGAGCCGCTCGCAGAGTGACGCCTCGTCGGTAGCCTCCCCCGCACTGGCGAGAGCCCGGCGCAGCAGGTCCGCTCGAAAGGCCTGAGGCGTGGCCGCTCCAAAAAGATCGTCGCGCTCGACCGTCTCGAGAATACGCCCGGAGGCGACCCTCTTGATCGTGTCCACGACCGGCGTGGCTGCGATCGCCGCACCCGCCTTCTCCGCGCCTTCAAGCACCGCCGCGATCTCCTCCGCGGTTACGAACGGGCGGGCCGCGTCGTGGATCGCCACGATGTCGCTGTCGGCCGCAGCCAGCGCATCGAAACCACGCCGCACGGAGGCGGACCGGGTCTCGCCGCCCGCAACGACCTTCGCGCGCGTGCCCGCGACCCGCGAAAACTCCTCGACACGGTCCGGTGGAGCCGTCACGACGATCCGGGCGAACGAAAGCGGAAGGAAGGCGTCGAGGGCCCAGGAAAGGATCGGCCTGCCTGCGAGGGGCACGAGCGCTTTCGGTTCGCTGCGGCCGAGTCGGCTCCCGCTGCCGGCCGCGACGACTAACAGGAGGACGGCCACTTAGACCGCCAGGATCTCCTGCTCCTTGGACTTCAGCAGGTCGTCGACCTCTTTGATCTTCTTGTCGGTGAGCTTCTGGGAGTCCTCGAGGCCGCGGCGCTCGTCGTCCTCGGAGATGGCCTTGTCCTTCAACATCTTCTTGATCCGGTCGTTGCCCTCGTGGCGGTAGCGCCGGACCTCGACCCTGGCCTCTTCCGCCATTTGGTGCGCCTTCTTGGCGAGGTCCTTGCGGCGATCCTCGGTGAGCGACGGAATGGGGATCCGAACGACTTTTCCGTCGGACTGAGGGTTCAGGCCGAGCTCCGACTTGCGAATCGCGCGCTCGATCTCCGCGGCCATCTTCGGGTCCCAGGGAGTGGCGGTGATCAGGGTCGGGTCGGGCACCGACAAGTTCGCGACCTGGTTGATCGGCACGTCGCTCCCGTAGGCCGACACGAGGATGCCGTCGAGCATCCCGAGGCTCGCCCGCCCGGTGCGCAGCGTGTTGAAGCGCTCCTTGAGCGCCCCGACGGCCTCCGCCATGTGCTTCTCAATGTCCTTGAGCTCCTGCCTCATGTCCTAAGCTCCCCCTGCGGAAACCAGCGAGCCGATGTCTTCTCCGACGACGACCCGCTGGATGTTGCCCTTGACCTTGAGGTTGAAGACCCGGATCGGGATCCCGTTCTCCATGCAGAGCGCCACGGCCGCGGCATCCATCACCTGGAGCCCCGCGTCGAGCGCCTGCCGGTAGGTCAGCGTCTTCAGGAACTTCGCCCCCGGCACCGAATTCGGGTCGGCGTCGTACACGCCATCGACCTTCGTCGCCTTGAGCAGCACCTCGGCATGCATCTCGTTGGCCCGCAGCGCCGCAGCGGAGTCCGTCGTGAAGAAGGGATTGCCCGTGCCGGCCACGAAGAGCACGACCCGGTTCTTCTCGAGATGGCGAATCGCCCGTCGCCGGATGAAGGGCTCGGCGATCTGCCGAATCTCGACGGCCGACATCAGGCGCGTCGTGACCGAGCGCTTCTCGAGGGCGTCCTGCAGCGCGAGGCCATTGATGACCGTCGCGAGAAGACCCATGTGGTCGCCCGCGACGCGGTCGATCCCCTGAGCGGCGGCCGAAACGCCCCGGATGATGTTGCCGCCCCCCAGGACGACCGCCATCTGCACTCCGAGGCCGTGGACTTCCTTGATCTCGTCCGCCAGCCGCGCCACTACGTCGGGCGCAATGCCGAACTTCTGGTCCCCCATCAAAGCCTCTCCCGAGAGCTTCAGGAGGATGCGGCGGTAAACGGAGGTGGCGGACATCGTGCGGGGATTATCTTCGAAAGACGTTCCGGCACCTAGGCATTCGGTACCGTAGGGGCGGCGCTTGGGCCGCCCGCAAGAGTCACAATGTGGCGGAGGCGGGCGGGGCAAGCCCCGCCCCTACGGCCCAAAGGCGTGATCGCGTCCGCAGCGCGAATAGTCTCCCCAACCGAAGGGTTCGCGCCGCGGGAGCCGCAGCGCAGCAAGGGCGACGGTTTAAGCGGCTTCTTCCGCGCGTCCGAGTCCCTCGCCCAATTTGAACCGGACGAATCGCAGCTCGAGGGCGCCCTTGCCGGCGCGCTCGACGACGATCTGGCCGACCGTCTTCTCGGGGTCCTTCACGAACGGCTGCTCGACCAGGACCGCTTCCTGGTAGAACTTTTCGACCTTGCCGTCGGCGATCCGCTCGACGACGTTCGCCGGCTTGCCGGCCGCCGTGGCCTGGGCCCTGGCGATCTCGCGCTCGGTCGCGAGCATCTCGGCCGAAACCTCGGCGCGGCCCGCAAAGCGCGGGTCGGACGCCGCGATGTGCATCGCCAGGTCCTTGCCGAGGGGCTCGTCGCCCCCCGGGATGCCCACGACGACGCCGATGCGGCCGTTGCCGTGGATGTAGCTGGCGAACTGCTCGCCCGCGCGCGGGGTCAGCCGGGCGAACCGGCGGATCTGGATGTTTTCCTTGAGCGTGGCAACAAGATGCGTCACGGCGTCGCTCACCGTCTCGCCGGCCGGCCAGGACAGGGCCGCCAGCTCCGCGATGTTGCCCGTACGCGTGTCGCCAAACGCGTCGTGCGCGGCAATCCGATCGGCAAGCTTCTCGGCGAAAATCCGGAAATCCTCCGTGCGGGCGACGAAGTCGGTCTCGCAGTTGACCTCCACGAGCACCGCGCCCTTGACCGTGACGTGGGCAACGACGAGCCCCTCGGATGCCGCGCGTCCGGCTTTCGAGGCCGCAGCGGCGAGTCCCTTCTTGCGGAGGATCTTGCGCGCTTCCTCGAGGTTGCCCTGCGCTTCCACGAGCGCCTTCTTGCAGTCCATCATCCCGGCGCCGGTCTCGGTGCGCAGGTCGGATACGAGCTTGGAGTTGATTTCCATGATTTCCTCTAAGTTGGTCGAGAGTCCAGGGTCAAGGGCCGAGAGCCTGAACGCCGAGAGAATTCCTCTCGACACTCGACGCTCGACCCTCGACTCCCCCTACGATGCGTCGGCGACGACGGCCGTCTGCGAGAGCTCCGGCGTCCGCGGGCGATCTTCCGAGGCGGCGGCCTCTTCGGCGCCCTCGCGCTCCCCGTGGGCGTGGAGCCCCTCGAGGATGGAGTCGGCGACCTTCGAAGCAAAGAGCCGGATCGCGCGAATCGCGTCGTCGTTGCCCGGGATGACGTGGTCGATGAGATCGGGGTCGCAGTTGGTGTCGACGACGGCCACCACCGGGATACCGAGGATGTTCGCTTCCTTGACCGCGATGTACTCCTGCTTGGGATCGATCACGAAGAGCGCGTCCGGAAGCTCGTCCATCTCCTTGATACCGGTGAGATTTTTCTCGAGCTTGCCCTTCTCGCGTTCGAGCCGCAGCCGCTCCTTCTTCGTCAGGTTCTCGTTGTCGTCCTGCGCGAGGACGCCCTCGATCTCCTTGAGACGGTGGATGGACTTGCGGATCGTGGAGAAGTTGGTCAGCGTGCCGCCGAGCCACCGGGTGTTCACGTAGAACATCCCGCAGCGGTTGGCTTCTTCGTAAATCGCATCCTGGGCCTGGCGTTTCGTGCCGACGAACAGCAGGTTCTTGCCCGCGGCGGCAAGGTCGGTCACGAACTTCGAGGCTTCTTTGAACTGCTTGAGCGTCTTCTGCAGGTCAATGATGTAGATCCCATTGCGCTTGCCGAAAATGAATTTCTTCATCTTCGGATTCCAGCGCTTGGTCTGATGACCGAAGTGGACGCCAGCCTCGAGCAGTTCCTTCATCGAAATAGATGCCAGATCACACCTCCTTCTGAGTGCGGCTTTGAGACCGCAGCTCGCATTACCGTTTGCTGAACTGGAACCGGGCCCGCGCGCCGCGCGGGCCGTACTGCTCGCGTTCCTTCATCCGGGGATCCCGGGTCAGGAACCCTTCCTTCTTGAGCTTCTTGCGCAGCTCCAGGTTGTACAGGAGCAGGGCGCGCGAGATGCCGTGGCGGATCGCGCCGGCCTGGCCCGTGGGCCCGCCGCCGGCGACCGACACGTGGATGTCGAACTTCTCGGCCGTCTCCGTGAGCAGGAGCGGCTGCTTGATGACCATCTTCAGGACGTTGTTCGGGAAGAAGTCATCGAAGGGCCGCTTGTTGACCGTGATGGTCCCGGTCCCGGGGACGAGGCGGACCCGCGCCATCGACGTCTTGCGACGCCCGACGGCACCGTACTGAATGGGGACTGCTGCCACTGCTGCCAAATCTCCTCCGGCTTACTTCCCGCCCCGAGCGGCGACGATCTTCAAGGGACGGGGCTGCTGCGCCTCGTGGGGGTGCTTCGCGCCCCGGTACACCTTGAGCTTCTTGAACTGTTTGCGGCCGAGCTTCGATTTCGGAAGCATGCCACGCACGGCCGCCTCGATCACCCGCTCGGGGTACTTCGCCTGCATTTCCCTCATCGCGACCGTCTTCAAGCCGCCCGGGTACCCGGTGTGGTGGCGGTAGACCTTCACGTCCACCTTGGTGCCGGTCATCCTGATCTTCTCGGCGTTCGTCACCACGACGAAGTCGCCCGTGTCGAGGTGCTGGACGTAGCTCGGCTTGTTCTTGCCCGAGAGGATCCGGGCGATGCGCGTCGCCAGGCGCCCCAGGACCTGGTCGGAGGCGTCCACCACGACCCAGTCGTGGCGAATGTCGGCGGCCGAAGCGGATGTACTGGAAGCCATTCTCAAACCTCTAAAAACAGGACTCTCAAGGTGACCCGCTACGGTGCGGGCGGGGACGGCCCCATGTCGGAGGGCGCGTAAGAATACGTAAGGGGGGCTTGCCTGTCAATCCCAGGGCTGAAGCTTGCGCGGTCCCGGGGGCCGGGGGGCCAGCGCCGGAGCCGGCGACAGGCCGAATGCTTTCGCCAGGAAAGTCGCCATGGGACCCCTCAGAGTGGGGTTTGTCGGGCAATAGTTGCCTCCCCCGCAGCCGGCCGTGATGCCCTCGGCGGCAAGCTGCTCGATCCAGTCTGCGTACTGGCTCGGGCAGGGCACGTCCCCGAAAGAAATCGGGTTGGCGGCACAGCCGGGGGGCACGTAAACGGATCCGTGCTCGGTCTTGAGGAGGAACACGGCCATCTGCTGGCGCGTCACGGAGGCGTCAGGGCAGTAGTTTCCGCCGCCGCAACCCGCCGTTATGCCCTCGGCCGCCAGCTGCTCGATCCAGTCGGCGTAGAGACTCGGGCAGACCACGTCGCCGAAGACGAGGGGGTTCGCGGCGCAGCCGGGCGGGACGTAGGCCGAGCCGTGCTCGGATTTGAGCAGGAAGACCGCCATCTGCGCGCGCGTCACGATCGAATCCACGCAGTAGATCGTCCCGTCGCTGCAGCCAGCCGTGAGGGCCGTCCGGAAGATGCTCTCGACGTCGGGGTGAAAAAGGCCTGATCCCGGAACGTCCAAGAAGTCAGCAAAAAATCCCTTCGACAGCGTTCCCACCGCGCTGCCCGGATTCATCACGGCGACGTCGGCGAGCGTTCCCGCCGCCAACAGCGGCGTCTTGGCGGTGATCTTCGTCGCGTTGACGACCGTGATTGAGGTCGCGGAAACACCTCCGATTTTCACGGCGGCGCCCGCCTGGAAGTTCGTGCCCAGAATCGTCACGTTCGTGCCGGCAGCTTTCGGGCCCGAGGTCGGATCGATGCTCGAAACGGTCGGAGCTCCGGGCAGCGGGGTTGGCGTACGCGTCGGCGTGCGGGTGGGCGTCGCGGTCGGAGGCACAGGCGTCGCCGTCGAAGTCTGCGTCGGTGTGGGCGTCGGCGTGTGCGTCGATGTGCGGGTCGCGGTCGGAGGCACGGGCGTCGCGGTCGAAGTCTGCGTCGGTGTGGGCGTCGGCGTCCGCGTCGTTGTGGGTGTCGGAGTCCCTGTCGTTGCGGGTGTCGGCGTCCGTGTCGCTGTCGGTGTCGGCGTCCCTGTCGCTGCGGGTGTCGGCGTCCGCGTCGCTGTGGGCGTCGGCGTGGGTACCCCCGCCAGAGTGATTGCGTACAGGGTTGTTTCGCCGGGGTCGAGTGTTTCGGAGAAGAGGATGTCGCTCCCGTTGCGAGTGACGGAGCGGGTGGTGTTGCTGAGGAGTTCCTGGACGGTGACCGGGGTGGTGGTCGGGATGCCGAGTCCGGCGCCGTCGAGTGTGAGCGTCACGGTGGTAGCGGAGGCGCCGGAGTTTTGGGCGGTGACATAGAAGGTGCCGGCGGCGGGGTCGCCGAAGCGTTCGAGCAGAGTCAACGCGTCCGAGGAGGTGGCGTAATTGACGGGTTTCCAGCCGGCCTGGGAGAGGGTTTTGATCAGGGGAATGTAGAGCTGGAAGAGGCTGCGGTCGCGTTCATAGAGGGAGGAATCGTCCCAGTAGACGCCGTTGAAGCCCGGGAAGAATCCGAGCAGAAGGGCCTGCTGGAGGTAGGCGAGGACCTTGGCGGCTGTCAGGGCAGGGCCAACCGAGAGGTTGCTCCAGAGCTTTCCGTAGCCCATGGTGCGGCGGGCATAGGCGCGATCGAGCACCTCGGCTCCGCCGGTTTCGCCGCCGACCACGTCGACGTTGGGAGAGAACCATACGTAGGAGCCCGGGCTGATGCTGGCCATCAGGACCATGCCCTGGTCGTTGAGGTAGGTTCGCAGGGCTCCCGTGAAGTCGACCATCGAATCGCCGACGTACTGGACCGTTTCTCCGGTTCTGTAGGAGAAGCTCAAGGGCCCGTTGTTGTAGGCCCAGAGCGACTTGCGGTAGTTCTCGATGTTGCCGAAGACAGAAGTCGTGTTGTCCAGAAAGATCCCGCCCAGAGTGTTGCCCTGAGATTGGGCGCGGGTGATCTGGTTGTCGACGCTGTACTGCAGGCGCAACGGGTAGGTGCCGTTGGCCATCGTCGAGTACGCCGCCGCGGGGTACATCTGAAGCCGGTTTCCGTACCAGAAGTACGTGTTGTAGCTCAACTGATAGAGGTCGTTCTGGTCGTAGGGGGAAGAGGCGATCACCGCGGCGGCCATCGCGGCCGTGGGGGTGCCATCGACCGTCGTCCCGGTCGAGCCGAGGGCAGCCACCAGCGTATTGACCAGGACGTCGTAGGGAGGCTGGCCCGAGTAGCCCGAGATGTTGATGTCCCACTCCGGAAAGCTGAGGTAGTGTGTTCCGACGATCCCGTTGGCGTTGTCGAAGGCCAGGTTGGTGTCGCCCTCTTCATAGCCCCACCCGAAGTCCTCCGGGTTGGGGACGAGGTTGAGGGGAACCGTGTTGTGCAGCGCCCAGGCGCCATGGACGGTGGCGGTCGTGGTGAAGCTGTCCGGATTCAGCGCGTAGTACTTCTCGGCGGCCGAGCGCATGCCCCATTTCGGAT
>JANMBR010000244.1:0-2964 GCA_031360505.1 Acidobacteriota bacterium
CGATTCTGGTCGTCCCGGAAAGTATAGATCGAGCCGCGCGGGACGGGGTGGTAGGCGTTCCAGAAGTAGGTGCCGGCACTGGCGCCGGGGGCCTTTGCGAGCCACACGAGCATCTCCCATTCTCCGACGCCGTTGCCGGGACAGAATTGGAGGGGGCTCGCGCTGCAGCCCGCGGTGACGCCGTCTCTGTAGAGCTGCTCGATCCACGGCGCGAAGGTGGCGTAGCTGCCCGAACAGGAGACGTCGGTGAACGTTCCCTGGCAGGCCGGCGGCGCGAAGCCGTCGGGTTTGTAGCCCTTGACGAGGAAGACCGCCATCTGCGCGCGGTTGAGTGTCGCGTCGGGGCAATACAGGAGGGGGCTGGTGCTGCAGCCTCCGGTGATGCCCTTGTCGTAGACGAGCTTGATTTGCCGCGCGTCGGGGTCCGAGCAGGGGACATCCGAAAACACTTGGGCGCACACCGGCAGCGTCCAGCCCTTTGCCACGACGTTTGCCTCGGCGATGTACCGGGCCATCTCGCGGCGCAGGACGGAGGACTTGGCAGGGAACTTTATGGTGCGCTCGCCGGCGCCGTTGAAGAGGGACACCCAGTCGCCGGACGCGTTGCTGTTGCGATACTGGCGATCGATCGCGTCGTAGCTCATCGTGTCGCCGGCGTAGAAAGTCAGGTCGCCGCTCGCGTCGTACACCGCGGACCCGCTCGTCACCCGGTTGGTGGCCGGGTCGATCGAGATCGCCGCTCCGTTCTGCGTGAGGTTGCCGTAGCGGTCGTAGGCGAAGCTGCGGAGGGTCGAGCCGTACTTCGCCGACATCAGGCGCGAGCGGGAATCGTAAGTGAAGACATCGCCCGTGCCCATCTTCAGGATGTTTCCGGCGCCGTCGTAGCTGTAGGTTCCGCTCGACCAGAGGGAGTTGGAGATGCTCGAGGGGCGCGGCAGCATCGTCGAATCCTGCGTGAGGGTCGTGACGACTCCTGCGCCGGACGTGCCGGCCGTCCACGATGCAAGGCCGGCGGCAGGGTTGTAGGTCGCGGCCGTCATGACGCTCGCGCCGTTGCCGCTGATCGCCGTGGGAAGGCCGTTGGTGTAGGTGCTGCCGACGGGGAATGAACCGGTCGACCGCGGATGCCCGTGGTTGGTCGCAAGGCCGAGGTTGCCGTAGGTCCAGGTCTGGCTCGCGGCGACCGCCAGGCCGCCGTTGCCCGCGCTCGTGACGAGCTTCGATAGGCGCCCGCCGCCGTCGCTGTATTCGAACTGCTCGTCCACGACGGGCCCGATCGTGGGGATCCGGTTGTATCCGTAGCGCCGCGTGAGCTTTCCAGCGGGATAGGAGCCGCCGCCGAACCCGACCCCGCCGTCGACGCACGTCGGCTTTCCGTCGTAGCAGTTGACGAGGTCCTTGAGGCCGCCGGCGTCCTCCTCGGTGAGCCGGCCGGCAAAGTCGAATGAGCGCGTGACGACGATATTTCCGGGACGCGTTTCCTGGCGCACGTTGCCGAGGCTCCCGATCGAGCCGTACGTGACCAGGCCTTCCTCGGGCGTCGTCTCCGACCGCAGGAAGCCGGTGGTATCGAGGGCGAACGCGCGGGACTGGGCGCCCTGGCTGACCGAGACGACCTTGCCGTTGACGTTATAGGCGTACGTGGTGCTCTCGCCGGTGGGTTCCTGGACGCTCGTGACGCGGCCGAAGGCGTCCCGTCGCGTGCCGAGGACCGGATTCGTGGAGCCCGACGTGCAGGACGGGCCTGCGAGCGCCGAAAAGGTTCCGTTGACACAGTAGGCGGTGACCTGTTCCCACGTATTGCTGTAGGGCGTGCCGCCGTCGGACCGGGCGATGGAGGCAAGGGACGAATGCTTCGCGCCCACGACCTGCTGCGGTCGGCCGAACGGATCCCAGCACAGCTGGTACGTTCCGGGCGCGGAGGATGGGCGTGCGGTGGCCACGTTGCCGCCCGCAAACGAGCAGGTCGCGGCGACGTCGGCCGCGATCGACTCGGTCGTCCCGTTCGTCACCCACTCGGACTGGAAGTACGCATGCCCCGCGCCGTCGAAGAGCGTGAACCGCTTGCTGACGGCGGAAGCGGGCTGGAGCCGCTGCTCGCGGAGCGTGCGTCCGAGGCCGTCGTAGTCGTAGTGCTCCCAGATCGTGACGTTCGGATTCGAGCTCGCCACGGGGCAGGCCTGTGCGGCGCTCGCGCGGTAGGCGGTGGTGCTCGTCGCGTTGTCGTAGCAGACGCGCGTCTTCAGTTCCGCGGAAGACGGAGGCGTGATCTGCGTGGGCCGCCCGAGGCCGTCGTAGGCGTAGGACGTGGCGAGGCCGGTCGCGTCGCGCGACGCGGTGATCCAGCCCGTCGCGGCGTCGCGCGTCAGGTCGCGCAGGAAGAAGGTGGCGGTCGACGTCGTTGCGTTGACCCAGCGCGCGGTGAGCGCCTGGCCGTCCTGGAAGGTGTACGCCTTTCCGAACATGTCGCCGTCGGTGCCGACGCTCGGGAAGGACGGATAGGTGTTGGAGCAATACGTGCGGGCGGGCGGCGAGCTCGAGGCGAGCGTCCTCGTGAGCTCGCGGTCGAGGTTCCCGTCGCCGTCGGCGTACCGGCAGCTGACGAGGGCGACGTCCTTCGCGGCGTCGTAGACGAAGGACCCCTTCAGGAAGCCGGTCGCCGTGTCCGATTCGAAGTAGCGGTCGGCAACGGAGGAGCCCTGCGTCTCGGTGCGCTGATTCACGAGGTTGGGGAACGGCCGCTGGCCCGAGGGCGGCATGGACGTCCAGTTGACGGGAGCCCAGTCGGTCGTCGTGGTTCGGACGTCCCCGCCGAGATTGCCGGAGTGCGTCTCGACGCCGAAGTGGCGGCCGTTGCCCTCCCACGTGTCCGAGCCGGAGTTCGAGAAGGCCACGGTGTGGCTCGCGCAACCGGAACAGCTGCCGTCGGCGGCCGTCGCGCCGAAGTACGTCGTCTCCTGCTTG
>JANMBR010000253.1:0-1916 GCA_031360505.1 Acidobacteriota bacterium
GCGGGAGCCCGGGAGGCGGGCGGCATCTTGCTTCCGGCACCCGGCTGCTGCTCGAAGGGGCCGTTGTCGCGCGTCGGGTTCTCGACGCGCGGGCCGCCCGGGTACGAGATGTTCGAGTCGGTGCCGACGAAATACGGCGTCACGTCCTCCTCGGTCACGTCGGGGATGCGGATGATGTGTGGCGTGAGTGTCAGGACGAGGTCGGTCGTCTGGTGATCGTTGGTGTTGTGCTGGAAGAGCAGGCCAATGATCGGGATGTCGCCGATCCACGGAATCGTCTTCGTGACGTTGGCCTTGTCGCTGCGGTAGAGCCCGGCAAGAAAATTGGTTTCGCCGTCCTTGAGTCGGATGTTCGAGCTGATCGTGCGCGTCCCGAACTGCGGCTGAGTCGTCCCGGGGGCGTCTCCCTCTCGATTGGAAACCTCGACCATCAACTTGAGCGTGACCTCCTTGTTGTGGTGCACCCGCGGCTCGACTTCGATCTTGATGCCAATGTCCTGGTACTGGTACGACGTGACGGGCGAGGTGACGGCGCCGCCTCCGCCGGCCCCCACGCTCTGGAACTGGGTCACAGGAACCGGCACCTTGCTGCCGATCAGGAGCTGCGCCTTCTGGCCCTCGGAGATTCGCAGCTGCGGCTTGGCGAGCAGCTCCGCGTTGGTGTTGTCCTTGATGAAGGTCAACGTGGCCGAGGGAATCGTGAAGCCGATCGAATTGATGCTGATCTGCTGGAGCTGGCTCCAGCTGAACTGTCCGGTTCCGAGCGAGGCCGCCCCTCCCAGGTTCGTCACGCCGCCCGGCGCTGGTACGGTCGCGCTGATGCGCCGAGGGGTGAGCTCGAGACCGAGGTCCAGCAGCTTGCCCGTGTTGACCTGGAGCAGCTCCACGTCCACGACGACCTCGGCCACCTGCTTGTCGTTCTGCAGAACGATCCGCTCCGCCACGGCGACCTTGTCCGCCGTGTCGCGCAGCGTCACCGAGTTCTCGGCCTTGTTGATCGAAATGCGCGTCGTCTGGAGCAGCGCACGCAGGGCGTTGGCCACCTCCGTGACGTCCGCGTTCGAGAGAAAAAACGTCCGGATCACGAGGTCCTCGTAGGTCTTGCGGTTCTGGGGCGTATCGGCCGCGATCAGGATCGTCCGGGCGTCGATGATCTTGTAGAAGTGGTTTTCCTGTCGGATGAGCGTCTCGAGCGCCTTCTGGAACTCGATGTTGGAGAGCACGATCGAGACGTTGTCGTCCTTCAGCTGCGGGTCGAAGATGACGTTGATGCCCGCGGCGTCGGCCAGGGCGCGGTAGATCTGCTTGATGGGCTTCTGCTGAGGAAAATTGAGGTTGATCGGCTTATCGCTCGCCGGCTCGAGGATCACCGACACGGCACGAGCGCCCTTGGTCTTCTTCTTCAGCTTTTCCATGTTCGAGTCGGCGCTCTTCTCGGCGTCCTGCCTGGCCTTGGCCTCGTTCGCCTTGCGCAACTCCGCGGCGGCGTAGTCGTTCGTCGGGTCCAGCAGCGACGCCTGCTCGAGCTCCACCACGGCGAGATCCGGGCGGCCCGACGCGGCGTACATCTTGCCCCTCTCGAAATGGAACTGGGACGCGCGCAACCGCGCGCGCGACAACGAAGCCTTGTAGCTGGCGCTTCCCGGATCGAGCTCGAGGGCCTTCGCGTAGTGCAACACCGCCAGGTCGTAGTGGCCGACGCTCTCTTCGTCTTTGGCCTTCTGGAAGGATGTCGCCCCCGCGCAGCCCACGGCGGCGGCGACGAGCGCGGCCAGGACCGATCTTTTCAGAAATTGCTTCAAGGACGTCCCCTTCCGATTGTTCGAGCTCATGGCGTGATTCCGAGCCGCCGGGTCTCCGCCTCCGGGAATCCCACGAAGCCGACGTCGATCGACTCGTAGCCGACCTTCTTGAGA
>JANMBR010000259.1:0-2252 GCA_031360505.1 Acidobacteriota bacterium
CGACGCGATCTGCGTCCCGGCTTCGGTGGCGACGAGGAGCGTCACGTCGAAGGGCGCGTCGCCGCTGCCGTCGGTCGTGACCTGGCCGGAGCCGAGATAGAGCTTGCCCTCCGCGTATTCACGGGGAAAATTCGAGCACGCGCCGTTCGAATAGAAGTCGAGATCGTAGACGATCGACGGCTTCGAGTGCAGAAAACCCTGGATCCGCGTGGTGGCTCCGGTCGTGATGGAGGAGAGCACTGGAAAGTTCTGGATGCCGTTTCCGCCGGTGTCCGCGTCACCCGGATCGTTCGGGGTCACCCCGTCGGGAGTCCCCCCAGACATGTTGTCGATCCCGACGCCGACGTTGGAAAAGATCGAGTTCCCGCGGATGCGGTTGCCGCCCACGGCGGGGTTCTACACACCCGCGGCCGACGAATACGCGATGATGTTTCCCTCGCCGGGGCCGATGCCGCCGATCGTGTTGTTGGCGCTTCCGAGGTGAACTCCCCAGGAGTTGTTTCCCAGGGGAAGCGTGCCCGTCACGTCGGTTCCGATGCGGTTGCCCTGGACAACCGTATTGAAGGATGCGCCGCTCGAGCCGAGAACGACGGCGATGCTGTCGTTGCCGGAGATCAAGTTCCCGGCTCCCGGCGCGCTGCCGCCGATCGTGATCCCCGCAGAACCGGCGTAGATTCCGTGGAAGTTGGGGATCCGCGTCGTTCCCGTGATGTCCGTGCCGATGTAGTTGCCGGCGATGACCGAGCCGGCGGCGAGCAGGCCGAGCGAGATGCCGTCGCTCTGGTTGCCGGAGATGATGTTTCGCGCGGCGGGGTTCGCTCCGCCGATGATCGCGTTGCCCACGTTCTGGAGATAGATGCCCTCGCCGCTGTTGGGGAGCTCCGCCGTGCCGAGCGCGTTCGTGCCGATCTGGTTGCCCTGGATCGTCGGACCGCTGCCCCCGTAGATGTCGATCCTCCCGCTGCCGCCGGCGAGGAGGTTTCGAGCGGCCGGCGTCGCGCCGCCGATCCGGACGTTCGCGGTGCCCGTCACGCCGATCAGGTTCTGCGGGAGCGTGTTGGAGATCGCGGTCATGCCGGTGGGATCGGTGCCGATGAAGTTGCCTTCGATGACGGCGTTGGTGGCGGCGACCAAGAGGCGGATGGCGTTCGTGGTGCACCCGTTGACGACAAGGCCTCGAATCGTCGTGTCGGCCGCGGCGACGTCGATGCAGACGGCGCTCGCGCCCGAGATCTGGATCTGGAGGACCGTATTCAGGCCCTGCGTCGTGTCGTGCGTGTTCGCCGACGCGCCGGGCTGTGTGTAGCCGTCGATCGTGACGGGGCTCGTGATCGTGGGCAGGGCAGTCAACGGCACGATCGTGTGCACGCCCGAGCCGACGATGTTGAAGGCGATGGTGTCCGCCCCGGCGGCGGCGTTGGCGTCGAGGATCGCCTGGCGCAGCGATCCCGCCCCGGCATCGGCCGTGTTCGTGACCGTGTCCGTCGTCGCGGAAAGCGACCCGGTGAGCAAGGCGAGAGCGGCGGCCGTTCCAAAACGTCGGATCAAGGCGTCCTCCCTATGAAGTTTGGCGAAAAGATCTCACGGTTTCCCGCGAGCCCAGTTCCGGAGGTTAAGTTGGCTCTTACTGAAGTAAGAATGTCTTCACGACGAATACGGCCATCTGTCCTCGTGTGCTGGAGTTGTCGGGGCAATAGAGCGGCGGCGAGGCCTGGCAGCCGCCGGTGATCTGCTCGGCGGCGAGCTGCTCGATGAAGTCGACCGCGGGGCCCGTCGGGCAGAGGACGTCGTCGAAGACGCCGGTGCAGGCGGGCGGGACATAGCTCGAGCCGTGCTTGGTCTTGAGCAGGAATACCGCCATCTGGCGCCGGGTGACGAGGTTGTCCGGGCAGAAGATGTTGACGCCGCAGCCGGTGGTGATGCCCTCGGCGGCAAGCGCCTCAATCCACGGAGCGAAGATGAGCGAGCAGGGCACGTCCGTGAAGACGCCGGTGCACGGGGGCGGCGTGTAGCAGAGGCCGTGCTCGGCCTTCAGGAGGAAGACGGCCATCTGCTGCCGCTTGGTGCCCTGGTCGACGCCATAGAGGCTGTTGCCGACGCCAACCGTGATTCCGTTGGAGACGAGCGTCGTGACGAATGCGTAGAACTGCTGGGCTGGCGGCACGTCGAGGAAGTCGGCGACGAAGGCCTTCGAGAGCGTGCCACTGCTGCCGTCGAGATTGGTCACCACGATGTCATTCACCGTGCCGGCG
>JANMBR010000281.1:0-4169 GCA_031360505.1 Acidobacteriota bacterium
GCGCGCCGCGATCGCCGAGGCGCGGCTCGCGGAGTCACTTGCCGAGAGGATGGGCGATCGCGAGGTCGCGCTGCTCCCGCTCGACTACGAGAGCGGGCCGCTGCCCCTCTCTCGTGCGCTCAAGGCCCTCGATGCGAAAGATCCGGTGCCTGTCGGCCGGGACGCTCGTCGGGATCCCGAGGAGCTGGCCTACATCCTTTACACGTCCGGATCCACCGGAAAACCCAAGGGCGTCATGATCTCGCAGAGAAACGCGACCGCGTTCGTGGACTGGTGCTCGATCGCCTTCGCCCCACGGGACGACGACCGCTTCTCCTCCCACGCCCCCTTCCACTTCGATCTGTCCATCCTCGACATCTACCTCCCCCTCAAGCACGGCGCCACCCTGGTCTTGATCAGCGAGGCGCATGGGAAGGATCCGGTGACTCTGGCGGAGCTGGTGGCCGAGCGCGGCATCACATGCTGGTACTCGACTCCGTCGATCCTGTCCTTTCTGACGCAGTTCGGTCGCCTCGAGCGGCGCGACTGGTCGGCGCTTCGGATCGTTCACTTCGCGGGCGAGGTCTTCGCGGTCAAGCACCTGCGCGCTCTGAAGAAGCTCGTCCCCCATCCGCGCTACTTCAACCTTTATGGGCCGACCGAAACGAACGTCTGCACCTTCTACGAGATCCCTGGCGAGATCCCGGCCGAGCGCGCCGCCCCCTTTCCCATCGGGAAGACGTGTCCCCACTACCGCCACCGGTTGGTCGACTACGAAGGCCGCGACGTGGCGCGCGGGGAGGAAGGCGAGCTCTGGGTCAGCGGCCCGGGCGTGATGATCGGTTACTGGAACGCGCCGGACCGCGATGCCGAGATCTTCCGCCCGGACGCGGAAGGGCGCCGTTGGTACCGCACGGGAGACGTCGTCGTCGAGCCGCCGGACGGGAATCTGATCTTCGTGGGGCGGCGGGACCGGATGGTGAAGAAGCGGGGCTACCGGATCGAACTGGGCGAGATCGAAGCCGCGCTCTACCGCCACCCCGAGGTCCGCGAGGCGGCGGTCGTCGCGTTGCAGGACGAGGAGAACGGAGTCCGCATCCGCGCCTTCCTGAGCTTCCGCGATCGCAAGGCGTCGATCATCCAGCTCAAGCAGTTCTGCGCCGCGCATCTGCTCGACTACATGATCCCGGACCAGTTCGCCGTCCTGGAGAGCCTGCCCAAGACCTCGACCGACAAGACCGACTACCAGGCACTGAAAGAGATGCCCTGAGGAGGCGGACCGATCGCGCCAGGGCAAACCATTCGACCGCAGACCAAGCGAGGAGGCTCTCATGGACTTCGCCACCAGCGATGAGCAGAAGGCGCTTCGCGAGACGATCATTCGGTTCGCGCGCAAGGAGCTGAACCACGACGTCGGCGCCCGGGACCGCGAGCAGACTTTCGATCACGAGGGCTGGCACAAGTGCGGGCAGATGCGCCTTCAGGGTTTGCCAATTCCCGAGCAATACGACGGGCTCGGGCTCGATCCGCTCTCGACCGCGATGGCGCTCGAGGCGCTGGGATATGCGTGCGAGGATTCCGGCCTGGTCTTTGCGCTCTGCGCTCACCTGTTGCCGTGTGCGGTGCCGATCTGGAAGTACGGCAGCGACGAGCAGCGGCAGAAGTATCTTCCGGGGATGTGCCGCGGCGAGATCATCGCCGCGAACTCCATGACCGAGCCCAACTCGGGGTCCGATGCTTTCGCCATGCAGACGCGCGCCGTTCCCGACGGCGACGGCTTCCGACTCAATGGAACGAAGATGTTCACCTCGAACGCGCCTGTCGCCGACCTGTTCGTCCTCTTTGCCATGACGGATCCCGAAAAGGGCCCGCACGGCTCGACGGCATTCCTCGTCGAAGCAAAGACCCCCGGGGTCCGAGTCTCGCGCAAGATCGAGAAGCTCGGGCTTCGAACCTCCCCCCTGGGCGAGGTCGTGCTCGAGGATGCCCGGGTGCCGGCGAGCGCGGTCCTCGGAGGAGTGGGCTCCGGCTTCACCCTCTTTACGCACTCGATGGACTGGGAGCGGACCTGCCTCTTTGCCTTCAACGTGGGAGTGATGGAGCGCCTGCTCGAGGGCTCGATCGAGTACGCGCGGTCACGCCAGCAATTCGGCAAGCCCATCGCCAAGTTCCCCGCGATCGCGAATCGACTCGCGGATATGAAGGTGCGCCTGGAAGCGGCCCGACTCCTCGTCTACCGGGCCGCCTGGCGGCTCGACCGCTCGCGCACGGTCGGCCTGGACGCGTCGATCGCCAAGCTCTTCGTGAGCGAGTCTCTGGTCGAGGCGGCGCTCGGTGCCGTGCAGATCCGAGGGGGCTACGGGTACATGACCGAATACCAGGTCGAGCGCGCCTTTCGCGACGCCGTGGGAAGCACGATCTACTCGGGAACCTCCGAGATGCAGCGCAACATCATCGCGAGTTGGCTCGGATTATAGGACCAGGCCGGGAGCCCCGGACAACCCCGAAGGCCGACGAGCATCAACGCGGGCCCAGCCATTCCTCCGTGGTCTCGACGGGTGAGTTGACGTCCCAGAGCGCAGCCCGTTCGGGATGGTACCGGGACCCGATGGGGATCGAATACTGGTCCTCGGTTTCGTAAGACCGCTCGCGCTCGCCCTCGCGGCCGAGCAGCTTGCGGAAATCATGGAGGGCCGGAGAGGGCTGCCGCTCGTGTCCGTAGATGCGCCCGGCAAACATGTCGGTCATGTACTCCGTGTGGCGTTTGTACACGGACCAGGCGAACGCCAGGGGATGCTCCCAGAAGGAGTCGAGGACGTCTTCCAGGATATCGATCCCCTGCTCGCAGAAGAGCTGGTGCTCCGCGAAGGGGTTGGGCTTGTCGCGATTGGCCCCCTCCAGGTAGGCCCGGATCACCGGCGCCGCAAACTGGGCCTCCCGCATCGCGACCGTCAGGCCGAACGAAAAGATCGGGTCGATGAAGCGGTGGGAGTCACCGATGCACATGAAACCTTTCCCGCAGAATGCCTTCACCTGGTAGGAGTAGTTCGGGATGACGTGGACGTCTTCGACCAGCTTGATCTCGGGAATGCGCCGCTGGAGCTCGGGATGAAGCTCACCCAGCTCGCGGATGTAGAACTCGCGCATGCTCTCGTTCTTCTCCAGGAAGTAGGCGGCCGGGATCACGACGCCCACGCTGACGACGTCGCCATCAAGCGGGATAGACCAGGCCCAATGATATTTCTTCTGATAGAAGATCAGAGTGTTGTCCTTGTGAGTGTCGCGCGTCCCGCCGTCGTCGCGGATGGCACCTTCCACCTGCGAGAAGATCGCGATCTGCTTGTCATAGGCCCCCAGATACTTGGGGCCTGTCACACTGCGCTGGTTGGCCAACCAGGTCGCCTGGCCGGAGCAGTCGAGGAGAATCTCCGACTCGATATTCTGAACGCCGCCATCGGCCATGTGGACCTGCGCACCCCGCACCGAGCCGTCGTTCGTCAGCGGCTTGATCGCTTTGCCCCGAAAGAGGGTCGCCCCGCGGGTCACGGCTGCGTCCAGCATCATCTTGTCGAAATCGCTGCGCCGCACCTGCCAGGTATCCCAGGCGAAGAGTTCCCAGTTTGCATCGCGGCCCGTAACGGGGACGAACCAGGTGCCTCTTTTGCTCTGGCCAAAGACCTTGACACCTTGCTTGGTCGGGTACTGACGCCTGTACATCTCCGCCTCGAGCCCCAGGTCTCGGAGGGCCTTGCCTCCCGCCCCCGTCAGCGACTCTCCGATGTGATAGCGGGGAAAGGTTTCCGCCTCGAGGATCACGGGTGTGATCCCCTCGCGTATGAGAAACATCGCGGCGGCCGACCCTGCGGGCCCACCCCCGATAATCAAGGCAGCTGTTTTCATGGTCGCGTTGTCAATTGAGGTACGGGATTTCCCGCGAAGCGGCAATTCCTGTTTGGCGTCGGTAGTGACCTAGGGTCCGTAGATCGTCAACCCGAAGGTCTTGACGAGAAAAACGGCCATCTGGCCGCGGGTGTTCGGGTTGTTCGGGCAATAAATTCCGGTGCCGCAGCCCCCCGTAATCCCTTCCGCGGAAAGCTGCTCGATCCAGTCGGCGAAGAGACTCGGGCAGGCCACGTCCGTGAAGATGCCGGTGCAGGTGGGCGGCACGTAACTCGAACCGTGCTCGGCCT
>JANMBR010000325.1:0-4622 GCA_031360505.1 Acidobacteriota bacterium
CCGGCGGGACCAGATGGCCGTGTTCATGCTGAAGGGCAAGTACGGCCCGAACCTGACTCCGCCGCCATGCACGGGGGTCTTCGGCGACGTGGTCTGCCCATCGACGTTTGCGGACTGGATCGAGCTGCTCGCGGCCGAAGGAATCACGACCGGGTGCGGCGGCGGCAACTATTGCCCGACGACCAACGTGCGGCGGGATCAGATGGCGGCGTTCCTTGGCACGGCGTTCAGCCTGCCGTAGTTCCGGTCGGGTGGGGGTCCGAAGAGGGGGCTGCGGCCCCCTCTTTTGTGTCCCCGAACTGCGGCGTTTGTCGAGTCATAAGGCAGGAGGATCCCCACGATGCTGACACGACTCGGGCTTGCGGTCACCCTGTTCGCGGCCGCAACGCTCGCATCCGCGACCACGTACACGGTGACCTCGACGGCCGACTCAGGAGCCGGCACTCTGCGCCAGGCGATCCTGGACTCCAATACCAACCCCGGGGCCGATACGATCCAGTTCAACATCGTCGGCTCGGGCGTGCAGACGATCGTCCTTGCGGCGGGTCTGCCCGCGCTCACCTCGCCGGTGACGATCGACGGCTACACGCAGGCGGGCTCCTCCGCCAACACGAAACCGGTCGGTCAGGGACTCGACACCGTGCTCACGATCGAGATCACCGCCGCAGCCTCGGTGGTCACCTGCTTCCAGGTACAGGCGAGCGACATCACGATCAAGGGCCTCGTGATCAATGGCTGCACCACGAGCGTCGACTTCGTCTCCGGTT
Source organism: Acidobacteriota bacterium (assembly GCA_031360505.1). Classification (GTDB taxonomy): domain Bacteria; phylum Acidobacteriota; class Thermoanaerobaculia; order UBA5066; family Gp7-AA6; genus DAHUXD01. The sequence continues at coordinate 768 of JANMBR010000325.1, forward strand.
CGAACGTGCGCATCGAGGGCAGTTTCCTCGGCACGGATCCGACCGGGAAGCAGCGCCTGGTGGACGGCGGGCAGCAGGTCACTGCCGGCGCGGTCACCGGGGCCTTCGTCGGAGGCCCCACCCCAGCCGCCCGCAACGTCATGACGGCCTGCGGGGTGGCGGTGAACGCGCCCGCATCCAACTCGGGCGCGACGATTCAGGGAAATCTGATCAACCTGAACGCCGCGGGGGATGCCCTCCTGACTCCGGCGTGCGGGTCCTCGACGTTTCCGATCGTCGCATACGGGACGGCCGCGCAGATCCTCGGAAACGTCATCGCGGGCGGCTCGAGCGGTATCTTCCTGAGCGGCTCGGGCCACACGGTCCGCGGCAACTTCGTCGGTACCGACGCGACCGGAACCGTCGCCTTCGGCCTCACGGCGAGCGCGATGGACGTCGCGGGAACCAACCACGTCATCGGCGGCAGTGGGCCGGGCCAGGGCAACGTGATCGCGGCCGCCGATTTCTACCAGGGAATGCTCCTCGACGGCTCGGGGCACGTCGTCCAGGGCAACTTCATCGGCACGGACGTGACGGGAACGCGGGACTTCGGAAATCACCGGACCGGAATCACGGGCGCCGGCACCGACATCACGATCGGCGGAGTCGCGCCCGGCGAAGGCAACGTCATCGCCTTCAACGGCTCGACGTTCGGCGGCGGGGGCGTCTCGGTCATCGGCCAGCAGATCCGGATCCGCGGCAACCGCATCTACGGGAACAAGCAGGTCGGCTCGAGCGGCGGCTTCGGGATCGATCTGTATGCCGGATCCGCGTCGGGGCTCACGCCGAACGATGCGGGCGACGGCGACACCGGGCCCAACGGGCTGCAGAACTTCCCCATCCTGATCTTTGCCGGGCCGGCGGCGCCGCAGGCCTCCGGGACGCGGATCCAAGGTGTCCTGAACAGCACTGCCTCCGCCACATTCGACCTCGACTTCTACTCGAATCCGGCCTGCGCGCCGCGGCCGCAGGAATTTCTGGAGGGCGAGGACTACATCGGCTCGACCCAGGTGACGACCGACGGCTCGGGCGACGCGAGCTTCGACGTGACGCTGCCGGCTACCGTCGAGGCCGGCGCGCGGATCACGGCCACGGCCACCGACGCGAGCGGCAACACGTCGGAGTTCGCGCAACGCCTCGTCGTCTCGTCGAACCCGGCGTCAGGCCCGGCGACGGGAGGCACCGCGTTTGACCTCGCCGGGATGCTTTTCGAGAGCGGCGCGACGGTGACGGTAGGCGGTGTGCCCGCCACCGGCGTGAACGTCGCGAGCGCCACGTCGATCACGGCGACGTCCCCGGCGCTCTCCCCGGGGTCCCTGAACCCCATCACGGTCTCGAACCCGAGCGGGACGGTCGGCACACTCCCCAATGGCTGGATCTCCGATTTCTCCGACGTGCCGTCGAGCCAGCAGTTCTACTTCCTGATCACGAAGCTCGTCTCCAACGCGATTACGGTCGGCTGCGGCACGGGCATCTACTGCCCGCTCAACTCCGTCACGCGGCAGCAGATGGCTGTCTTCCTGCTGAAAGCGAAGAACGGCGTGTGCTATCAGCCCCCGGCGTGCACGGGCGTTTTTCCCGACGTCTCCTGCACGAGCGGTTTCGCGCCCTGGATCGAGGCGCTCGCGGCCGCCGGAATCACGGGCGGGTGCGGCGGCGGCAACTATTGCCCGCTCTCCGTCGTCACGCGCCAGCAGATGGCGGTCTTCCTGCTGAAGTCCAAGCATGGCTCGACCTATGTTCCGCCCCCGTGCACCGGCGACTTCACCGACGTCGCTTGTCCCGGCAATCCCTTCGCCGACTGGATCGAGCAGCTCGTCGCGGAAGGGATCTCCAACGGCTGCGGCGGCACCAGCTTCTGTCCTGCCCAGCCGGTGCGCCGCGACCAGATGGCGGCATTCCTCTACACCACCTTCGCCCTCCAGTAGGCAGGCGTGCCATTGATAAGCTCCCGCGGGTGCGCGCGCGGCCGGGGGCACGGGGCGGAAATGATGCGCGCGCTCGCTGCGCTCGCCGCCGTGGACGGGGTCCCCCGCGTCTACCTGGACGCCCGCCTGACCGCAAAGGGCTTCTACGAGGGCCTCGGGTTCACTTTTCTTACCGCCATTCCGTGCTGGATCGAGACCGAAGGGCTGACCCGCACGCGATAGAGTTCGGCCCATACACCTTCAAGAGGAGGTTCGAGTGAGATTCACCTATGCTCTCTGCTTCGTGGCGTCCATGTTCGTGGCCGCCGCACTCTCCGCCAACACCTACGCGGTCACGACCACGGCCGATACGGGCCCGGGCTCGCTTCGACAAGCGATCGCGGACGCCAACGCGAGCGTGGGCGCCGACACGATCACCTTCAACATCGCGGGAAGCGGCGTTCACACGATCTCGCCCGCGACAGCCCTGCCGACGATCACCGAGGCTCTGACGATCAACGGCTACTCCCAACCCGGCGCCTCCGCGAACACGAATGCGCCGAACCAGGGAACGAACGCCGTGATCCAGATCGAGATCGACGGCACGAATGCCGGCACCTTTGGCAATGGACTGAGGGCCACCGCGGCCGTGACCATGCGCGGCCTCGCCATCAACCGCTGCCTGACCGGTGCGGGCATCTACATCGGCGCCGGCGGCAACGGGTCGGTGATCGCCGGCAACTTCATCGGCACCGATCCGACCGGCAGCTCCCGCCCCGGTGCGCAGTACTACGGCGTGGAAGTCGAAGGAGCCACCGGCGTCGTCGTGGGAGGCGTGACGCTCGCCGATCGGAACCTGCTGTCAGGCAGCGATGGCGCGCAGGTCTATATCGGCGACAACGGCGGCCCGAACACCGTCGTCAAGGGAAATCTGATCGGCACCAACGCGGCCGGAACGGGAGCGATTCTCGGCCAGTTCGGAGCGTATGCCCAAGTCTACGTTCGCATCGGCACCGGCGTCCTCATCGGCGGTCCGACCGCCGCCGAGCGCAACGTCATCTCGGGCAACACGGGCTCGGGTGTCGGTGTCGGCTACACGGTCGGCGGCACCGCGGCGCAGGCGACCATCGAGGGCAACTTCATCGGTACGGACGTCACGGGGACTCTGCCCCTCGGCAACAACTACGGCGTGTCGATCCCGAACCAGAACTGCGTCGTCAAGGGCAACGTCATCGCGGCGAGCACGAACCAGGCGATCATCAGTGAAGGCGGAAGCAACGAAGTCATCCAGGGCAACTTCATCGGGACGGACGTCTCCGCCACCCTCGACCTCGGCAATGGCGGCGGCGCCATGGCCATCGGCGGCAACAACTGGACCATCGGCGGCACAGCGCCCGGCGAAGGCAACGTCATCGCCTTCAACCACCCGCCCTACGGCGGAATCGCCAACGGCGGCCCGCAGGGCGCCCGCATCCGGGGCAACCGGATGTTCGGCAACACGCCGCTCGGGATCGATCTCTACGTGGGCGGCAGCGCAGGAGTGACGCCGAACGACGCGGGCGATGCGGATAGCGGCCCCAACAACGGCCAGAACGACCCGATCATCAAGACCGTTACGCCAGGCGCCTCGACGACGAACATCGGGGGGATCCTGAACAGCACCGCGTCCACGGTGTTCGACGTCGATCTCTTCTCGACGGCGGCCTGCATCCGGTTCCCGCAGGCATACGTCCAGGGGGAGAACTACCTGGGCTCCATCCAGTTCACAACGGACGGCTCGGGCAACGCGACCTTCGCGACCGACGTACCCTTCGTGCTGCAACCGGGCCAGCTCGTCACCGCAACGGCGACGGATCCCAACGGCAACACCTCCGAGTTTTCCCAGCGCATCCTTTTTTCGCAATCACCC
>JANMBR010000349.1:0-1956 GCA_031360505.1 Acidobacteriota bacterium
AGATGATGTGCTGATACGACCCGACCGATGCGCTGCCGGCGCTCAGTGCCGCGGCGAAATAGGTCCATGGCACGAGTGCCGCGAGCGAGAAAACAGGGTACGGCAGACCGTCCGACGGCATGTGCGCGAGCTTGCCGAAAAAGATGCTGAACACCACCATCGAGAAGAACGGCTGGATGATGGCCCAGGCCGCGCCGAGAACCGTCTGCTTGTAGCGGACCTTGATGTCGCGCCAGACGAGAAAGTAGAGCAGCTCCCGGTAGTCCCAGAGGTCGTGCAGCCTCAGGCTGATCCAGCCCTTGCTCGGGCGGATCACGATGGTCGGGATCTCGGGCTCGGAGTGAATGACGGAGCTCATGGCGTTGCTACCTCTATTCCGGGGTTTTCGGGGAGGCTTCCCCGCCCTGGAGGGTTCTCTGTCCCAGCAGACGTGAATACAGTCGAGTGAATCGATCCGCGGACTGCTCGATCGAGAATCGGGCCGCGATGGCAGGGCCGCGTGAGGCAAACGCCGCCCGCGTCTTCGGATCGAGCATTTTCCGCATGGCCTCCGCGAGTTCGTCCTCGGATTCCGGCGCCACGATCAGCCCGCCATCGGCCCCCATCAGCTCGGGCACGCCGCCGACGGGCGTGGCGATCGCCGGAAGGCCCGCAGCGAGGGCCTCGATGAGGGCGATCGGGAACCCCTCGAAGCGCGAGGATAGGATGAACACGTCAATCTGGCTGAGGAAGTAAGGGATATCGTGCTCGAAGCCGACGAGGTGGAACCGCGAGGCGATTCCGGCCTTCTCGATCTCGGCTTCCAGGTACTCCTGCAGGTACCCGCCGCCCGCAATCACGAAATGGGCGTCGCTGCCGTCTTTCACGATCCGGGCCGCCGCCCTCACGAAGATCTCGTAGGCTTTCTCGGAAACCAGCCGGCCCGCCGCGCCGAGAAGCACGGCCCCGTTTGGAATGCCCCAACGCTCGCGCCACTCGGGATCACGCGGGCGCGGACGAAACCGCGAAACGTCGGTCCCTCCGCGCGTCACCTGGATCCCGTCGGGGTGATCAAGGCCGCGGGCCCGGAAATCCCGCGCAAGCTCTTCGGCGACGGCCGTGATCGCGCTCGGCCGGTCGGAAGCGAGCCGGGTGACCCGCCGCCAGCGCTCGAGCTCTCTACCCTCCGGCCGGTACTGCCCGTGGATCGTCCAGACGAGCGGGAGACCCGCGCGCCGGAGCACGCCGTCTGCCTGGAGGTCGATCCGGTGAGATACGTGCGTGTGAACGAGGTCGGCTCGAAGGCGCCGGAGCAGGCGCGCCAGCCTCGACGGGAACGTGAACGCGAGCCTGTGCCGGACCCACTGCGACACGCGGTAGGAGCCGACGTCCAGCGAGTCGGGCCAGGGCACCGAGATCGACTCGACGGCGATGCCCGCGTCCCGATAACGCTGGGCGAATTCCTCCCGGCCCGAGAACAGGCAGAGCATCGTGTGTCGGAAACGGCGTCCGGCGGGCGAGGCCGCCAGATCGAAGACAAGATTCTGCACGCCACCGGTCCCCGGCGTGCCGACGACGTGGACGACGTGCGGACGCGCGGCCTCCGGGTCGCCGCCCCGCCCAGCACCGGCATCGCCGGGATCGAGCAGGCGATGGAGCGCTTCGGTCATGCGCCGGCGCCCTCCCAAAGACCGGCCAGACCCACGGGAGCCACGCGGTATCGGGCCCGGAGGTGCTCGAACAGATGCTCGAGGCCGCCGAGCAGCCCGCACACCTCCTGCTCCGTCTGCGTGTAGGGGCTGGCGGCGGCGATCGCCTCGACGCTGTGGAACATCACGTTCAACACGGGCGTCGAGTCCGGTTCCCAGCTCGCGATCACCGCGTCGGCCCACGCGGCCAGCTGCTCGCCCGTGCCGCGCAGGGGCCGCACCCACATCTTCTCGATCGGCCCCCCGAGCAGCATCCGCATCGGCGCGC
>JANMBR010000114.1:0-2551 GCA_031360505.1 Acidobacteriota bacterium
ATCGAGGAGCTCGCCTCCCTCGGCGTCACGGCCGGCTGCGGCAACGGCAACTACTGCCCCGACGCCGCGGTCACCCGAGCGCAGATGGCCGTGTTCCTGCTCAAGACCTTGAACGGATCCGCGTACACCCCGCCGGCCGCGACGGGCGTTTTCGAGGACGTGCCGGTCGGGGCTTTCGCCGCCGACTGGATCGAGAACCTCTATGCCCTGAACGTCACTGGCGGCTGCAGCGCGAGCCCGCTGCTCTACTGCCCCGATAGCCCGAACACCCGTGGACAGATGGCGGTATTTCTCACCAAGACGTTCGGTTTGATGTAAAGGACGCTGAAATGAGTTTTCCGATGCGGACACGAGCCGCGACCTTCGCGGCGCTCGCGCTCATGGCTTTGGCCGGCCGCGCCGACGCGCAGGAGCCGGTGGTCTCGCCGCCATGTCTTCCATCGGACGTCACGGCCCCCGGACCCCTGCTCCCCATGTCCGCGACGCCGTGCGTCGTGGGGTTCGCGGGCGTATATCCCTGCTCTCACGTCGATCTCCAGGCCTTCGTGCCCCTCGGCTCGATGGGATGCGGCGCCGGCAACAGCATCTGGGGTTGGACCGATTCGCTCGACGGCAAGGAATATGCGCTGATGGGGTGCGACAACGGCATCTCCTTCGTCGACATCAGCACTCCCGACGCCCCCGTTTACCTCGGTCGGCTTCCGACCCACAGCACCAACTCGATCTGGCGCGATGTCAAGGTCTACGCCAACCACGCCTTCATCGTCAGCGAGGCGAATGGCCATGGGATGCAGGTCTTCGACCTGACGGAGCTGCGAACCGTCGGATCCCCACCCGTCCTCTTCTCGGAAACCGCGTATTACGACGGATTCGACTCCTCGCACACGATCGCCGTCGACGAAGCGACCGGCTTCGTCTACGCCGCGGGGAGCAACACCTGCGCCGGGGGACTCCACATGGTCAACGTGCAGGACCCGGCCAATCCCGTTTTCGCAGGCTGTGTCAGCGGCGACGGCTACACCCACGAGACCCAGTGCGTCGTGTACGCCGGCCCGGACGCCGCCTATGCCGGCCACGAGGTGTGCTTCAGCTCCAACGAGGACACGCTCACGATCGTGGACGTGACCGACAAGTCTTCTCCCGTGCAGCTCTCGCGAACCGGCTACGCGGGATCGGGCTACACCCACCAGGGCTGGCTGACGGAGGATCACGTCCACTTCCTGCTCGACGACGAGCTCGACGAGATCGACGACAGCCACAACACCTACACGTACATCTGGGACGTGTCCGACCTCGATGCACCGGTGCTCATGGGCCACTACACGGGACCCACGCCCGCGATCGACCACAACCTCTACGTCAAGGGCAGCTACGTCTACGAGTCCAACTACCGCGCCGGCTTGCGGATCCTGGACGCGAGCGCCATTGGCTCGGCGATCCTTACCGAGGCCGCTTATTTCGACGTTTACCCCCAGGACAACGCCGCAGAGTTCAACGGCACGTGGAACAACTACCCGTTCTTCGCCAGCGGTAACGTCGTCGTCAGCGGCATCGAGCAGGGCCTCTTCATCCTGCGCCCGAACCTGTCGCCGATCAACGACATGACGATCGCGCAATCGGACTCGCCGGACCCGGCGCTCGTGGGCGTCCCGGTGACCTACACGCTCACGGTCTCCAACCTCGGTGCGGGCCCGGCCTCCGGTGTGATCGTTTCGGAGGGCCTCACGATATCCGCGACGGTCTACTCGGCTACGCCGAGCCAGGGTTCCTGCACGGTGCTCACCTTCGGCGCCAATTGCAACCTCGGTACGATCGCCGGCGGCGGCTCGGCCACCATCGCCATCATCGCTACGCCCGGCGCCGTTGGGACCCTGACGAGCAACGCGGACGTCATCTCCTCGGGAGTGGATTCCAACCCGGGGAACAACACGGCCCAGGTGCAGACGATTGTGCAGGCCTGCCCCTTCCCGACTCCTGTGATCTCGGCGGCCGCTTCCGTTGCGCCGCAGACCACCGGCCTGACGGCGAGCACGTCCTCCGGCGCCGGACACACCGCGACATGGGCGCTCACCGGCGGCGCCATCACCGCGGGCCAGGGCACGGGTGAGATCACCTTCGACTCCGGCGACGCGGGAACGACCATGCTCCTCGAGGTCGTCGATTCCCTCGGCGCCTGCGAGTCGCTCGCGGGCAGCGCGCTGATCTCCGTGGATTTTCTGGACGTGCCGCCGTCGAACGGCTTCCATGATTTCGTGAATACCGTCGCGCGCAATGGCGTCACGGCCGGATGCGGAGACGGCAACTACTGCCCCGCGAACCCCGTCAACCGCGCGCAGATGGCGGTGTTCCTCCTCAAGTCCAAGCTCGGCGAGGCGCACGTGCCGCCGCCCGCGACCGGGACGCTCTTCCTCGACGTGCCCGCGAACGCGTTCGCCGCGGACTGGATCGAGGAGCTCGCCTCCCTCGGCGTCACGGCCGGCTGCGGCAACGGCAACTACTGCCCCGACGCCGCGGTCACCCGAGCGCAGATGGCCGTGTTCCTGCTCAAGAC
>JANMBR010000394.1:0-3704 GCA_031360505.1 Acidobacteriota bacterium
CAGGCTCGTGGCCCTGAACAGGCTCCGCGCGATCGCGTAGCGGCGAAGCTGCTGAAGATTGAGAGCTTTCAGAGGGCTCACGCGTGGCGTCCGGTCGATACGTATCTTAGTTTGCAGGGTGCTGACCTCTCAATGATCACGTCTTAGGTTCGGAGAGCGTCGATCGCGACGACCCTAGAGGATCTGTGTTCGATGCGTCTCAGTTCGGCCCGTGTAGCCCGAGCGCCCTTGCGAGGAAGACCGCGATCTGTCGCCTGGTCAGCGGCGCGTTCGGGCAGTAGTTGCCGTCGCCGCACTCCCCAATAGTCCGGGAGGCGACGGGCGCGTCGATTTGCGGAAAGGCGCCGTGCGCCGCCGACGGTCGGCGTGCCGATGGACTCTCATGCCGTAACAGCATATGCTCCCAAAATGCTCACGCAGCCGGTCGCCTCCGCCCCGGGTCCGCCCCATTCTCGCCGCTGGGTGTTCGCTGCACTCCTGGGGACCGGCCTCTGTTCTCCGGCAATCACCGTCGCGCAATCCTTCGAAGTCCTGCACACATTCATTCTCGACGGCGCCAACCCGGCCAGTCCTCTGATCCAGGCGAGCGACGGCAAGTTTTATGGGACGACGACGGCCGGCGGCGCTCAGAATTTCGGCGCGGTCTACCGAACGGACTCCCAGGGGAACCTGGTGACTGTCTACAGCTTTTCGGGTGCCGGTGACGGCGCCTATCCGGCCGGTGGCCTCCTCCAGGCATCCGACGGCAACTTCTACGGCACGACGAGGGGCGGCGGCGCCAACAACCTGGGAACGACGTTCAAGCTCGACGCGTCGGGAACGCTGACGACGCTCCACAGCTTCGCCGGTAACGACGGCCATGGCCCAACGGCCGCGCTGATCGAGGCCGCCGACGGCGACCTTTACGGAACGACGCTCTACGGCGGCCCCGGCGACCTCGGTACCGTCTTCCGGATGGATCTCTCGGGCAACGTGACGCCCCTCCACCACTTCACAGGCAGCGACGGCGCAAACCCGCGGGGCGGGCTCTTCCAGGCCGCGGACGGTTCGTTCTACGGCACCACGAACCTCGGCGGCGCCAGCGCTTACGGCACCGTTTTCAAACTGGATGCGTCGGGCAGTCTGACGACGCTCCACAGCTTCGTAGGGAGCGACGGGGCTCACCCTCCCGCGGGTCTCATCCAGGGTATCGACGGCGACTTTTACGGAACGACCTCCGACGGCGGCGCGAGCAACGGCGGCACGATCTTCAAGATCGACTCCTCCGGAAACCTGACGACGCTCCGCAGTCTTCTCGGCGGTACGGTGCCGCTTGCGGGGCTCGTCCAGGCCCCTGACGGCACTCTCTATGGAACGACGCTCGGTTCCCAATACGGAGTCGGGGCCGTCTTCAAGCTGGATCTGCAGGGAAACCTGACGTGGCTCCACAACTTTCAAGGGGACGACGGAGCGAACCCATCCGCGGCCCTGTTGAGGTCCGCCGACGGAGATTTCTACGGCACGACAATTACCTTCGCCTTCAACTACGGGACGGTCTTCAAGATTGACTCCGCAGGAACCTTCACGACGCTTCACGTTTTCGGTTTCAGCGAGGGGACGCTCAGCTACTCGGGCGTGACGCAGGCCGCGGACGGCTCGCTCTATGGCACGACGTATGGCGGCGGCTCACAAAATGACGGAACGGTCTTCAGACTCGACCCGTCGCGCAAGCTGACCACGCTTCACACTTTCTCGAACTTCACGACGCCGAGCGATGGCTCCTACCCGACCGCCGGGCTGATTCAGGGAACCGACGGCGACTTCTACGGCACGACGATCGGAGGCGGGGCCAGCAGCTCCGGGACCGCATTCAAGATGGACCCGACGGGTGAGTTTTCGGTGCTCTACAGTTTCTACGGTTATCCCGGCGATGCCCTCAATCCCTTCGGCGGTCTCCTGCAGACGGCCGATGGCAGCCTTTACGGCACGACGGCCAACGGCGGGACGAACGGGCAGGGCGCTGCCTTCAAGATCGATCCGATGGGTACGGAAACGGTTCTCCACAGTTTCGCCGGCTATCCGGACGAGGGCGCGAGTCCGGAGAGCGCGCCGATCCTTGCGACGGATGGTGCCCTCTACGGCACGACCCCGGGCGGCGGCGACGGCAATGGCTCGGTGTACAGGATCGACCCGTCGGGCAGTTTCACGACGATCCACCTCTTCAACGGGAGTGATGGCGCAGGCCCCTCCGCCGGCCTGATCCAGGCGACCGATGGAAATCTCTATGGAACGACCGTTGGCGGGGGCAGCGCCGGGCTCGGGACGATCTTCAAGATGAACCTCTCGGGCCACCTGGCGACCCTCTACAACTTCGCGTTGAGCGACGGGGCGAATCCCCGGGCACCTCTCGTCCAGGGCGCCGACGGGAACTTCTACGGCACGACGTCGTACGGCGGAACTTCCTTCGACGGCACGATCTTTCGGATGGACTCCTCGGGCAACGTGACGGTCCTCCGCAACTTTTCCGGACGAGACGGCGTCGCCCCTTATGCCGGGCTGACTCAGGGCATCGATGGCGCCTTGTATGGAACCGCCCAGGGTGGAGGAGGCGGCGGAGCCGGCGTCGTGTATCGCCTGGCGGCGTGCTCGCCCGCCCCTGCCCCTTCTCTCATGGTCCCCCGATGCGTGCCCGCCGGTACGTCCGGCTTCGTGGCCTCGGCGCCCGGCAATATCGACGACCGCTACGCGTGGACGCTCGGGGGCGGGACCATCGACTCGGGCCAGGGTACCAGCGCCATCGGGTTCACCTCGGGAAGCCCCGGGACGCTCATGAGCCTGAGTCTCGTCGAGACCAATGCTTCCGGTTGCGCCGGCAGCACCCGGCAGAGTCTCCTCGTCGACTTCGCGGACGAGCCTCCCTCCGATCCCTTCTATGCCTACGTCTGCGCGATCGGGCGCGCGCGCGTGAGCTCCGGTTGCGGCGAGGGCAGCTTCTGCCCGACCGCTTCGGTCACGCGGGCCCAGATGGCGATTCTGCTCCTCAAAGCCGGACTCGGAGGCGGCCATCTTCCGCCGCCGTGCACGGGCCTCTTCGAGGACGTGCCCTGTCCGGGCGGCTTCGCGGTGGACTGGATCGAGCAACTCTACAACTCGGGGATCACGGGCGGCTGCTCCGCCGCCCCCCGCCTCTATTGCCCGACGGATCCGGTGAACCGCGCGCAGATGGCCGTTTTCCTCCTGAAGGCGGAGCACGGCTCTTCCTACGTTCCTCCGGCCTGCACAGGCATCTTCGGCGACGTGGCGTGCACGCCCACTCCCGCGTTCGCAGCCGACTGGATCGAGCAACTCTTCCACGAGGCCGTGACGAGCGGCTGCGGCGCAAGCGCCTACTGCCCTTCGAACGCGGTCACTCGCGCCCAGATGGCGGTCTTCCTCGTCAAGACGTTCGGGCTGCCACTCTACGGACCGTAGAGCCCGCGTCACCGGCGAGGCCGTGCCGTCGTCAGGAGCCCGAGAGCGCCCCGGCCACCGGGCGCTCTCTTCGTTTCGCGGCGGAGCGCTACCAGACCCTCACACGCGCCGCGAGGCTCCAGGCGGAGAGTCGGGGTCAGTCCTGATTGATTGATTTCGTCGAGAACACGTGGGCTCGTTCTGCTGGAATCGGTAGGCCGCAAAATTCCCGCGATCGAAATCAATGATTCAGGACTGACCCCTCAAGGCTCCTG
>JANMBR010000397.1:0-8106 GCA_031360505.1 Acidobacteriota bacterium
AGCGCCTGTCGATCGACCGCAACGCGTTCATCGACGAGCTCAAGGCCGCGGGCGTCGGCTGTTCCGTGCACTGGCGTCCGCTTCACCTGCACCCGTACTACGAAGAGACGTTCGGCTGGAAGAGCGAGGATCTTCCGGTCGCAACCCGTGAATGGGAGCGTCTGGTGAGCCTGCCGATCTTTCCGGGGATGCGGGAAGACGAGATCGCTCACGTGGTCGAGACGGTCGAGGGCCTGTGCCGGAAGAACCGGGCAACGGCTCAGGTCGCTCAGGCGAGGTCCTGACGGATCGCGGCGCCGCCGAGGGCGCGGTTCGGCCGGGGCTCCCGCGCGCTCTCGAGGTGGTGCTCGCGCTCATGGGCCTGGCCGTGGCGGCGCCGGCGATCGTTCTCGCCGCGGCAGGGACGGCTCTGACTTCGGGCTTTCCCGTGTTCTTCCGGCAGAAGCGCATGGGCCGCGGAGGCAGGCCGTTCACGCTGATCAAGCTGAGGAGCATGCGTGCTTCGCGCGGGGGACCGCAGGTGACGGCGCGCGGCGATTCTCGCGTGACGCCCTTCGGGCGATTCCTTCGCCGCTCCAAGCTCGACGAGCTGCCGGAACTGTGGAACGTCTTCAAGGGCGACATGTCCTTCGTGGGGCCGCGGCCCGAAGTTCCCGAACTCGTGGACCCGGCCAACCCTCTCTGGCGGGAGATCCTCCTGGCCAGGCCGGGCCTGACCGATCCCGTGACGGTGCGGCTCCGGGACGAAGAGGCTCTGATGGCGGGAGTCGAGGGCGATCGGGAGGCCTTTTACCGGGAGACGCTTCAGCCCTTCAAGCTCCAGGGCTATTGCGCGTACTTGCGGCGGCGAACCTGGAGGAGCGACATGGGGGTCCTTTGGGAGACCGTTCTGGCCGTCCTATGGCCCTCCCGGAGCGGCTCTCCCGGGGCGTCGGCCCTGCCCCGAAGGCCTCCGGGGCCTTGAAACCCTTGAAAAGAGGGCGATTTTCGACTACGGTAGTGGTTCATAGAGGAAAAATGAAACTCCTTGCCCTCGGGGGGCGGGGAACAAAGAGTGCCGCACCGCTGCGGCATTCCTTCTTCTTCGTCACAGTAGCGAGTCGCTCTTCAAACGGCCCGGACCGGAAGGTGCAGGAACTGCCCCAGTGAACATGAAGAGCATTCAGCCGCGCCTGACGCGCGGCTTCCAGTTCGCGCTGGACGTGACGGTGCTCGTCGGCGCCTTCCTGCTGGCGTACCTGCTGCGGTTCGAGTTCGCGGTGCCGGACAAGGAGATCGGCAACGCGTTCCAGCAGCTTCCGTACGTCGTGCTCGTGCAGCTGGGCGCGCTCATCCTGGCGGGCGTCTACAGCTTTATCTGGCGCTACATCGGCATGGGAGAGGTCAAGGCCTTCCTGTATGCCGCCCTCTGGTCGGGGATGGTGCTGGGGGTCCTCCGCCTAAGCCTTCCGGCCCAGTTCGGCGGCTGGAAAGTCCCGCTCTCCATTATCCTGATGGGAACTATCCTCGCCTTCGGCGGCGTCCTGGGGCTGCGCGTGCTTCGACGCTACCTCTACGAGCTGTCCCAGCGTCTGGCGCGCAAGGAGCATGCCGACGCCAGCCAGCGTGTCCCGACGCTGCTCGTCGGTGCGGGGCGTGCAGGCGTGCTGGCGGCGAGAGAAATCCTGGGCCGCGGCGACATGCACCTCGACGTCAAGGGGTTCGTGGACGACGACCCCGAGAAGCAGGGCGCCGTGATTCAGGGAGTCCGGGTGCTCGGAACGACGGAAGCCTTGCCGCGCCTGGTCAAGGAGCTCGGGATCGCGCAGGTCGTCATCACGATTGCCCAGATCTCGCGGCAGGAGATCCTGAATCTGATCGGCCTCTGCCGAAAGATCAGCGTCGACGTGCGCATCATCCCCGGTCTGTACGACGTGCTGCAGGGCAGAGTCCACGTCACGCGCATCCGCAACGTCCAGATCGAGGATCTTCTCGGCCGCGAGCCCGTGTATCTGGATGAGGCCCAGCTCGGTCAGTTCCTTGCGGGCAAGCGGGTCATGGTGACGGGAGCCGGCGGCTCGATCGGCTCCGAGCTCGTGCGCCAGGTCGCCCGGTTTCAGCCCGCCAAGGTCCTGCTCGTCGAGCGGGCGGAGTTTGCGCTCTTCGAGGTGGACGGAGAGATGCGCCGCACTCGCCCCGAGATCGAGGTGGTGCCCCTCGTCGCCGACGTCTGCGACGAAGGCCGCATGCGCTCGCTCTTCGTCGAGCACGCGCCCCAGATCATTTTCCACGCGGCCGCGCACAAGCACGTGCCGTTGATGGAGGCGAACCCGGGCGAAGCGATCAAGAACAACATTCTCGGCACGAGGCTTATCGGCGAGCTCGCCGGGGAGCACGGGGTCGAGACGTTCGTGATGATCTCGACCGACAAGGCGGTGCGTCCGACGTCCATCATGGGCGCGACAAAGCGCGTTGCGGAGCTCGCCGTGCAGGACCTCGCAAAGCGCTACACCACCCGTTATCTCGCCGTCCGCTTTGGAAACGTGGTCGGATCGGCCGGCTCGGTCGTTCCGATTTTCCGCGAGCAGATTCGCCGGGGCGGCCCGGTGACGGTGACGCACCCGGAGATGCGCCGGTATTTCATGACGATTCCGGAAGCCGCCCAACTCGTCCTGCAGGCGGGAGCGATCGGCGAAGGGGGCGAGATCTTCATCCTCGACATGGGTGAGCCCGTGAGGATTTTGGACCTGGCCGAGGAGATGATCACGCTCACGGGCCTGAGGCCCTACGTCGACATGGACATCGTATTTACGGGACTGCGCCCGGGCGAAAAACTCTTCGAGGAGCTCGAGCTCTCGGGTGAGCAGATCGCCAAGACGCGGCATCCGAAGATCTACATCGGCAAGTTGAACGCCTATCCTCCCGAGGAAGTCGAGGGGGCCCTCCGGTTCCTTGCAGATCTCGCTCGCGAAGGCGACGGGACGGCGGTGCGCAAGTTCCTGAACTCGCTGCTTCCTGAGGCCAGCCTCGGGGTTCGGCGGAGCTCCCGGGACGGCACGCGAACAGCGGAGCCGATCCCCAGGGATGCACGGCCGACGCCTCCGTTCGCCTGAGCTTGCGCCGTGGATTCGTTGGGGCGGGGCTTGGCCCGCCTGCGGGCGGCCGCAAAGGCCGCCCCTACGGCGCTGGCTGCGACCAGGACTTCGGCTACGGGTGCTAAAGTTTTCTGAGCAGGATTCGGAATGAAGCTGGAGGGTTGCCGTGGTTTTCAATCCGTTTGACTCCGGGTTTGCAGGCCGTGGGCCGGGGGGTGACCTTGCCGGGACTCTTTGAGAGGGCGGCGGACGCGCTTCGGCGGCGTCTCGGGATGCGTCTGCAGCTCGTTCCCGTGACCCTGCTCGGGCACCGACTCTGGATTGCCAAAGGATCCCTTGGCGACGAGGCAGATTATGACGACGCCTGGTTCCTGGCTTGCGCTCTGCACGCCGAGGTGATTTTCGACGTGGGGGCCAATCAAGGTGGAATGGCGCTGCTCGCGCTGCTCTGTCCGAGCGTCAAGGAACTGGTGTTGGTGGAGCCGAATCCCGAGGCTCTGGTCATCGCGGCAGAGAACGTCGTCCGGAACAAGATGTCGGCGACGGCCCGATTCGTCTGTGCCTTCATGTCGGACATGGGCGGCTCCACGGCCCGGCTATGGACCGTAGGCGCGGGCGCTGCGGGAAGCATGTATGCCGGGCACGCAAAAACCGCGGCCCGGGTCGGTCAATCGATTGAAGTGCCCACGGTGACTCTGGACGACCTGACGGCCTCATACGCGGTTCTGCCCGACCTCGTGAAGATCGATGTAGAGGGGGCCGAGGGGCTCGTCCTTTCCGGAGCAAAGCGGTGCGCATCCAACCATCGCACGCGATTCCTCGTCGAGATGCACTCGAATCCCGAGTTGCCGATGAGGGAGAATGCCGATCGGGTGCTGAGGTGGTCGAGCGAGGTCGGTTACTCGGCCTGGTACCTGGCGGGAGGCGTTGCGCTCAACACGCCCGATCAGATCAAGGACCGGGGGCGATGCCATCTGCTTCTGCAACCTGCGGACTGGCCTTATCCGTCCTGGCTTGCCGGCATTCCGCAGTCGGCCCCGCTCGAAATGGGTCTGGCAGCCGGGCGGACCTGACGGGCTGCTCGTCGTCGGCTTCCAGGCCCGTAGCGCCCTCAGAGGAACGCCCCTACAGGGACACCTTCCGGGCGTAGAAGCCCTCGGCGTAGCCGCTCGGGGCGTTGCACTCGATGCCGCGAATGCGGAGCAGCGAGAAGAACGTGTCGTCGGTGAACCACTGGTGCCCGGCCTGCGATCGAAAGGTCTTCCGGATGTGGTCGACTTTCGCCCGGGAGGTTTTCTTGTCGAGGGGGACGAAGACGTTTGGCGCGCCGAGGTCGCCGTCGTACTTGGGGATCTCGTACTCGAGGATCAGGTGGTCGCGAAAGGTGTTCCAGGCGAGCTCGCCGAGAAGGCGGTGGTCCTGGTGGGCGTCCTCGCGGCGGGGGCAGAAGATCACGTCGGGGGAGGCCCGACGCTTCAATTGCTCGAACTCCTCCTTGATCCGGACGGCCTGGGACGGGAAGAAACCGTCCCGGAAGGTGCGAGTGGTAATTCGACAGGAATGCGCTCCGGCCGTCAGGGTGCGCGCGCTCTTGCGGGCCTCGCGGGCGCGCACGGGGTTGCCGCTGAGAACCACCCATTCGACGGCGACGGGCGCCTTGCCGTGGAGCAAGTGCAGGAGCGTGCCGCCGCAGCCGATCTCGATGTCGTCGGAGTGGGCGCCCAGGCACAGGATCCGGAGGGGCGATCCCGAACGGCGGGGCAGTTGAAGAGTAAGCATGCGGCCCTCGATCAGTTCCGGGGTCGAAAGACGGGTTGGACGGGGCGCCCCTCGAGGAAGTGTTCGATGCCCCCGTCCAGCGCCTGGCGGTAGACCCTCAGGGATCCGTGGATGGCATCGACCGTCCTGTCTATGTCGTCGTCCGAGTGGGAATAGCTGACGACGAGAGAGGGCATCAGAATCCCTCGCTTGAGCGTTTCCTGCAGCACCAGGGTGCGAAAGGCCTGCGAAGGATTCTTCTCCGCGTCGCGGGCGGCGTACACGAGGTTGCAGTCGCGTCCGAGGACCTGGAAATGCTCGCTGAGGCCGAGATGGCGAGCCGCTTCCTCGATCCCCGACTTCAACCTCCGGCCCTGGCGGTGCAGAGCGCCGACGACGTCCTCGCGGCGGTAGACGCGCATCGTCTCGGTCGCGGCCGCAAGGGAATGGGTTTCCGCCCCGTGCGTGGTGGAAAGCAGGAAGACACGCTCCTTCGAGTGCGTGAGGCCTCCGAGCTCCATGAGGGCCCGCTTGCCGGCGAGGGCCGAGACGGAGAATCCGTTCGCCATGCCTTTTCCGAATACGGACAGGTCCGGCACGACTCCGTACAGCTTCTGCGCTCCGCTTCGGTGCCAGCGGAAGCCCGTGATCGTCTCGTCGAAAATCAGGGCTGCCCCTTCCGCGTCGCAGAGACGGCGCAGGTCCTGGAGGAATCCGGGTGCGGGCTCCTGGACAAACGCCGGCTCCAGGACGACGCAGGCGATCTGGGCAGGGTACCGTCGAAAAAGAGCCTCCAGGCTCGCCGCGTCGTTGTAGCGGAACCCGAGCGACATCGCGCGGACACTCTGCGGAATCCCGGAGTGCATCGGGGTCGTGCCGATGAACCAGTCGTCGGTGGAGAGGAACGGCTGGTCGCGACACAGTGCGATGAGATCGCGTCCGGTCGCCGCTCGCGCGAGCTTGACGGCCGCGGTCGTCGCGTCGGAGCCGTTCTTCGAGAACTTGACCATCTCGGCGCCATCGATGGCGTCGAGGAACTCCTCGGCGCACTCGACCTCGAGCGGCGAGGGGCGGTTGAAGTTGCTGCCATGGGGCAGCGCGGCCGCGGCGGCGGCGACGACGGAGGGGAAGGCGTGCCCGAGTGTGACTGCGCGCAGCCCCATGCCATATTCGATGAACTCGCGGCCGTCGAGGTCCCAAACATGGCAGCCCTGACCGCGCACCAGGAAGGCGGGCGCTCCAACCGGATACTGGTCGTCGCCCTTTGCGTAGGTGTGGGCTCCGCCGGGGATGATCGCCCGGGCGCGGTCCCGGAGCTGCGCCGACTTCGCCGATTCGGTCAGGCGCTGTGCCGGTGCATCGGCGACAGGAGGCTTCAAGTTCATCGTGATGGCGATCCGTTCAGCGGGCGGCCGTCGGCTTCCAGACCTCCCACGGAGTGTCGCCGCGGGCGTACATGTCGTCGAGCATCTGCTTTTCCTTGAACGTATCCATGCCGACGAAGAAGCCCTCGTACTTGTGAGTGATGAGCTCCTTGCCCGCGATCAGCCTCTGGAAGGGCTCCTGGACCAGCTCCTCTCCGGGTCCCAGCAGATCGAAGATCGACGGCCGCAGAACGAAGAAGCCAGCGTTGACCCAGATATCCGATTTCGAGACGTCCTTGATGTCCGTGACGCTCCCGTCGGCCGTGGCGCTGACCAGGTGGAACGTGAATCCGGGACGGGTCGAAAGGAAGATTCCGGTCTTGTTCTTCGCCTTCAGAGTGTCGATCAGAACCGGCAGCGGGCAGTTCGAGAGCCCGTCGGTGTAGTTGGCGAGGAAATACTCGTCGTTTTCGACGTACTTCTGGACCGCCTTCAGGCGCATTCCGATGTTGGCGTGCAGGCCCGTGTCGACGAAGGTGATCTTCCAATCCTGGATGTCGCTCGACTCGAGCGCGATGTTGCGGCCGCCTTCGGTGAGCGTAAAGTCGTTCGAGAGGTATTCGTTGTAGTTCAGGAAGTAGTTCTTGATGATGTCGGCCTTGTAGCCCAGGCACAGGATGAATTCCTTGTGGCCGAAGTGCGCGTAGTACTTCATCACGTACCACAGGATGGGCCTGTAGCCGATATTGATCATCGGCTTCGGGATGATCTCGGAATATTCCTTGAGACGCATCCCCAGGCCGCCGCAAAACAGTACGACCTTCATGCTCTATGTGCTCGGTAAACCACTATTGTACCAGCAGCTTGAGCCCCGGCGTGTCGGGTCCGGGATCCCTCGCTGGTGCTCGGGATGACGGGGCTGCGGCCCGGACTTGTCCGCTTCGCGTGTCGTAGGGGCGGCCCTTGCGGCCGCCCGAAGAAGTCACAGTGTTGCGGAGGCGGGCGGGGCAAGCCCGGCCCCTACGGCACGAAGACTCGGCGCGGTCATCCCGTGTGCGCGATGGGCGCCAGAAGCTCGTGCTCGATCAGGGCATCGGCCGCCGCGCGGACCGCGTCGAACGAGAGGGCCGAGCGCTCGGCGATGTCCAAGAGCGTCGGCCCGCCGTCGGACTGATTGAGCACCCAGAGCATCGCCATCTGCGCCGCGCCCGGATCGGGAAAGCCGCCCATGGCGCGATAGAGGCCCCGCTTGCCGAGCTGGGGCTCGCCCTTGGGTTGCGTGTTGCGGTACCGGCCGTTGCCCTCGAGCACGCCGAGTACGGAGAGATAGGTGTCGAGCGAGTCCGCCAGGCTCTCGGGCCGCACGAAGGCGAGATCGTCCGCCGAGGTGTGGTACTCGGGGTAGCGCCCGTGCGGCGTCCGGGTGAGGCTGCCGACCGGGAGATTGAAGCCGGGGGAGCAGTACTGCCGCTCGTCGTAGCCGTACGGCGAGAAGTCGACGATGGCGTGCGGCCTTCCCGATTGCCGCAGGACATGGCCCACGGCGCGGTCGATTTCCGCGTCGCCGCGGCGGCTCTTCTTGTAGGTGAGCGGTCCCGCGTCGCCGACGCAGGCGACGACCAGGCCGTGGCGAACCCGCGCCGCCGCTTCTTCGTTCCGGGAGAGCCACGCGACCGATCCGATCGTTCCTGGCACGAAGAGAAAGCGATAGGAGTAGTGCAGCGAGACGTTCGAAAGCTCCCGCGCCAGCAGCGTTACGAGGGACAGGCCCGAGAGGTTGTCGTTGGCGAGAGAGGGATGACAGGCGTGGCAGGAGAGCAGGATCTCCTCGGAGCTCTCGCCCGTCAGAAGCAGCTCGCCATAGCTCAGGCTTCCTTCCTCGAGCGTGGAGTCGATGACGACGTCGTAGT
>JANMBR010000400.1:0-15827 GCA_031360505.1 Acidobacteriota bacterium
TGGTGCGGCGGCCGTAAACTAGAACCCCGGAGGAGTGGCCGAGTGGTTTAAGGCGGCGGTCTTGAAAACCGCTGTGCCGGAAACGGTACCGGGGGTTCGAATCCCTCCTCCTCCGCCAATGCAAAGAACTCGAAGACCCCCGGATCCGCGAGCGGACCGAAGATCTGACCCGCGAGCACCGGACGAAAATCCACCACCCGCGCCGTCCCGTCCTCGAAGCGATGTTCCTGCCGGGCCGGGAGACTGCCTCCGACTCTCTCGATCGCATCTACCGCAAACACCGCAACTCGACCCTGGTAGTAGGCGTGTAAGTGTCCGGTACCAGTCGCTGCCCGAGGCGCCAAACGCTCTGCCGAGCGTATGGGCTGCCCTGCTCTGCCTCTATGGAATCCGGTGACGATCCCTCGCGTGCGAAGTTCATTGGTCGTCCGTGTTTTCCGGGGATCGCTTGGACGGACTTCAGGCCCAGGTCTATACTCTTACCAGTAAGATTGGAGGAGTCATGGAGCCCCTCGCCACCACCAAGCTTTCGTCGAAGGGTCAGGTCGTGATCCCGGAGGAGATCCGCCTGCGTCTCGGGCTCAAGGAGGGCACTCGATTCGTGGTCGTCGGCGAGCGCGACGTCGTCATCCTCAAGTCGATCGAACCGCCGGCCATGGACGAGTTCGACAAGCTTGTGCTCCAGGCCCGCGGCGCCGCGCGCAAGGCGGGCATGAAGCCGGCTGCCGTACGCCGGGCCGTCGCGAGGGCTCGAGCCGCGCGGTGAGGGTCATCCTCGACACCAACGTCTTCATCTCGGGAGTTTTCTTCGGCGGGTTGCCGGCGCGGATTCTCGGTGCCTGGCGGGATGCCCGGATCCAACCTGTCCTGAGTGCCGAGATCCTCGAGGAGTACCAGCGAGTCGGCCAGATCCTCGGCCGCCAGTATCCCGGCGTCGACCTCGAGCCCTTCCTGGCGCTCCTCGCCGTTCACGCCGAGATCGTCGAGGCGCCCGCTTTGCCTCAGCCCGTCTCCGCCGACCCGGACGACGACAAGTTTCTGGCATGCGCGGTTGCTGCCGGTGTGGCTGTCATCATTTCGGGAGACAAGGACCTCGTCGACCAATCGGGGTGGCGCGGAGTTCGGGTCCTTCGGCCGCGTCAGTTTGCGGACGAGTTTCTCCCGCGGCCGTAGTAAGGTCGCACTGGCGGCCGCGGATTGGGACCGCGGCCGGGTCGATTGACTCAGTTGATCGTGATCGGCTTCGTCCGGGTGTTGTTGGTTTCGTTCGTCTCCGGTACCGCGTTGCCATCGTCGGCCACGGCGATGATGAAGTAGCTGCCGACCGTCGTACTGCCTGGAATCGTGACCGACACGGCTCCGGCGCTCGTCGCCCCGGGAACCAGAGCGCCCACCGGGCGAGTACCGAGAAAGACGTCGCTCGCGTTAAAGACGGTGTCCGTCGAGAGATAGATCTTCGTCACCGAGGCCCCGGCCGAGCCGGCTCCCGCATTCTTGGTTGTGGGCGTGACGCTGATCGTCGCGCCGCGGGCCGCCGAGCCAGGTGCCGCAAGCGTCGAGACCGTGAGGTCGGGCCCGATCACGATGGACTTGGAACGCGTGTTGTCGCTCTCGCTCGTCTCGGAGACAACGTCCGGCCCGTCGGCCTTGGCGATCACGTACCAGGTGCCGGGGCCGGTCGCCGCCGGAATCGTGACGTTGGTCGATCCGGAGTTCGTTGCGCCCGAAGCAATCGGGCCGACCGAGCGGCTTCCAATCACTGAGTCTGCGCCGTCCAGTGTCGCATCCGAGGACAGGTAGAAGGTCGTCGCCGAGGCGGGAGCATCGCTGCGACCCGTAGCATTCTTCGTCGTATCCGTGACCGCGATCGTCAATCCGGCCCCCGAGCTCGCCGGCGCACCGAGAGCCGACACCGAGAGATTCGGCCCGATGGTGATCGCCTTCGAGCGTGTGTTGTTAGTCTCGTTCGATTCGGCGACGAGTCCCGGATTGTCGGCCTTGGCAATGATGTTGTAGGAGCCTCCCGCCGTGGATGCCGGCACCGTCAGGGAGGTCGTTCCAACATTCGTCGCGCCCGGAGCGAGAGCAGGCACGGCTCGTATGCCGAGGAAAACGTCTCCCGCATCGAGGACCGGGTCCGTCGAGAGATAGAACGTCGTCGTCGAGGCCGGAGCCTGGACCGTGGTCGAGGAGTCCTTCGTGGTATCGGTCACGCTGATGATCTGACCCTGACCGGCAACCGTCGGAGCCGTGAGACCGGAGACGGTGAGATCGGATGAAGCGATCGTGATCGCCTTCGTGCGGTTGTTGTTGCCTTCGCTTGTCTCAGGCACGCCGCCGTCGCCGTCGGCCTGGGCGATGATGAAGTAGCTGCCGTTCGCCGTTCCGGCCGGAATCACCACGTTCGTCGATCCGGCGTTCGCCGCATTTGGGCCAAGAGCGGGAATTGCGCGGGCGCCAAGAAGCGCGTCGCCCCCGTCGAGCGTCGTATTCGTGGACAGCCAGAACTTCGTGTTGCTCGTGCCCGGATAGGCCGGGCCCCCCGCGTTGTTGTTCTTCGTCGTGTCCGTGACGGCGATCGTCTGTCCCGCTCCCGTCGTGCCCGGCGCGCCGAGGACGGAGACGATGAGATCCGGTTTCGTGTTGAACGCCGCCGTGCAGGTCTTGTCGGCATCCATCGTCACCGTCGTGACCGGACCGCCGGAGCAGGAGCCGCTCCAGCCGCCGAAGACGGCGCTCGCGCCCGGGGCCGGCGTCAGGGTCACGGTCCCGGAGAGGCTCGCCGTGCACGTCGCCCCGCAATTGATGCCTGCGGGCGAGCTCGTCACGGTGCCGGTGCTGGTGCCGGTCTTCGTGATCGTGAGGTTGTGGGCCACGGCCGGCGCCACTGTGAGTGTGTAGGTTTGGACCCCCGTGCAGCCGTTGGCGTCCGTTGCTGTGACCGTAATCGGGAAGCTGCCGGACTGCGTCGGGGTTCCTGACAGGGTGTCGATTGAAAAGCTCATCCCATTGGGAAGGGCGCCAGACAAGGCGTAGCTGTAGGGCGACGTTCCACCGCTCGCGCTGAGAACCAACGACGCGTAGGGCACTCCCATCGTGCCAGCATTCAAGGTCGCAGGGCTGATGGAGATCGTCGCACACAAAGCGGTCAGGGACACCGTTGTGATTCCTTGCGCTCCGCTCGCGTCGGTTGCCGTCAACCGAAATACGTAGAGATCCGGAACATCGGGAGTGAAACCCGGATTTCTGACGGCCACCGACGACACATTGGCCGCCGACACTCCCGGCCTCCTGACCTCTTGCCAGGTCCAGGTGGTCGCCGAGCCGGGAGACGAGTCGAGTTGACGTCCTTCGCCGGTCGGGCCGCCGGGCTGATCGATGGTTGCCGCTTCGGCGATGCCCGCGCTCCCCTTTCGAATCGAGAGATTCCCTTGGTCCGCCACATAAAGCGATCCATCGGGGCCCAACGCGAGACCGTACGGGAATCGGAACCTTGCGAAGGATCCGGTCCCGTCATTGCTTCCGAGCCCACCACCGCCCGCAAGCGGCGAGGCAACACCACCGGCCGTGACCTTCCAAAGCAGGCTGCCCGCCCCGGCGTCCGAAACGATCACATTGCCGCCCCCGTCGACCGCGATGCCGAAGGGCTCGTTGAAAGATGAGGCTGGGCCGAACGTGGTGACGTCGCCAGCTGCAGTGACCTTTCGGATGGACCGGTTGTTTCGATCGCCAACGTACGCATTACCCAGCCCATCCGAAGCGATGGAGAACGGGGAGTTGAACCGAGCAGCTGGCCCCGCCCCGTTCACAAAGCCACTCGTGCCAGGCGTCCCCGCCAGCGTGGTTACCACTCCGGCCGGCGTCACGCGACGAATGGTGTTGTTCCCAGTATCGGCGACCAGGAGATCGCCAGCCGAATCGATCGCGAGAGCACCGGGACCGCTGAACCTCGCCGCGGCTCCGATTCCATCCGCGCTTCCCGGCGAACCTGGCGACCCCGCAAGAGTCGTCACGTCGCCGGACGGTGTGATCTTGCGTATCGTGCTTCCCCCAAGATCCGCGACAAACAGATTGCCGGACGAATCGACTGCCACGCCGTACGGCGCCACGAAACGCGCCGCGGCGCCGTTCCCGTCGTCGCCACCTGACTGGCCCGGGCTTCCCGCCACCGTCGAGACGTATCCAGCAGCGTCAATCTTGCGAATGACCATCCGACTTGGCTCTGCCACGTACACGGAACCCGCCGCATCCGCGGTGACGCCGAAAGGAGACCAGAAGCGCGCAGTCGAGCCCGGGCCATCCACCGTCGCGGGAGCAGCGGGCTTGCCAGCAAGAGTCGTCACGAGGCCCGCCGAAGAAACCTTGCGGATCGTCTGATTTCCTGTGTCGGCGACGAACAGATTGCCCGACGAATCCACGGCAAGGAAGTAGGGAGACGTGAATCGCGCAGCGGAGCCAAGCCCATCAGCCTCTCCGGCCTGATCCGTGACGCCAGCCACGACCTGGATGGCTCCCGCGGTAACCACCACGGCCGCGCTCCCGTCCAGGGCGAAGACGTTTCCGACCCCATCAACCGCGACACTGGTCGGACTTCCGAGACCGGTGGCGTACGTCGAGACAACGCCCGAAGGCGCCACAATTCTGATTGCATGGTTGGACTGGTCGGCGACGTAAACGTTGCCCGTGGCGTCAGTCGCGATGCCGAATGGATTGCTGAAACGCGCCGCGGAGCCCGTCCCGTCCGCGAATCCGCTGGCGCCGGCGCTGCCAGCGAGGGTCGTCACCACGCCCGCAGGCGATATTCTCCGAATCGTGTTGCTGGCCTCACTGACGAAGACATTGCCAGCGCCGTCGACCGCGACGGAGTTTGGATAGTAGAAGCGCGCCGCGGCACCCACCCCGTCGACCGTCCCCGGAACACCGGCAGAGCCGGCGAGCGTTGTGACGACGCCGGATTGCGAGATCTTCCTGATCGTAAAGCGCGAGTTGTCCGCGACGTAGATGTTCCCCGATGCATCGACCGCAACGCCGTAGGGCTCGGTGAAGCCGGCGAGAGCACCTCGACCATCGCCGCCTCCCCCGCCAGCCAGGGTCGATACCAGACCCGTTGGGCTAATTCGCCGGATGGTCTTATTGAAGCGATCCGCGACGTAGAGGTTCCCGACCGCGTCCGCTGCAATTCCCATCGGCGAACTGAAGCGAGCCTCCGATCCGACTCCGTCGTCTGACCCCCGGCCTCTTCCCGCCAGAGTGGTAAACGTGATGACCGAGGGCAGGATCGGCGCGCTGACCGTGATCGTTACCGTCGGATGGTTCGTCGAGACACAACCAGCCGCGTCCGTGACCATTAGGGTGTACGTCGTTGTCACGGCAGGGGCCGCATACTGCGAACAGGCATTGGGACTATTGAGCCCGACCGCGGGCGACCAGAGGCACGACACGCCGCCGGATCCCGAAATCGGCGTCTCCTGGCCGACGAGAATTGTCGCCGTGCCCGACGCAGAGGCGATCGGCGGATTGCAGCTCACCGTAAGGTCGGACGAACCAATCGACGCGCCAAGCGTGAGATCCCCTGAAAAACTAGCAGTGATGGCCCCAGGGTAGCTACCCTGGGCGACGCCAGTCAGGCTCACGCCAGTAAGCGTCGCGACGCCACTCGCGTCGGTTAGCGTCGACCCTACTGCCGCGCCGTTGAACTTGAACGCGATCGTTCGACTACCCAGCGCCGTGCTCAGCGAAGCGAGAGTCGCGGAAAGCGTTACCGATCCCTCGGCCGGCCCAGACGCCGGCGCAACGACGAGGGAGGAAACCGGCACGGGCTGCCAGAGAACCGCGTGATGTGCGCCCGACGCGACATCGGCAAACCCCGTCGCCTGTCCGGAGCTGTTGATGGCGTAAGCCTCGCTGTAGATGCCGCCAAGCGCCCCGAGGTCGATCATTTGGTCGCCCGAGGAGAGGAAGGCATGGCGGGTCCCGTAGGTGGCCGTCAACGACGAGCCTGCAACCTGGCCAGCCTCGTTGATCGCCAAACTCGAGCTCTGCGCTCCACCGAGGGTGCCCAAATCGGACATCATTCCGCCGCTAAACAGGAAGGCGTGCTGGGCGTTCGCGATGGTGTTTGCGGATCCGGCGATCTGTCCCTCGTCGTTGATGACGTTCGCGCTGCTCGTCGTTCCCCCCAGCGTGCCGAGATCGGTCATCGTGCCGTCGCGGTACGCGAACGCATGGAAGTTGTTGGCGCTCGTCGCAGCGTAGCCGACCGCCTCGCCAACCCCGCTGACGTCAAGAGCGCCGCTGAGAGTTCCGCCGAAGGTTCCGAGATCCTTCATCTCCGCGCCGCTGAAGAGGAAGGCGTGCCCAGCACCTGCACTCGTGTCGCCAAGGCCCACAACCTGGCCGGCGTCGTTGATGGAACGTGCGATGCTGACGTCCCCGCCCAATGCGCCAAGCGCGGTCAGCGTCCCGCCGCTGTAGAGGAAAGCGTGAGCCGTGGTGTTCCCGCTGGTATTGGAGTAGCCAACAACCGAGCCGGCTCCGTTGATCGCCGTTGCGATGCTCGCGGCGCCCCCCAGCGTACCGAGGTCAGTCATCGTGCCACCGCTATAGAAGAAAGCGTGCGGTGAACTGCTCGGAGCGTCCGCGCGTCCGGCGATCTGGCCAGCCTCGTTGATGGCCGTCGCGGCGCCGGACGGTCCGCCGAGAGTCCCGAGATCGATCATCTGGCTGCTCGAATACAGGAACGCGTGCTGCTGGGCGTCACCGGCCGTGGATGCCCAACCAACAACCTGGCCGGAGTCATTGATGTCCTGCCCCATGCTCTGGGTTCCCCCGAGAGCGCCGAGATCCAACGTGAAATAGGTTCCCGGCTCCACCGCCTGAAAGACCGAGCCCGACGCGCTCCCCGCAAAGTCGCCGTCGCCTAGGTACGTCGCCGTGATCGAGTGCGGGCTCCCGGCGACGCCGAGAGATGCGCCGCCCCATACGGCAACGTATCCGCCGTTTTTCAGGAAGACTGGCGCCTTGCCGAGCGACGCTGAGCCGTCGAAAAACTCGACGTGCCCGGTCGGCGCTCCCGACGTCGCCGTCACCATGGCGGTGAAAATCGCCGGCGACGTCGTGAGGGCCGTGCTCTTCGACGACGTCAGCGTGGTCGTCGTGGGCGCCGGCGAAGGAGGCGTATAGCGTCCGATCTTGCCGGTTCCAGGCTCCGTGAACCACACGTTGCCGCTAGCGTCAGCGACGACGCCGTAGGGATTCGCGCCCGGACTGGGCACGTCGACCTCGGTGATACGCCCCGCCGTCGTGATGCGACCGATCTTGTTTCCATTGGGCTCGGCGAACCACAGGACGCCGTTGGCCCCCGCTGCGATGCCGAGCGTGTTGCTCGTGTTGCCGGCCGGGAGCGGAAACTCCGTGATGATTCCCGAAGGCGTGATCCGGCCGACCCTGCTGCCCGCATACTCGCCGAACCAGATATTTCCGTCGGGTCCGGTGGTGAGAGCGTACGGTTGTTCATCGGCGGAGAGAGCGAACTCCGTGAAGACTCCGCCCGGCGTCAGCCGGCCGATCAGTGCCCGAGGCGCTTCCGCGAACCATAGGTTGCCGTCGGGCCCGTGCGTTATGGCGACGGGCCGTGCGGTTGCCGTGGGAATGAGGAACTCGTTAAGAAGTTGACCGCTCGTATTCATCACGGCGACCCGGCCGGAGAGATACTCGCAAAACCAGAGGTTGTCATCGGACCCAACAGTGATGCCGGTCGTGTAGTCCGGAGTCGCCGGGTACTCCGTGATGGATCCATCCGGCGCGATCCGTCCGATGACGAGCCGGTTGAACTCCGTGAACCACATGTTTCCGTCGGGCCCGAGCACGATGTCGTTCGGCCTGCAGCCGCTGCAATTGGGTAGGTCGAACTCCGTGATCACGCCGTCGGGCGTAATGCGCCCGATTCGGCCCGCCAGATACTCCGTGAACCAGATGTTTCCGTCCGCGCCGACAGCGAGCAAAGTGGGATCCGCTCCCGAGCCGGGGATCGAAAACTCGGTCACCGGTTGGATGGCAAGGGTCGTCGACGGAATCATGAGCAACAACGAACACAAAGCGGAGATCAGGAAGGCCGCTCGCATCACGAATGTGCGGGGTGCCACTGGGAAGTCGCGAGGTCCGGTGGTGCTCATCGGGTGCCCTCCTAAAGTCAGCGAATCTGTGGCTTGATTGCGCGAATCCTCTCGCAGCCAGCCGAACCGCACATCACCGGTTCGGGTGAGGTCCTGGATCTCATGATCGTTCCACCCTGACCAAGGAGACGAACTGAAGAGAGCTGGTCACGTCCGCCTTTCGGTGAATCGCCTTGACGTGGCTATGAACGGTGTGGACCGACATTCCGAGGCTGCTGGCG
This sequence comes from Acidobacteriota bacterium, assembly GCA_031360505.1. Taxonomy (GTDB): domain Bacteria; phylum Acidobacteriota; class Thermoanaerobaculia; order UBA5066; family Gp7-AA6; genus DAHUXD01. Next base: position 8,396 of record JANMBR010000400.1, read on the forward strand.
ATCACCCGGTAGGTGCTTCCGCCAAGAAGCTCGGCTGCGACGTCGCACTCGGTTGGCGTCAGCTCGAACCGCCGGCGCAGCTCCGCGTGGAGCGGTTCGGCGGAGGCCCGGGCGCGACCTTTTCTACCCCTTGCTTCCTTCACGGTCATGCGGCCGAGGGCAGAGGTGGCGACGCCGTCGGATTTTCGGCAGCCGCGTGGACACTGGCGACGTGATTCATGACCGTGGGCCGACGGCTTGTCTGTTTCAACACGCCTCCAGCGCTCGAACTCCGGGTTTGTCGGTCAAAACTATATCGCCGGAGACAATCCTGAGCTGAAACCCGTCAAATCGGCGGGAAGCGACTCGAGGAGACCCCATGATGAACAAAGCGCAAACGGCCGGCAAAGCGTGTCAGAGCCCCGGTGGCACGGAGCGATAGACTTCTGTCAACAGGTTCTAGATGCCCGACCAAGCAGATCAGCCCGGCGGTGCCCCGGTACCCGGCGATGTCACGCGGTTGCTCATCGCGTGGCAGGCCGGGGACGCTGCCGCTCTCGACAGGCTCATTCCGCTCGTCTACGACGGGCTCCACCGCATCGCCGAGCGACACCTGCGCAACGAGCGCTCGGGACACACGCTCCAGCCCACGGCGATCGTCAACGAGGCGTACCTGAAGCTGGTCGACGCGCCGGTCGGACACTGGCAGAACCGGGTCCACTTCTTCGCCGTGGCGTCCCGGGTGATGCGGCAGATCCTCGTGGACTATGCGCGCCGACGAGCCGCCCAGAAAAGGGGCGGCGGGCAGGCCTCCTGCCTCGTCCAGAGCGAGGCCGTGACGGCCGCCCGGGGGATCGACCTGATCGCCGTCGACGACGCGCTCCGCAAGCTGTCGACCCTCGACCCCGAACAGGGGCGGATCGTCGAGTTGCGCTTCTTCGGCGGCCTGACCGTCGAGGAGACGGCGACCGCGCTCAACGTGTCTGCGGCGACCGTCAATCGCAAGTGGGTCAACGCCCGCGCCTGGCTCCACCGTGAGCTGGCCAGCTCGTCGCGATGACGCCGGAACGCTGGAGGCGAGTCCAGGAGGTCTTCGCGCTGGCCCTCGAGCGAGCGCCGGACACGCGCGCCGCGTTCCTGGAAGAAGAGTGCCGCAGCGAACCCGACCTCGTGAAAGAGGTGGAGTCGCTGCTCGCCTCGCACGACGCCGCGTCGTCGCGGCTTCTCGATTCGCCGGCGATCGACGCTGTGTCCACCTTCACGCCTTCGGCGGCCGGGGGCGCGGCTGCCCCGGCGCTGACCCGGGGACGGCGCCTCGGTCAGTACGAGATCCTCGAGGCGATCGGCTCGGGCGGGATGGGCGTGGTTTATCGGGCGCGCGATGCGAAGCTCGACCGGGACGTCGCGATCAAGGTTCTTCCCCAGTCCGTCGCGGGCGTTCCGGCCACGCTCGCGCTGTTCGAGAGGGAAGCGAAGGCGGTCGCGGCGCTGTCCCATCCGAACATCCTCGCGATTCACGACTTTGGCAACGACGCCGGCATCGCCTATGCCGTGATGGAGCTGCTCGAAGGCACGACCCTGCGCACCAAGCTCGACGGCGGCCCGATTCCTCAGAACCGGGCGGTCGACTTCGCGCTGCAGATCGCCAAGGGCCTTTCCGCGGCCCATGAAAGGGGCATTGTTCACCGGGATCTCAAGCCCGAGAACCTCTTCGTCGCGAAGGACGGCCATCTCAAGATCCTCGACTTCGGGCTGGCAAAGCGCGTGGAACCGACGGCCCCGGGCAAGGAGACGAGCGCTCCCACGGTGTCCGGCGAGACCCAGCCGGGGACGGTCATGGGAACACTCGGATACATGTCTCCCGAGCAGGTCCGCGGGCTCGCGGTCGACCATCGCTCCGATGTCTTCGCGTTCGGCGCCATCCTCTACGAGCTGCTCTCGGGCAAGCGGGCGTTCCGGCGCGATACATCGGCGGATACGCTCTCGGCCACTCTGAAAGAGGACCCTCCGGACCTCTCGGAGTCGGGCCGCAACGTCTCGCCTTCCCTCGATCGCATCGTCCGGCATTGCATCGAGAAGGATCGAGACAACCGGTTCCAGTCCTTCCGGGACATCGTCTTCGCGCTTTCGGACGTCACCCTGACCAGGGCTCCCAGCGGCGGTACGCCGATCAGTGAGCCCCACGATCCCGTTCCCTCTCCGGCGCCGAAATCCCGAAAGGCGTTCGTCCTCGTCGGCGTCGCGATTGCCGTCCTTGCCGCGGTGGGCGCCATCCTTCTCTGGCGAAGCCATGCGGAGAAGGGGCCGCGCGTGCGGCGGATCGTCGTCCTCCCGTTCGAGAATCTCGGGTCTCCCGACGACGGTTATTTCGCGGCCGGCGTCACCGAGGAGATCAGCAGCCGACTCGCCAACCTGAGCGGCCTCTCGGTGATCTCGAGAGTCACCGCCAACGGCTACGACCGCAAGGGAAAGACAATCCGGCAGATCGGGTCCGATCTCGGCGTCGACTACGTGCTCGAGGGCGCGGTCCGCTGGGACCGGACGCCCGGACGAGAGGAGCGCGTGCGCATTACGCCCGAATTGATCCAGGTCTCCGACGATACGAGGGTGTGGTCGGACCGCTTCGATCGCGTCATCGCGGGCGTCTTCGAGGTCCAGTCGGAAGTCGCGGAAAACGTCGCGCGGGCCATGGACCTCAAGCTGCTGCCGGGAGAGAAAGCCAGACTCATGGCGGCGTCGACGAGCGATCTCGAAGCGCATGATCTCTACATCCGCGGCCTGGAGATGGGCAACCGCAGTCAGACGCGCCCGGACCAGGAGGGCGGCTTGCGGCTCTTCGAGTCCGCGCTCCAGCGCGATCCGCGGTTTCCACAGGCCCTGGCGATGCTCGTGCGCGCGCATCTTTCGCTCTACTTCTATTTCGACCGCTTCAAGATTCCTCCGGAGAAGGCTCACCTCGAAGCCGCCAAGGCCGCACTGGACCGGTTGGTGGCCCTCGGGGGCGACCTCGCCGAGACCCACATCGCGCGCGCCTACTATGAGTATTGGGGATTTGGAGACGTTCCGGTCGGCCTCGCGGAGTTCAAGGCGGCCCTCGCGCTTCAACCGAGCAACAGCGACGCGATCTCCGGGATCTCCTTCATGTACCGTCGGCAGGGCCGGTGGGCCGAGGCGGCGGATGCCGCGGCCAGGTGGCTGGAGATCGATCCGCGAGATCCGCACGCCTTGTTTCAGTACGGCCACATGTGCAGTCTCGTGCGCCGGTACGCAGAAGCGGATCGCGCCTACCGTCTTTCGACAACGTTCGGGCCGCGAAACTGTATCCCCTGGGCTTACAGGGCCTGGCTGCAAATCTTGTGGCACGGCGACGTCGCAAGGGGGCGAGCGATTCTCGACGAGGCTCGTGAGGTTGCGGGTCTCGACGACGAACAGGGCTGGGTCGCGTATCGCTCGTACACCGTCGCTCTGGCAGAGCGCAATTTCAAAAAGGCGCTCGAAGGCCTGGACGCGGAAAGGCGCAGTGTTCTCGTCACTCAGATGCAATACAACCCGATCGACCTGCTGCGCGCGGAAGCCCTTGCGCTGTCCGGTCAGCGCGACGAGGCGCACAAATACTTCGAGGCTGCGCGCAAGGATCTCGAAGCCCCGCTCGCGAACAACCCCGAAGACTTCCGCTACCAGAGCGCCCTCGGAATCGCCTGCGCGGGCCTGGGCCTTCGCGACGAAGCCTTGAAGGCAGGAAAGCGCGGCGTCGAGCTCATGCCGGCCTCGAAGGATGCCTGGAAAGCGCGGTGGCCATTGGAGAGCCTCGCTCGTGTCCACGTGATACTCGGTCAACAGCAAGAGGCCATCGAACAGCTTGGCCTCCTGCTCGCGCAGACGGGCGAGGTCTCCGCGAACGTCCTTCGCGTCGATCCGCGCTGGGACCCGCTGAGGTCGAACCCCCGCTTCCAGGCGCTGCTGGCGAAGCACGGTGAGAAGCCCTGACGCGGGACCTCTCCGGGTCGTAAAGGGCCTGCACGAATCCCCTGGGGGTTTACGGCCAGCGCGCCGACAGCCGCTCACGCCTCCAACGACTAAAGCGCAAACGCGGGTGAAACTGTGTCAGCGAAAACATTTGATTATCCACAGCGTAGGCTGACTGTAGCGGCGATAGACTTCCACGCAAAGAGAGTCCGATGCCTGACAAAATGGAAACTGGTCCGGTGGCGTCACGGCGCTCGAACCTCGCGTTTCGATGACCCCCGATTGATGGTCGACCAGTAGCGCAGAGGCGATTCCGCGCTGAAGCGCGATGACGAGTTGCTCCTGGCTTCGCGACAAGGAGGGAACGTGCAGGAACCGGCGAAGGGCCCACGCGTCGCTTTTTCGGGTGTTCTGCTGACGATCACGATGGCCGTGGTCGCGCTGGTGGGGCCGCGGAATGCCGCGGCTCAAAGCGTCACCGGAAACGTCTACGGCGTCGTCGTGGACGAGCAGGGTCGGCCGCTCCCAGGAGTCGGCGTGACTCTGACGGGTGTCGGCGCTCCGCTCACCGCGAGGACGACTGCGGGTGGAGAATTTCGCTTCCTCAACCTCAGCCTCGGCGAGTACAAGGTCACGGCGGCCTTGACGGGTTTCTCCACCGCGGAGCGCGCGAACGTGATCGTGGCCTCCAGGCAGAATGCCGATGTCAAGCTCGCGCTGAAGGTCGCGGCGCAGTCCGAGTCGGTCGTCGTCACGGGAGCGCCGCTTCTCGACATGCGGAAGGCGAACGTTGGAGTGAACGTCACGCAGCGCGAACTGGAGGCCATCCCCACCGCGCGCGACCCCTGGGTCATTGCGCGGGCTGTTCCCGGCGTCCAATCGGATCGCGTGAACGTCGGCGGATCCGAGAGCGGCCAGCAGAGCTACCTCACCAGCAAGGGGTCGCCCCCCTCGCAGACCGAGTGGATCATGGAAGGCATCGTCTTCCAGTCGATGTCGAGCGCGTCGGGGGTGGGCACCTCGCCCCTCTACTACGACTTTGACGCGCTCCAGGAAATCCATGTTTCGACGGGCGGAACGGATCCCTCGACGCAAACGCCGGGCGTGCAGGTCAACCTGGTCACGAAGCGCGGCACGAACGTCGCCCACGGCAGCGCGAGATATTTCGTCGCGGAGGACAGCTGGGAGGCGACGAACACCCCCGAGGAGCTGCGTCTCCAGCTCGCCGCAAGCGGCGCGGGCTCGAGCGTGGTGGGAAACAGCGTCAACAACACGGAGGATTACGGCGCGGAGGTCGGCGGAGCGGTTCTGGCCGACCGCCTGTGGCTCTGGGGCGCCTACGGGCGCAATCAGATCGACCTGTTCACGACGGGCGGGCTCACCGACAACACCATGCTGCAGACGTACAACGCCAAGCTGAACGCCCAGGTCTTCCAGAACAACGCCGCGACTCTCTATTTCTACCGCGGCGACAAGATCAAGCTCGGCCGCGACGCCGGTACGACGCGCCCGCAGGAGACGTCGTTCGACCAATCCGGACCTGCCAACGTCTTCAAGATCGAGGATTCGCACGTCTTCGGCGGGAATCTCTTTGCGACGGTCATGGGTTCGCACAAGGACTTCTCCTGGCGCCTCGTTCCGGAGGGATCCGGCCAGATGAGGCAGGATTCGACCCAGGTTTTTCACAATACGTACTACACCGCCCTGTACGATTGGCCGGATTCGCAGGTCGATGCGAACGTGTCGTACTTCCTTCGCACGGGCCAGCTGAGCCACGAGCTGAAGCTCGGCGGTCTCTACCGTTTCGTCAAGAACCAGAGCCGCCAACTCTTCGAAGGCAACGTCGTCGCCTGCAATACGAACGCGAACTGGTGCGGCAACCAGACCGTCCCGGCCGCAGTGTTGAACCGCGACTTCGCGGTGAACACGAATGAATACCAGTACTCTGGATATGTGTCTGACACGATCACGTTGCCTCGCCTCACCATGAATGTCGGACTGCGATACGACTACCAGCGCGGCGTGAACAACCAGCTCGTCGTCGACGGGTCCCGCGCAACGGACCTCGTTCCCCCGGGTACAGTCCTGCCGCCGTCGCTGAACGCTCCGCCCGAGGACCCCGGCTTCCACTGGAAAGACTGGCAGCCGCGCATCGGCGCGACGTACGCCGCCGGAAAGGACCAGAAGACGCTGATCCGCGCGAGCTACGCGAGCTATGCCAATCAACTGTATTCGGCGCTGATCGCGCCCTACAGCGTTGCCCCCCCGAGCGCACTGGCGGGAGGGGCTGGCGTCGTCTACCCGTGGAACGACCTCAACACCAACAACCACGTCGATCCGGGCGAGCTCGACACGTCCCGGATCCTGCGGTACTACGGTTTCGACCCTGCGGATCCCACGAGCCCCAACTCGATCAACGGCGTCGATCCGAGTTACGGAGCGGTCAAGACGAACGAGGTCGCCGTGGGGGTCGAGCGTGAGGTTCTGCCGACTCTCGCAGTCGCCCTCGGCGGGACGTACCGCAAGATGACGAACTTCGACCTCTCGACCGGCTTCGGGCTCACGCAGGCCGACTACATTCTCTCGACCACAAACTACCGGGAAAACGGGCGGTCCGCGAACCCGCTCTGCCCGGATGTCGGATACGCCTGCGGCGCCCTGCCGGACGGCACTCACTACAACGTCCCGGTCAACCGGGTCGCCCCCGGCGTCCCGCTCTCGCCGGGTCAGTACACGACGAACAACCCGGGCTACGACCAGACCTACTACGGCGTCGAGTTCCAGGCCACGAAGCCATATGCGAACAACTGGATGGCACGCCTGACGGCAGCCTACGGCGATTGGCGACAGCACTACTCCAGCGACGGTTTCGTCGATCCGACCAACGTCGCCGTCTTGAATGGCGGCCTCGTCGTCGCCCAGTCACTCGGATCGGGGGACAAGACCAGGGTCTATGTGAACGGCACGTGGCAGGTGGACGTGTCGGCCATGTACAACCTTCCCCTGGGTTTCAGCGTCGCCGGCAACTTTTACGCGCGCCAGGGCTATCCGCTGGCGTACTTCCAGAACGTCATCGCCAACCCGGATACGGCAGTCTCGTACGATCGCTCGAAGATCATCATCGTGGTCCCGTACGAGAACTACCGGCTCGGCACGGTGTCGAACCTCGACCTTGGGGTCGCCTACAGCCTGACTCTGAGCGGCGTCGAAATACAGCTGCTGGCGGATGTCTTCAACGTGATGAACGAGAACACCGTCCTCCAGCGGCAGAGTCAGATCGGTTTGGCCGGACCGAACGGCACCAACTCCATCCGCGAGATCCAGTCCCCGCGCATCCTCCGCCTCGGCACCCGCGTGAGCTTCTAGCGCCGGATAGGGCCTCCCGAGAGAGGGCAGATAATAGCGGGACTGCTGCATGAGTGTCCTGCTCGGCACCGATCTCGGAGGGATGGTTCAACCGTTGTTCAGCGATTCCGGTGAGAACCCT
>JANMBR010000001.1:0-3423 GCA_031360505.1 Acidobacteriota bacterium
GATCTTCTCCAACGAAGGGGTCGTCGCCGGCGACTCGCGGATCGGAATCGACCTCGCCATCGACGGCGTCACGCTGAACGATCTGGGTGATGGCGACACGGGGTCAAACGATCGGCAGAACTTTCCGATCATCACATCGGCGATCCCCTCGGGCGGCGGCACCACGACCACGATCATGGGCAACCTCAACAGCCTGGCGGACACGACGTTCACGATCGACTTTTACGCGAACCCCGCTTGTGTGGGACGGCCGCAGGGATTCCTGGAGGGAAAGACGTACCTCGGCGAGACGGACGTCACGACCGATGGCAGCGGCTACGCGACCATCAACGTCGTGCTCCCGGTGTCAATCGATTCCGGCTCCCCCGTCACGGCCACGGCCACTTCCCCCGACGGCAACACCTCCGAGTTCTCCCAGCGCATCGTGCTGTCCTCGACGCCTCCAGGGGGCATCGCCGCGGGCGGCACCCCGATCACGCTCACCGGGTTCAACTTCCTTCCGGGGGCAGTCGTGATGGTCGGGCCGACGCCGGCGACAAACGTCGTCGTCTCCAACTACAACCAGATCACCGCCAATACCCCCGCCCTCGGTCCGGGCACGTTGAACGGCGTCACCGTGACCAACACAGACGGGGCGGCGGGAACGCTGCCCAACGGCTGGATCGCGGATTTCCTCGACGTTCCGGGCGGACAGCAGTTCTACGAGTTCGTCACAACGCTCGTCCGCAACGCGATCACCGTCGGCGTCGGCAGCGGCAACTACGGCGTTACGCAGGACACGCTGCGCCAGCAGATGGCCGTCTTCCTTCTCAAGGCCAAGTACGGCATCTGCTACACGCCGCCTCCGTGCACCGTTCAGGTCTTCACCGACGTTCCTTGCTCATCGGGCTTCGCCCCCTGGATCAACGAGCTCGTCGCCGAAGGCATCACCGGAGGCTGCGGTACGGGCGTCTACTGCCCGACCAATCCTGTCCTGCGCCAGCAGATGGCGGTCCTGCTGCTGCGCACCTTCGAGGCGCCGGGCTACGTGCCGCCCGCCTGCGTGACCGCGACTTTCACCGACGTGCCCTGCTCCTCGAACTTCGCCCCGTGGATCTACGAGCTCGTGGCCAGGAACATCACCGCCGGCTGCGGCGGCGGCAACTATTGCCCAACGCTCGCCGCCAACCGCGGGCAGATGGCCACCTTCGTCGTCAAGACGTTCAGCCTCCAGTAACGCGCTGGCGGGGCCAGCGGCCGCGGGGTCACGATAGACTTCACCCCCCATCGGGGAAGGAGATCGCACATGCGTACTCGTGTCCTCCGCGTCGCCGCCCTCTTTCTCGCCGCCGCTCGGCTGTCCGCACTCACGTACTCCGTCACCAATACCAACGATTCTGGCGCCGGGTCGCTGCGCCAGGCGATCACGGACGCGAACGCGAATGCGGGCGCCGACACGATCGAGTTCAACATCACGGGCAGCGGCGTGCACACGATCACGCCGGCGACGGGCCTGCCGACGATCACCGACGCGGTCACGATCGACGGCTACACGCAGCCGGGCACCTCTGCGAACACGAATCCGCCCGATCAGGGCACGAACGCCGTCCTCCTGATCGAGATCGATGGAACGAACGTGGGCGGAGAGGGCGTGTTGAAGACGCAAGGGGCCTCGAACTCGAACGTCACGATCCGGGGGCTCGTGATCAACCGCGCACAGAGCGGGATCATCATCTACGGCCAGGGAAGCAACTTCGTGGTGGAAGGCTGCTTCCTCGGGACCGACCCGACCGGTCTGACCTCGATCGACCGGGACAACACGCTCGGAATCCTCATCGACATCGGCGCCACGAACGTTCGGATCGGCGGATCGACGCCCGCGGCGCGCAATCTCATCTCCGGCAACTCCAGCACCCAAATCGCATTCGGCTGCTTTTTCAACTCAGGCGGATCCGGACATCTGATCCAGGGAAATCTGATCGGAACCGATGCAACCGGCGCCGCCAGTCCGCCGGCCAACTTTGCCGGACAAAACAACGGGCTCAGCCTTTGCTATGGCGTTTCCAACGTGACGGTTGGCGGGGCGACCGCAGCCGAGCGCAACGTCATTTCCGGCAATGTCGGCGTGGGTGTCAACCTCGCGAGCAGCTTCAGCAACGACGTCCACGACAACACCGTCCGGGGCAACTACATCGGGACCGACGTGACCGGCGCCGTGCGCCTCGGCAATGGCGGCGGCGGCATCCAGATCAACCAGCCGAACAACAGCGCCTTCGACAATGTGATCTCGGCCAACGGCGGCGATGGCATCGGGTCCTACGGCATCGTCGCGGTGCAAGGAAATCTCATTGGCACGGACGCCACCGGGACCGCTGCGCTCGGCAACGCGGGCGCGGGCGTTCACATCTTCGGCTCGGGAGCAACGATAGGCGGCACCGGCGCGGGCGAAGCGAACGTGATCGCGTACAACGGGACATTGGCTTTCAGCGGAAGCGGCGTGTGGATCGAGAACGGAACGGGCAACGCCATCCGGGCCAACTCCATTCACGACAACGTCGGCCTCGGCATCGCGCTCGGCACCGACGGCGCGACGCCGAACGATACCGGCGACGCCGACGCGGGGGCGAACGGATTTCAGAACTTTCCGGTGCTCTCGACGTTGACGCCGACCATCCCGGAGACTCCGGAGGGCGGACTGCGCGTCCAGGGCACCCTGCACTCGACGCCCTCGACGATCTACGACCTCGACTTCTTCTCCAACCCCGCCTGCGTGAAGTTCCCGAAAGACTTCCTCGAGGGCGCGAAGTACCTCGGCTCCGGCACCGTGACGACGGACGGCAGCGGCACGGGCGTCGTCGACGTCACGGTCCCGATCGGGATCGCCGTCGGCGAACACGTCAGCGCCACGGCGACGGATCCTTCCGGCAGCACGTCGGAGTTCTCGCAGCGGCTGCCCTTCTCGGTCCTTCCCGCCTCCGGCGACGCCGCCGGCGGCACGGCCATCACGGTCTCCGGCACGGACTTCGAGGCCGCAGCGGCCGTCACGATCGGGGGCGCTTCGGCCACCGGCATTGTCATCGGCTCGAGCACCTCCCTGACGGCTGTAACTCCGGCGCTGCCCGCGGGAAGCGCGAACGACCTCGTTGTGACTAACACGGATGCGACGACCGGCACGCTCGTCAAGGGCTGGGTCGCGGACTTCCTCGACGTGCCGGCTTCACAGCAGTTCCACTCCTACGTCACGACACTCGTCTCCAACGCCATCACCGCCGGCGTCGGCGGCGGCAACTACGGCGTCGGTGACGACACGCTGCGCCAGCAGATGGCGGTCTTTCTCTTGAAGGCCAAGTACGGCCTCTGCTACACGCCCCCGCCCTGCACCGTCCAGGTCTTCACCGACGTGCCCTGCTCCTCGGGCTTTGCCCCATGGATCAACGAGCTCGT
>JANMBR010000033.1:0-3992 GCA_031360505.1 Acidobacteriota bacterium
ATCCGATGGCTGGAGCTGCGCGACCCGAACGGATCGCCATCGGTCTACCAGGAGGGCACCTACGCGCCCGACGACAGCTATCGCTTCATCGGTTCGATCGCCATGGACCGCGCCGGCGACGTGGCGCTCGGCTACAGCAAGTCCGATGCAACGATCCATCCCTCGCTCGCGGTGACGGGGCGGCTCGTCGGAGACCCTCTCGGGACGATGGGCTCCGAGAACGCATTCTTCGAAGGCCCGAACAGCCTTCCACCCGTCGTCGGCTTCTGGGGCAATTACAGCTCCATGGCGCTGGACCCCTCGGATGACTGCACCTTCTGGTTCACCGCGGAGTACATCGGCGATCCCGCGCCCTTCTTCGAGTACAGCCGCATCGGCTCCTTCAAGTTTGCCAGCTGCTCCAGCGGCCCTTCGGGGGTACTCGAGGGAACGGTGACGGAGGCAGGCTCCGGCAATCCGGTTGCGGGCTCCCGCGTGACGGCGGGAGCCTCCGAGACTCTCACGGACGGCTCGGGGCACTACCAGTTCCTGACGCTCCCTGTGGGGACCTACGACATAACGGTGACCAGGTTCGGTTTCATCCCCGGCGCCGCGTCGGGCGTCGTCGTGACGGACGGCGCCACGACCACGCAGGACTTCGTGCTGGGCGTGGCGCCGCAGGTCCGATTGAACGGCGTGGTTCGGGATGGGTCGGGAGCGGACTGGCCGCTCTATGCCCGGCTGCAGATCACGGCGCCGGGGTTTGCGGGAGCGAACCTCTTCACTGACCCCGTGACCGGCTACTACGGCATCACGCTGGTGACCGGGATCTCCTACACGATCGAGGTCCATGCCGTGACTCCCGGCTACGGGAGTGCGCTCCAAACCGTCCCGCTCGGCCCTGTCGGGGCGAGCGCCGGGGTGATCGTCCAGAACTTCGCGTTGACGATCGACCCGATCGTCTGCAGCGCGCCGGGCTACGGCGTCGTCTCCGACGGGTTGTCCGAGCACTTCGACGCCGGAGAGCTCCCGCCCGGATGGACCGTCGTCAACAACGGTTTCGGGCCCTGGACGATCCACACGGGCCCGGACTGCGGCTTCTTCGACGGAAACAACACGGGCGGGAGCGGCCCCTTCGCCCTCGTGGACAGCGCCTGCGACGGCGAGGCCAGCGACGACACGGAGCTGGTCACGCCCTCCGTCGATCTCTCGGGGGACACGAGCGCCCAGGTCCGCTTCGCACAGGATTTCCCGGGTGCGGGCGAGGTCGCCGACGTGGACGTGTCGACGAACGGGGGTCTCGATTGGACGAACGTCTTTCATCAGACGACCTCCGCCCACGGGCCCAACAGCCAGGCTGTCGACATCACCGCGGTCGCCGCGGGCCAGGCGGACGTCCGCGCGCGCTTCCACTACTTCAATGCGTTCAATTCGGCCTGGTGGCAGGTGGACGACGTCGTGCTGGGCCAGGCGAGTTGCGCGCCGTTCTCCGGCGGCCTTCTCGTGGGAAACGTCTTCGATGCCAACACCGGGGCGGGCCTGAACGGAGCGACGGTCGAAAACGTGACTCCGCCGGGCGGGCCGCCGGCAACGAGCTTTGCGACGCCCGACGATCCGGCGCAGCCCGACGGGCTCTACATTCTCTTCTCGGAGAGCGGATCCCAGTCCATCCGGGCTTCGCTCGACCCGTACGCGCCGCTGACCCAGTCGACCGTCGTCATTCCCAACAGCGCGCGGCGCCTCGATTTCCAGATGACGGCAGGGCGGCTCGATGCCGCGCCGAGGCCGCTCTCGGCCCGCGTGGATCCGGGCGGGATCGTCGCCATGACGCTCGACATGTCCAACACGGGCACCACGGACGCGACCTTCCAGATCGACGAGCTCAACGTGGCGCCGCTTGCCGCGTTGCTGCCGCTTGGCCCGTTCGCGGATCCCGCTCTGAAGGCCTCCTTGCTGGCGCGTGTCACCCCGGCCCTTCGTGACGCGGCGAGCGCGAAGCGCCTCCCGGCGCTGCCGGATCTTCGGCCCGTCCAGCCGCTCGTCGCCGGGAACGTGCTCAACGCGTATCCCACGAGCCTCGCGCACGCGTGGGGCGTCGCCTTCGACACCGATGCCGGCGACTTCTGGCTGTCCAACAACATCATCCTGGGCGGAGACGACCGCGACTATCGCTATCTCACCGATGGCACCCTGACCGGGGACTCGATCGACGACTCCGCGTGGGTCGCCGAATTCGCGGCGGACGGCGCCTATAACCCGCGCACCGGGAAGCTCTGGAGGATCAACGTCGGCGGCGACGACTGCATCTACGAGCTCGATCCGGTCGCAGGGGCGGCGACCGGCGACAGGATCTGCCCGGACTTCGGGACGTCCGAGCGGGGCCTCGCTTACAACCCGGCCGACGACACCTACTACGCGGGCTCCTGGAACGACGGCGTCATCCAGCACTTCGACGCGAGCGGAACGATCCTCGATTCGGCCTACGTCGCCGTACCAATCTCGGGCCTCGCGTTCAACTCCTCGAACGGCCGCCTCTACGCGATGACCAACCACGACCTGCTCCAGGGGTTCGACGTCTACGTCTTCGACACGCGAAACCACTACAACGTGATCGGGGGCTTCTTCATCACATCGGGCGGCACGCCCGTCCTGGGCTCCATGGCCGGGGCGGGAATGGAGATCGATTGCGGCGGCCACCTCTGGCTCGTGGACCAGGTGAGCCAGACGATCTACGAAGCCGAGACCGAGGAGACCGACGTCTGCGCGTTCGACGAGATCCCGTGGCTGTCGGAGAGTCCAACGCAGGGGACGGTCTCGGCCGGCGCGACCCTGCCGGTCGCCTGCACGTTCGACTCGACCGGCCTTACGCCGGGCCTGCGCCAGGCGCAGCTGATGTTCCACACCGACACGCCGTATCCGGTGTCGCCGGTGCCGGTGGACTTCACGGTGCGGTTCCTGGACGTGGCGGACGCGAGCATCTTCCAGGCGTTCATCTACGGTGCGGCGGGGGCAGGGGTGATGCCCGGCTGCGACCCGTCGGGATTCCTTTTCTGCCCGAGCGCGCAAGTGACGAGGGCGGACATGGCGGGCTTCATCCTGCGCGCGGTGCACGGGGCGGGCTTCTTGCCGGCGCCGTATGCGGGAGCCTTCAACGACGTGCAGGCGGGCGATTACAACGCGGACTACGTCCAGTCGTTCTTCGAGGAGGGGTATACGGCGGGGTGCGGCGGTGGCAACTTCTGTCCGGGGGCGGTGCACACGCGGGGGCAGACGGCGGTCTTCATCCTGAAGGGGACCCACGGCCCGAGCTACGTGCCGCCGCCGTGCGCGAGCACGCACGTGTTCGACGACGTGCCGTGTCCGCCGACGCCCGTGGCCCCGTTCGGGGACTGGATCGGCCAGCTCTTCTTGGAACAGATCACGGCGGGCTGCGGCGGCAACGACTTCTGTCCGGGCGCCGGGATCCCCAACGAGCAGATGGCCGCTTTTCTGGTCAGGGCGTTCGGCATCCCGCACCTGTGATTCGGGCAACGGAGGACGGCATGGACCGAAAATCGGCATTCGTTTCGCTGGCGGCGGGCCTGGCGCTGGCCGCCGCGGGCTGTTCGAGCCTCCCGCCTTCGACGATCTCGGCGAAGAAGCCCGTATCGACATCGCGAGCCGCCGTCGCGGGCCCCGTGGCCCTGACGCGTGGGTCTCTCGGCGCGGCCCTTGCGACGCCGAAGAAGCAAACGTCCTCGGTCCCGGGAATCGAAGTCCGGCATTCCATCCGCAACGTCACCTCCCGGCCGCTCTCCGAAGTCGGCAGGCCGCCGAAGACGCCCGAAGGCTCCGAGATCCGCGACCTCGAGATGGAGGAAGGGCCCACGGCCCATCTCCCGCTGGCGCCGAGCAGGCCGGATCCGGTGCTGCAGAAAAGCAACGCGGCCCTGATGCCGGCCCCGATCGCCAACTTCGAGGGTACGGCGAACGAAAATCACGTGCAGCCCGCCGATACGACGATGGCGGTCGGG
>JANMBR010000051.1:0-27337 GCA_031360505.1 Acidobacteriota bacterium
TCCCGGAAGCTGTCGGCGCGTGACGCTCTGCATGTCTCCGTGATGGAGCGGCGCCGCGTCGCCCGCATTCTGAGCTTCGACACGGGCTTCGACGGACTTCCGGGCATCGAGCGGATCGGCGCCTGAAATGAGTCTCGCTGCTGGAACGAGGTTGGGTCCCTACGAGATCGTCGCGCCGATCGGCGCTGGCGGGATGGGCGAGGTTTACAAGGCGAAGGACACGCGCCTGGAGCGCACCGTGGCGGTGAAAGTGCTGCCGCAGCACCTGTCGGCGTCGCCGGAGATCCGGCAGCGGTTCGAGAGGGAAGCGAAGACGATCTCGCAGCTGTCGCACTCGAACATCTGCGCGCTGTATGACGTCGGCAACGCGGACGGCGTCGAGTACCTGGTGATGGAGCTGCTCGAGGGCGAGACCCTGAGCGATCGCCTCGCCAAAGGTTCACTCCCGCTCGAGCAGACGCTGCGGTTCGGTACACAGATCGCCGACGCGCTCGACAAGGCGCACCGACAGGGGATCGTCCACCGGGACTTGAAGCCGGGCAACGTGATGATCACGAAGTCGGGCGTGAAGCTGCTCGACTTCGGTCTGGCGAAAGCGATGGCGGCGCCGGTGCAGTCGGCGGTGACGTCGCTGCCGACGGTCCTCGGGAGCGCGCCGAACAACCTGACGCAGGAAGGGACGATCCTCGGGACGTTCCAGTACATGGCGCCCGAGCAGCTCGAAGGCCGCGAGGCCGACGGTCGGACGGACATCTTCTCGTTCGGGTGCGTGCTCTACGAGATGGCTACGGGGAAGAAGGCGTTCTCGGGAGCGAGCCAAGCGTCGTTGATCTCGTCCATCATGAAGGAGGAGCCGGCTCCCATCTCTTCGGTGACGCCGATGACGCCCCCGGCGCTCGAGCGCGTGGTGCGTCGCTGCCTCGCGAAGGACCCGGAGGACCGCTGGCAGAACGCGGCGGACCTTGGCAGTGAGCTCAAGTGGATCGCGGAGGGCGGCTCGCAGTCGGGAATCGCCGCGCCCGTGGCCGCGTCGGGCCGTCGCCGTCGCTCCTGGGTTCCATGGGCTGCAGCGCTCGCGCTCGGCATACTCGGCTTCGCCGCCGCCTGGCTGCTCCATCGTCCCGCGCCGGCGCCGATCCTGCGCGCGTCGATCGAGCTGCCCCCGAAGATGGACCTGGACCCCCAGAACACCGCCCTGGCCCTCTCTCCCGACGGCCAGACGCTCGCGCTCGTCGCGAGCGGCGCGGACGGAAAACGGCAGCTGTGGGTGCGCCGCATGGACGGCTTCACGGTCCAGCCGCTGACCGGCACGGACGAGGCGACCTGTCCCTTCTGGTCGCCCGACAGCCGGTTCATCGGATTCTTCGCCGACCAGAAATTGAAGAAGGTCCCCGCGATCGGCGGGACCGTCCAGACGATCTGCGATGCGGCCGACGGCCGCGGGGGAACCTGGAGCGTCCGCGACGATGTCATCGTCTTTGCGCCCGCTCCCTTCGGCGGCCTCTCGAAGGTTTCGGCGTCCGGCGGCAACCCGACGCCGGTGACGCGCCAGGACAAGCAGGGCTTCACGGATCGGCTGCCCTGGTTCCTTCCCGACGGCAAGCGGCTTCTCTTCTTCTCGGGGAGCCAGACGTCGGACAAGGAGAAGACGAGCTCCATCTCCTGTCTGGATCTCGAATCCGGAAAGACGACCGTCGTCGCGAAGGAGTCGAGCGAGGGGCGCTACGCGGCGCCGGGCTACCTGCTCTTCGTGCGCGAGGGCAATCTGATGGCCCAGCCCTTCGACGCTTCGAGCGCGAAGACGACCGGTGAGGCTGTTCCGGTCGCCGAACACGTTCGTTTCACGCCGGCGCGCTGGTCCGGGAACTTCTCCGTGTCGCAGACGGGACTGCTCGTGTTCCATTCGGGGGGATCGACGCGCCGGAGCCAGTTGAGCTGGTTCGACCTCGAGGGCAAGGAGATCGGCAAGGTGGGCGAGCCGGGCAACATCGGGTCGACCGCGGTCTCGCCGGACGGCACGCGGGCCGCGGTGACGACCCTCGGCGGAGCGGCCGGCATGACCGCGGAGGTCTGGCTCTACGATCTCGTTCGGGGCGTGAGCTCCCGTTTCGTCTTCGGCGGGCAGGGAAGCTTCTTCCCCCTGTGGTCGCCCGACGGCCGGCAAGTGGCATACGGCGACGTCGGGGGCGGCATCGCCATCAAGGCCGCGGATGGCACTTCCGAACCAAAGCTGGTGTGGACGGCAAAGACGAACACATGGCCGCTCACGTGGTCGCCCGATGGGAAGTCCATCGTCTTCCGGCTCCAGGACCCGAAGACCGGAGGCCTCGACCTCTGGCTTCTCTCCCTCGACGGAAAACCCGATGCGCGACCCCTGATCGCGACGCCGGCCGAGGAAAGCACCGCGTCCATCTCTCCCAACTCGCAGTGGATGGCTTACACGTCGAACGAATCGGGCCGGCGCGAGGTCTATGTCGTCCCGTTCCCGGGCCTTGGGGAGAAGCGGCAGGTTTCGACCAACGGCGGTTCCTTTCCCGCCTGGCTCGGCGACCGGCAGCTGGCCTTCGTGCAACCTCCGGAGAACAAGCTCTTCGCCGTGGACGTGGAGGCGAGAGGCACATCGCTCTCCGTGGGCGCGTCGCACCCGCTCCTCGGCGGCAAGCCGCTGCCCCGCAACAGCCTGCCGGGCAACCTGACGACGCCGCTGAGCGTGGCGCCCGGCGGAAAGCGGTTGTTGATCATCGTTCCCCTCGACGAGGAGTCCTCGCCGCTCGTGCGCGTCGTGTCGGACTGGGAGTCGGAGCTCAAGAAGAAGTGACACGGTTACCATATTTATGGTAATATGCTTTCCCATATGAAAACGACCATCGATCTCCCGGACGACCTCCTGATCGCCGCCAAGAAGAAGGCGGCCGAATCGCGCTCGACGCTGCGCGAGATCTTCGAGCGGGGGCTGCGCCGCGAGCTTTCGGAGGCCGGCCGTTCCGGGCGCCGCCGCACTCCGGCGATCCACTGGGTCACGGCGCCGGGAGGGCTGCCTCCGGGCCTCGACCTCTCCGACCGCGCGGGTATGCACGATTGGATTCGACGGCAGCGGTGATCGCGCTCGATACGAACCTGCTGGTCTACGCCCACCGCTCCGGGTTGCCGGAACATCGAGAGGCCCGCCGCGCGATCGAGAGCGCGAGCCGTGATCCGCGCGGCTGGGGGATTGCGCTCGCGAGCGTGACCGAGTTCTGGAGCGTCGTGACGCACCCGGAGAGCCGCGGGGGGCCCTCGAGCGCGGCGCAGGCGAGTGGCTTTCTGGACGCGCTCTCGAAGGCCGGCGCACGGACCTGGCTGCCGGGCGCGGGCTTCGCGGACAGGTTGCTCGGGCTCGCCGGGCGCCTCGAGATCCAGGGACCGCGGGTTTTCGATCTCCAGATCGGGTTGACGGCGTTCGACAACGGAGCGGTCGAGCTCTGGACCCACGACAGCCGGTTCGTTGCGCTGCCGGGCCTGCGGATCCATGATCCGCTGTGAGATTCCACTGACATGACGCTCGCCGCGGGAACGAAGCTCGGTCCCTACGAGATCCTGTCGCCGCTCGGCGCGGGTGGGATGGGAGAGGTGTACCGGGCGCGGGACGGCAAGTTGAATCGCGACGTCGCGATCAAGGTGTTGCCCGAAGCGGTGGCGGAGGATGCGGAGCGGCTGGCGCGGTTCCAGCGCGAGGCGCAGGTGCTCGCGGCGCTGAATCATCCGCACATCGCGGCGATCTACGGCCTCGAGAAGTCCGGCAATATCGAGGCGCTCGTGCTCGAGCTGGTCGAGGGCGAGACGCTTGCGGAGAAGATCGCGGCCGGTCCGATTCCGATCGACGAAGCCCTTACAGTCGCGCGCCAGATCGCGGACGCGCTCGAGGCGGCGCACGAGAAGGGGATCGTCCACCGGGATCTGAAGCCGGCCAACGTGAAGGTCACGCCGGAGGGAAAGGTCAAGGTGCTGGACTTTGGTCTCGCCAAGGCGCTGACGGGCGACGCGTCGTCGCCGGACCAGACGCATTCGCCGACGCTGACGGCCGCAGCGACGCAGGCCGGTGTCGTCATCGGGACGGCGGCGTACATGTCGCCCGAGCAGGCGCGGGGCAGGTCCGTGGACAAGCGCGCGGACATCTGGGCCTTCGGAGCGGTTCTGTACGAGATGCTCTCGGGACGCAAGGCGTTCGAGGGCGAGACCGTCTCGGACACGCTCGCCGCCGTCCTGCGAGCCGACATCGACTGGGCGGCGCTGCCGCGCGAAACGCCTTCGTCGGTCCGCCGCGTCCTGCGCCGCTGCCTCGACCGCGATCCGAAGACGCGCTTTCGCGACGTCGCCGACGCGCGCATCGAGATGGACGCGGCGCCCGAGCCCGTCGCCGCGCCGGCGCCGACGGCCGGGGGATCTGTTCGGCGCGCGCCATGGCTCGCGGCATTGTTCGCGCTCTTGCTCCTGGCCGGGGTCGGCTGGTGGATCGCGCTGCGCCCCCGGCCGGTTGCCGCGGCGGCCGCGATCCGCTACGCCGTGACGCTGCCGGCGGCGGATCAGCTCCCCTTCGACGACATGCCGATCCTCGACCTGTCGCGGGATGGAAGGCTGCTGGTGTTCGTCTCGAACCACGAGGGGCGGGCGCAGCTGTCTGTCCGCGCGCGCGACCGCATCGAGCCGAGCCCGGTCGCGGGCACCGAAGGGGCATCGTCTCCGTTCTTCTCTCCGGACGGGCAGTGGATCGGATTCTTCGCCGAGGGCAAGCTGAGGAAGGTCCCGACGGAGGGAGGTGTTGCCATCACGCTGGCCGACGCGCCGAACAATCGGGGCGGCGTCTGGCTCGCGGACGATGCGATCGTCTACGCGCCGGATTACACGTCGGGGCTCATGCGGGTCTCTGGGCGGGGCGGAAAGCCCGAGATCCTGACCTCGCTCGACGCGGCGCGCGGGGAGCGCACGCACCGCTGGCCGACCTACCTTCCCGGAGACGGCGCCGTGCTCTTCACGATCGGCATGCTCAACGGCCCGGGCAACTACGATGATGCGCGCATCGCCGTCTGGGAGCCCGCGACGCGGAAGACGCGGATCGTATACGAGGGCGGCAGCATGGCCCGTTTCGCGCCCCCGAACCATCTCGTCTTCGTGCGCTCCGAAACACTACTCGCCCTGCCGATCGACGCGAGTCGCCTCGTGGCCACCGGGGACCCGGTCGCCTTGAACGACAGGGTGAGCGGTGATCCTTCGAGCGGAATTTCGTACGCGGCGGTTGCGGCGGACGGGACGTTCGCGTTCGTGCCGGGCAACGGGCCGGCGGCGGTGCGGTCGATCGTCCTCACGGATCTCACGGGGAAGGCGCGGCCGGTCCCCGGTCCTCCGCGCGCGTACAACTACCCTCGCTTTTCGCCCGACGGCAAGCATCTCGCGGTTTCGATCGGTCCCGGTCATGGCCACTCGGACGACGTCTGGACCGTGGACGTCGAAACGGGCGCCCTGGCGCGTCTGACGTTCGGAGACGGAAAAAGCGGCAACTACTACCCGGCCTGGTCCGGTGACGGCCGGCGCATCGCGTACAGCACGGATCGCGCGCACCAGGGAATCTTCCTGAAGAACGCGGACGGCACGGGGGAGGAAGAGCCCCTTCTGACCGATGCTCAACCGGACCTTCCGTCGGACTCGTCGCTGGACGGCTCGAGGCTTCTCATCACCAGGGGCTTTCCCACCACGGAGATCCTCACGGTCTCGATGTCCGATCGAAAGGTGACGCCCTTCGAGCTGCTCGGCGCTTGTCCGGTGTTCTCGCCGGACGGTCGCTGGATCGCCTATGTGCTGGAGTCCCCCGGAAGCCGGGCGCAGATCCTCGTGAAGCCCGCATCCGGCCCGGGCGGCAAGGTGCAGATCACCTCCGATACGGGGGCCTTTCCGGTCTGGACGAGGAACGGCCTGTATTTCCTGACCGACAAGAGAGTCGTCGTGGCCGACGTGCAGACCCAGCCCGCCTTCAAAGTGGGCCCGCTGCGCGAACTCTTCGACATGACCTTCGACCGGGGCTCGATTCCGCTGCGCAACTACGACGTGACCCGGGACGGGCAAACGTTCGTGTTCATGACGGAAACGTCGGGTCGGGTCTGGAAGCAGGTCGACGTGGTTCTCGACTGGGCGAAGGAGCTCGCGCGGCTGGCTCCTCCGGGAAAGAAGTAGTGTTGCGACACCGCAACGTGGAGATCGGTTGACATGACGCTTGCCGCCGGAACCAAGCTTGGCCCCTACGAGATCCTGGCGCCCATCGGGGCGGGTGGGATGGGCGAGGTTTACAAGGCGCGCGATGCACGGCTCGAGCGAACCGTGGCGGTCAAAGTCCTGCCGCCGCACCTCTCGTCGAACCCGGAGCTGCGCCAGCGCTTCGAGCGCGAGGCCAAGACGATCTCGCAGATCTCGCATCCGCACATCTGCGCGCTCTACGATGTCAACCGCGAGGGCGAGACCGAGTACCTCGTCATGGAGTACCTCGAGGGCGAGACGCTTGCGGACCGGCTCGGCAAGGGTCCGTTGCCGGCCGAGCAGCTGCTCAAGTACGGCATCGAGATTGCCGACGCCCTCGACAAGGCGCACCGGCAGGGGATCGTGCACAGGGACCTGAAGCCCGGCAACGTGATGCTGACGAAGTCGGGGGTGAAGCTCCTCGACTTCGGCCTCGCGAAGTTCCAGGCGGCGGGGCGCGACGTGTCCTCGGGCGTGTCGCGCCTGGCGACCGAGATGCAGGCGAGCCAGCCGCTGACCGAACGTGGCACGGTCCTCGGCACGTTCCAGTACATGGCGCCCGAGCAGCTCGAGGGCAAGGACGCCGATTCGCGCAGCGACATCTTCTCCTTCGGCGCGGTGCTGTACGAGATGGCGACGGGCAAGAAGGCGTTCTCGGGCTCGAGCCAGGCCTCGCTCATCGGCGCGATCCTGCGCGACGATCCGCCGGCGATCTCGGAGATCTCGCCGATGATCCCGCCCGCGCTCAACCGCGTCGTCAAGACGTGCCTCGCCAAGGATCCGGAGGACCGGTTCCAGACTGCCCACGACGCGAAGCTCCAGCTCCAGTGGGTCGTCGAGGGCGGATCGCAGGCGGGCGTCGCCGCGCCGGTCGTCGCGCGGCGAAAGAATCGCGAGAAGCTCGCATGGGGCATCGCGGCCGCGGCGATCGTCGCGGCGGGGCTCGCGACTGCCGGGTACCTGCGCCGGGCGCCCCACGAGAACCTCAAGGTCAGCGCGTTCCTCCTGCCCCCCGAGAAGTCGGACTGGGACATGGGCGGCCCCAACTCTGGCTCACTGACTGTCTCGCCCGACGGACGGCACGCCACGTTCGCGGCCAAGGATGGCGACGGGAAGATCGTCCTGTGGCTGCGGTCGCTCGGCGAGCTCGGGGCAAAGCCGATTGCCGGAACGCAGGGAGCAACGTTCCCGTTCTGGTCGCCGGACAGCCGGTTCCTCGCCTTTTTCGCGGAGGGCAAGCTGCAGAAGGTGGACATCTCCGGAGCGCCGCCCCTGCCGTTGTGCGAAGCGCCGAACGGGCGCAGCGGCGGCTGGAACCGGGACGGCGTGATCCTCTTCTCGCCGGACTCGACGACCGGTCTCTTTCGGGTCCCGGCAGCCGGCGGCGCTCCGAAGCCCGCGACGACGCTCGACCCGGTGCGCGCCGAGACGACCCACCGCTGGGCGGCGTTTCTGCCGGACGGGCGGCACTTTCTGTACATGGCGGGCTCGCACTCGACCGGATCGAAGAGCGAGTCGAACGCGATTTACGTCGGCGCGCTCGACTCCAACGAGAAGACCCTCCTGCTGCAGGCGCGCTCCAACGTCGTCTACGCCTCCGGCTATCTGCTCTACATGCGCGAGCGCATCCTGCTCGCGCACCGCTTCGACGCTTCCGCCCGGCGGCTCATCGGAGAAGCCGTTCCGGTCGCCGAGGGCGTGCAATACGACCCGGCGTACTTCCACGGCGTGTTCGCGGCCTCCGACGACGGGGTCCTCCTGTATGCGCTCGGCGCGGCCGGCTCGCTGGCGACGCGCCTCTGCTGGGTGGACCGCGCGGGAAAGCCCGTGAGTGAACCCTTCGGCGAGCCTGCCGAGTACGCGAGCCTCGGCCTTTCCCCCGACGGCCAGCGCATCGCGGCCGGCATCAACGATCCCGCCTCGGGCGCCACGTCGATCTGGCTGTTCGACGGGCGGGGAGTCCGCAGCCGTTTCACGTTCGGCGATCTGTCGGACAGCCCGGTCTGGTCGCGCGATGGGAGCCACATCGCCTTTCAAAGGCTGAACAAGCAGTCGATCGCCGACATCCACGTGAAGCCCGTCGGCGGCGCAGGCGACGAAACCTCCGTCTTTCACTCCGACAGGCCGGCCTTGCCGGACGACTGGTCGCCGGACGGCCGCTTTCTTCTGGTCGATCTCCTTTCGCGCAACAGTCCGACGAAGGGAGACGTGTGGGTGGTTCCTCTTTCGGGCGACAAGAAGCCGTACCCTTTTCTTGCCACGGAGTTCAACGAGCGGTCGGCTGCGTTCTCGGCGGACGGCAAGTGGGTCAGCTACGTGTCGAACGAATCGGGGCGTGACGAGCTCTACGTCGTCCCGTTTCCGGGGCCGGGCCCCAAGTATCAAGTCTCCACGAACGGGTCCCAGGGGGGCGCCTTCTTCAAGGGAGACAAGGAGATTCTTTACGGCACCCTCGAGAACGAGGCCGTCTCGGTCCAGATCAAGACGGGTCCATCCGGTCTCGAGGTGGGGTCGCCGACAACGCTCTTTAAGGTGCCTACGGTCACGAGTATCGCCATCAGCCCCGACGGGGAGCGCGTTCTCCTCGCCGCTCTGCCACAAGGAGCCGCCGCAGCGCGCGTGGCGCTCGTGACCAACTGGAAGGCGGGGCTCGAGAAGAAGTAGTCCGACGGAAGAAGGGAATGGAGCGAGAGGAGAAGTCTTGAAGCAGAGAATGGCGGCCTTCCTGGTGATCGTGTTGGCGTGGTCGGTTTCGGCGACGGCGCAGGACAAGCCGGCGGACAAGCCCGCGGCCGACGCGGCAAAGAAAGAGCCGCCGAAGCCCGAACAATCCGTGACGCAGCACTCGATCGTCATCGGCGGCGTGCCCATCGCGTACACGGCGACGGCCGGCACGCTCATCGTCCGCAACGACAAGGACGAGCCGTGGGCGAGCATGAGTTACGTCGCGTACGTGAAGAAGGACGCGAGCACCGGCGGCCGGCGGCCGATCACGTTCGCGTTCAACGGCGGGCCCGGCTCCTCGTCGGTCTGGCTGCACATGGGCGCGCTCGGGCCGCGCCGCGTCGTGACGGCCGACGTTGCACCCACGCCGCCGCCGCCCTATCAGGTCGTGGACAATGCCTACAGCGTCCTCGACAAGACCGACCTCGTGATGATGGATCCGGTCGGCACGGGGTTGAGCAAGGCCGTCGGCGACGCGAAGGACAAGGACTTCTGGGGCGCGGACCCGGACATCGACTCGATGACGCGCTTCATCCGCCAGTACGTCAGCGACGCCGGCCGGTGGAACTCGCCCAAGTACCTGCTCGGCGAGAGCTACGGCACGACGCGGGGCGCGGCGATGGTGGACGTGCTCCAGAATAAGGGCATGGCCTTCAACGGCGTGATCCTCGTCTCGGTTGCCATGGATCTCTCGGCCCTCTTCGACTATTCGGGCAACGAGAAGCCGTATCCGCTGATCCTTCCCGGTTACGCGGCCGTGTCGGCGTTCCACAAGGTGCTGCCGACGCAGCCGGCCAATCTCGACGCGTTTCTGACGGAGGTCCGCCAGTACGCGGCGGGCGAGTACGCGAGCGCGCTGCTCGCCGGCGACTCGCTCTCGGCGGCGCGCCGCGCCGCGGTGATCAAGAAGCTCCACGAGTACACGGGGCTCTCGGAGGACTTCATCGACAAGGCCAATCTGCGCATCGGCGAGGGGCTGTACTCACAGGAGCTCATGCGGCAGAAGGGCTCGACGGTCGGCCGCCTCGACGCGCGGTTCACCGGTCCGACGCTCGACATCCTCGCGAAGGAAGCGGACTACGATCCGCAGGCCGCCGCGATCAGCGCCGCTTACACGGCCGCTTTCCTCTCGTACTACAACGAGGAGCTCAGGTTCGGCCAGGGCAAGACGTACCAGGTGACCAACTACGACGTCGGCCGCGCGTGGGACTTCAAGCACAAGATCGCCGGCGCCGAGTTTCCGCAGCCGATGGTGGATACGGTCCCGGACCTCGCGCACGCGATGACGGTCAACCCGAACCTGCGCGTGCTAGTGCAGAACGGGACGTACGACCTGGCGACGCCGTTCTTCGCGACGGAGACGCAGATGAATGCGCTCCATATCGCGCCGAATCTCCGCGACCACTACGAGATGAAGTACTACCCGGCGGGGCACATGATGTACGTCCTCGAGCCTTCGCTGAAGGCGTTCAAAGCGGACATCGCCGACTTCATCGATCGGACGTCGAAGCAGTAGCCCGGGCTCGAAAACGGGCGCTGTAAGCTCTCGATCAGTTTGACACTCACGACGGGAGCCAGGCTCGGTCCCTACGAGATCCTGTCGCCTCTGGGCGCCGGAGGGATGGGGGAGGTGTACCGGGCGCGGGATTCGCGGCTGGAGCGGACCGTGGCGGTCAAGGTGCTGCCCGAGCGCCTGGCGGAGGATCCCGACGCGCTTTCCCGCTTTGTCCGCGAGGCGAAAGCGGTTGCGGCGCTGTCGCACCCCAACATCCTCGCGATCCACGATTTCGGGCACGAGGGGAGCGTCGCTTACGCCGTGTCGGAGCTGCTCGAGGGTGAGACGCTGCGCGAGGCGCTCTCCTCGGGACCGTTGCCTCCCCGCAAGGCGAGGGAGTACGGCGTGCAGATCGCGCTCGGTCTCGCCGCCGCCCACGAGAAGGGCATCGTCCATCGGGACTTGAAACCCGACAACATCTTCATCACGCGGGACGAAAGGCTCAAGATCCTCGACTTCGGCCTCGCGAAACCCGGCGCCGGGCTCGCGAGTCCCGCCGATGAGACCCAGTCGCCGACCGTGTCCGGCTTCACGGAGCCCGGAACGGTCATGGGCACGGTCGGTTACATGTCGCCGGAGCAGGTCCGGGGCATCGCGGTGGACCAGCGGTCGGACATCTTTTCTTTCGGCACCGTGCTCTACGAGATGCTGACGGGGCGGCGGGCCTTTCAGCGCGAAACGGCGGCCGAGACGATGACGGCAATTCTCAAGGAGGAGCCTCCGGAGCCCGCCGTCTCGGTCGGGGCCGACGCATCGGCTCTTCTTCCGGTCCTCCGGCACTGCCTGGAGAAGAAGCCCGAAGCGCGCTTCCAGTCGGCGAAGGATCTGGCCTTCGCGCTCGAGACCTCTTCCGTGGCCACCAGCTCCGCGGTCGGCGCGGTCGTGGCGGCGCGGAAAGGATCTTCCCTCCTCTGGCGGAGCCTGGGGGTCGCCGTGCTGGCCTGCGGCGCGGCGGTGGCCGGCTATCTTCTGAACCTCGGCCGGACGGCCGCTCCCGCGCCCGACTGGGCGGACGCCACGTTGACGCCGCTGACGACGGATCCGGGCTACGAAGGCGAGCCCACGTTCTCTCCCGACGGACAGACGATCGCCTACGTCTCCGACCGTGACGGGAATTTCGAGATCTACCTGCAGCAGATCTCGGGCGGGCCGGCGCTCAATCTGACGCTGAACTCCGCCGCCGACATCCAGCCGGCTTTTTCTCCCGACGGACGGGAGATCGCCTTCGTCTCGAATCGTTCGAGCAGCTCGGACATCTTTCATGCGGCTCCCGGCCTGCCGCTCGTCGGGGGGGACATCTGGGTGATGCCCGCCCTCGGGGGGCCTGCGCGCCGGATCGTCGAGGACGGGTATGGCCCGTCCTGGACGCCGGACGGCGCGGGTCTCCTCTACGTTCACGGCTCGTTTGGGACCTCTCGGATCGCGCGCGTTTCTGCGTCGGGTGGAGACAGCCGCGACTTGCCGATCGAAGACGCCTCCCTGGCCCGGTATTTATCTCCGAGTCTCTCGGCGGACGGTCGGTGGCTGCTTTATCAGAAGGGCCGCCAGATCGAGCTGGTTTCCGCGAAGGGCGGCAAGCCGAGGGTGCTCGCCAAGGGAGAGTCTCCTGCGTGGGGGCCCCGGTCGACCAGCGTTCTCTACACCAACGACACGCCAGGCAAGAGCCGTACCCTCTGGAGGGCGCCCTTCTCGCTCCCCGGGGGAGAGCTCTCCGGACCGGCCTGGCCGCTCACGTTCGGCCGCGGCGCCGACATCGGCGCTGCGGCCTCGCGGGACGGAACCTCGATCGCCTTCGCAGCGATCGACGAGAGCCTCAACCTCGAGGAGCTCCCATTCGATGCCGAGGCCGGCCGCGTGACGGGATCGCCGCGAGAATTGACCTCCGGCAACAACCACATCGAGTTCTTTGATCCCTCGCCCGACGGAAAGGCGGTCGTGTTCTCCGCCGTGCGGGGCGCGAGCTCGCATCTCTGGCGTATCGATTCGCCGGCGGCTCCAGTCGAGCTCACGCGCGACCCGTCGTTTTCGGAGACGAACCCCGAGTGGTCGCCTCTCGGGGGCGAGATCGCGTTTTCCCGATCGGAGGCGGGCGCATCTCAGGGCGGTCGGACCCTGTGGTTCATGAAGGCCGACGGCACCAGCCCGCGGCGAGTGGCCGACTATTCGGGGGATTTGAGGTGGCTGCCCGATGGAAGCGCCGTCATCCACCGCGGCGAAGCCCTGCTGCATCTCGATCCTGGCTCCGGCGGGACCACGCCGATTCCGGGAGTAAGGGCCCGGGGGCTTCATTCCGTGGACCGACAGGGGCAGTGGCTGACGTACGCGAACGTCGAGTCCGGCCCGCTGGGTTTCGCGGCCGTCGCCGTCGCCGGAGGAACTCCCCGCGCCGTCGCGACGGGATCGTACGTTTATCACCCCTCCTTTTCGCCGTCGGGGCGCTGGATGTACTTCCAGACCGGCCACAAGAACCTCTTCCGCATTCCCGGGCCCGCCCAGGCGTGGGCAAGCGCGGCTCCCGAAAGGGTGACGGACTTTTCCGGAGTCGACCTCTACATCGAGAATCCCAGGATCTCCCGCGACGGATCGAGACTCTTCTACGCGCGGGGACGGAGGACCGGGGACATCTACATTCTCCACCTGGGGACGGCGGCGCAGGGGAAGGCGGCCCGTTGAGCCACCGCGCTTCGGATCAGGCGACGACCGGGCGCGGCGCTTCCTTCTTCGCGTACCTGGTCGAAACGTAGTCGTCAACGAGCGCGCGGAAAGCCGTCGAGAGCTCGTCGTAGTTGCCCTTCAGCGTCGTGAAGTGCTGGCCATCGATGTAGACGGGGCAGTGGGGCTCCTCGCCGGTGCCCGGCAGCGAGATGCCGATGGACGCGGCCTTGGACTCGCCGGGCCCGTTGACGATGCAGCCCATGACGGCGAGCGTCATGTTCTCCACACCGTCGTACTGTTCCTTCCAGATCGGCATCTGGTCGCGGATGTAGCCCTGGATGCGCTCGGCCAGCTGCTGGAACGTCGTCGAGGTCGTGCGGCCGCAGCCGGGGCACGCGGTCACGCTCGGTGAGAACGCGCGGATGCCGAGCGATTGCAGCAGCTCGCACGCCGCGTACACCTCTTCGCGCCGGTCGCCGTTCGGGCGCGGGGTCAGCGAGATGCGGATCGTGTCGCCGATGCCCTCGTTCAACAGAACGCCCATCGCCGACGCGGACCAGACGAGGCCCTTCATGCCCATTCCGGCCTCGGTGAGGCCGAGATGGAGCGGCTGATCGGTCCGCGTTGAGAGCTCGCGGTACACGGCAATGAGATCGAGCGGCCGCGAGACCTTGCACGAGATGATGATCTGGTCCTTGCGCAGGCCCGACTGGATCGCGAGCTCGGTGGACTGCAGGGCCGAGAGGATCATGCACTCGTTGATGATCTCCTCGGAAGTCTTGCCGAGGTCGCGGTCGGTGTTCTCCTGCATCTTCTCCATGACGAGCTCCTGGTTCAGGGAGCCGCCATTGACGCCGATGCGGACGGGCTTCGCGTTGTCGCGCGCGATGTGGCAGATCGTTGCGAACTGTTCGTCGCGCCGCACGCCCTTGCCGACGTTGCCGGGGTTGATGCGGTACTTGTCGAGCGCGCGGGCGCAGTCGGGGTACTTCGTCAGCAGGACGTGGCCGTTGTAATGAAAGTCGCCGATCAGCGGCGCCTGCACGCCGGCGTCGAGCATCCGCTTCTTGATCTCGGGCACGGCCGCGGCCGCCTCCGGAATGTTGACGGTGATCCGCACCATCTCCGAGCCCGCTTTTGCGAGCTCGATGCATTGGGTTGCGGTCGACTTGATGTCCACCGTGTCGGTGTTCGACATGGACTGGACGACGACGGGGGCGCCCCCGCCGACCATCACGTTGCCGACGGGCACCCCGACGGTCGCGTGGCGATTGCGCTTTTTCATGCTCGGGGAGAATGTACCAGACGCCGGCGACGATGATACCATTGTTTATATGAGTGATACTAGGACGCGAATGAGGCGTTCTCCGGACGCCTCCGGGAGGTTCGTGCTGCGCATCGCGCCGGGCCTGCATGCGGCCTTGCGTGCCGCAGCGGCCGAGGCCGGCGTATCGCTCAACGATTATTGCGCCCGCAAGCTCGCCGCCCCGGTCGGGGACCTGGCGGCTCTCGAGGGGGCGTCGAAGGCCGTGGAGCGGGCGGCCTCCATCTTTGGCGAGCGTCTCGTCGGGATCGCCGCCTTCGGTTCCTGGGCGCGGCGGCAGGCGGCCGACGGCTCCGACGTGGATCTGCTCGTCGTGGTCGAAGGTTCCGTCGCGCTCACGCGCGAGCTCTACCGCGCGTGGGATGCGAGCGCCGTCTCCTGGGAGGGGCGCGCCGTCGAGCCCCACTTCGTCCATCTCCCCGAAGAGAACCGCGTCGTCGCGGGAGTCTGGGCGGAGGTCGCGCTGGACGGCATCGTGCTCTTCGAGCGCGGACTGCGCATCTCGATGGGGCTCTCGAAGGTCCGGCGCGATATCGTCGCCGGGCGGATCGTCCGAAAGATGGCGCACGGGCAGCCCTATTGGGCGGAAGTGGCCTGACATGCGAAACACGGAGCTTGCCCTGGATCACGTGTGGCGCGCGGGAATACGCCTGCGGGCCGTGAAGGTGCTCTTCGAGGCGGAAAGCTGGGCCGACGTCGTGCGCGAGTCGCAGGAAGTCGTGGAGCTCGCGTTGAAGGGCCTGCTGCGTTCCTGCGGAGTCGAAGCGCCGCGTCTTCACGATGTCTCCGACGTTCTGCTGGCCGAGCGGGCGCGGCTGCCGGAGTCGATTCGCGGCGAAGTGGAGGAGCTGGCCCGGATCTCGAGGGACCTGCGTCGCGATCGGGAGCTCGCCTTCTACGGGGCGGAGGATCTGACGCCGTCTGGCTTCTACAAGCGGCACGACGCCGAGCGCGCCCGCGAGGGAGCGGAGAAGGTCGTTCGCGTGGTGACGCCGGTCGTTGGCGGGCCCGCTTGACGCTGCCCGCAGGCACTCGCCTCGGTCCCTACGAAATCCTGGCGCAGATCGGCGCGGGTGGGATGGGGGAGGTCTACAAGGCGCGGGATACGCGGCTCGAGCGCACGGTGGCCGTCAAGGTCCTGCCGCAACACCTCTCCTCTTCGCCCGAGGTCCGTCAGCGCTTCGAGCGGGAAGCGAAGACGATCTCGCAGCTCTCGCATCCTCATATATGCGCGCTGTACGACGTGGGGCGCGAGGGCGAGCACGAGTACCTGGTGATGGAGCTGCTCGAGGGCGAGACTCTGCTGGACCGCCTGGCGAAGGGGCCGCTGCCGCTCGACCAGACGCTGCGCTTAGGTGTCGAGATTGCCGATGCGCTTGACAAGGCGCACCGTCAGGGGATCGTGCATCGGGATCTGAAGCCCGCCAACGTGATGTTGACGCGGTCGGGCGTGAAGCTGCTCGACTTCGGGCTCGCCAAGACGATGACGCCGGCCATGCAGCAGTCGAGCCTCACGGCGCTGCCGACCCAGCAGGGCCTGACGCAGGAAGGGACGATCCTCGGGACGTTCCAGTACATGGCGCCCGAGCAGCTCGAGGGCAAGGAAGCGGACGGGCGGACGGACGTGTTCGCGTTTGGCGCCGTGCTCTACGAGATGGCGACGGGCAAGAAGGCGTTCTCGGCGCCGAGCCAGGCGTCGCTGATCACGGCGATCATGTCGAGCGAGCCGGCGCCGATCTCCTCGGTCCAGCCGACTTCGCCCGCGGCGCTCGATCGGGTCGTCCGCACGTGCCTCGCCAAGGATCCCGAGGAGCGCTGGCAGTCGGCGAGCGATCTGAAGCGCGAGCTGCGCTGGGTTGGCGAGGCGTCGCAGGCTGGAGCCCCGGCGCAAGGTGCGGCGCCGCCGCGTCGCGCGGGCGGCTCCCGGTACGCCTGGCCGATCGCTCTCCTGTGCGCCGCCGCTGCGCTTGCGCTGGCGCTCGGCCTATGGCGCGCGCGCTTGACGCTGCCCGCGCCGGTGCATTCTTTTCTCCTGCCGCCCGAGAAGACGGCGTTCGAGCTGACCGGCGATGAATCCGCGCCGCCGGCGATCTCGCCCGACGGAGAGCGGATCGTGTTCGGCGCCTCCGGGAAGCTCTGGGTCCAGTCGCTCTCGACCGGCGCGACGACGGCGCTGCCTTCGACCGGGCGCGGAGAGTTCCCGTTCTGGTCGCCCGACAGCCGATCGATTGGTTTCTTCGCCGGCGGCAAGCTCCGGACGATGGAGGCCTCGGGCGGTTCCATACAAATCGTCTGCGATGCGCCGACGCCGCGCGGAGGAACCTGGGGCCGGGGCGGCGTCATCGTCTTCGCCCCCGACTTTCGGGGTGGCCTTTCCCGCGTGGCGGCCGCCGGCGGCGCTCCCGCGCCCGTGACGACCATCGACACGAAGCATCATTCGACGCACCGCTGGCCATGGTTCCTGCCGGACGGCAAGCACTTTCTGTACCTGGCCGCGAACCACGCCAACCCGAAGTCCGATGAGTCGGGTATCTACGTCGGATCGCTCGACGGGGGACAGCCGCGCCGGCTGCTGTCGTCGTACGGAAGCGTCGAGTCGGTGCCGGGCTGGCTGCTGTCCATCCGCGACGGCAGCCTCATCGCGACGCCGTTCGACGAGAACAGCGGCACGACGTCCGGCCAGGGCGTCCGCGTCGCCGCGGACGTGAATTTCGACACGGGCGTGTGGCGCGGCGTCTTCACGGCATCCCGAACCGGGGTCCTCGCGTACCAGCTCGCGCGCGAAGGCGCGGGCGGCCAGCTGACATGGCTCGACCTGAACGGGCACCTGCTCGGGACAGTCGGCGAGCGCAACGAATCCTATGCGTTGCGCCTCTCGCCCGACGGGCGGCGAGCCTCCGTGATCCAGGGCGACCCGAACAACGACATCTGGATCTACGAGCTCGAGCGAGGCGTCCGGGCGCGCCTGACGACCGACGCGCAGGTCATCCCGTCGCCGCTCTGGTCCCCGGACGGTTCCGAGCTCGCCTACGTCGGCGGCGCTGCGGTCGCCGAGAACCCCGAGTACGTCCTGGCCGCCATTCCCGCGTACGGCTCGGGCGAGAAAAAGGTCATCCTGCGCTCGAAAGTGCGAATCGAGCCGACCGACTGGTCGCGCGACGGCCGGTACATCGTGTTCGACCGCGGCAACATCGGCGCCGCCGACATCTGGGCCGTGGCCCTCGCCGAACCCGACAAGCCGTTTCCCCTCGTGCAGTCGCCCTTCCTCGACACCAACGGGCTCTTCTCGCCCGACGGCCGGTGGGTCGCCTACGTCTCTCAGCAGACGGGCGATTTTGAGGTCTACGTCACGGCGTTTCCGCGAGGCGGCGCGCGCTACCAGGTATCCGGTTCGGGCGGGCGGCTGCCGCTGTGGAGCCCCGACGGCAAGACGCTCTACTTCATCGGGGCCAACAACATGCTGATGGCCGCCGAGGTCGACGGGAACAGCGCCCGGTTCGAGATCCGTTCGCCGAAGGCCCTCTTTCCGCTGACCCTCTTTATCGGCCCGCGCCTCGCCAACGCTTACGCCATCGCACCCGACGGCAAGCGGCTGCTCGCCGACAGTCTGGGGGACGTGGCCGCGCCGCGCATCGCGCTCGTCGCGAACTGGCCGTCCAGCCTCCCGAAGTAGCTAGCCGCGCTCGGCGGCAGCATCGGGGACCTGGGTCAGATCCGCGGCGGCGCTCATGATCATTTCGCGCTCGACGGCCCGCGAGAGGACTTCCGCGTTGGTCTGCCCGCTCTTCTTTCCGAGGAATGGCTTCACGAAGACGAGCAGGACATCGCGCCACGGCATGTTGCGAACGAGTCGGCCGGTCAGGCGCAGGGCCTGGAGGGGGAAGTGCAGGAACTTGTAGACGATCAGGCGCTTCAACTCCCGTGACCGGATCTCGTGGATCTTCTCGCCGGAAAGCACCGTCGGATCGATCGAGGAACACTTGAAGTACTTGTACCAGTCGTCGGTGTCGTTGACGAGGCCGCGCTCGATGTATTCCTTCCAGAGGGGCGTGCCGCGGTAGACGCAGAGCCGGTTGAAGGCGAAGGTGTCGAGCGGGAGTCGCTCGGCAAAGCGAAACGTGTCGCACATGTCCTTTTCGGTCTCGTCGGGATTGCCGACGACGAAGAACCCGTGCACGATCTCGATGCCAGCCTTCTTCGCCGCGTGAACGGCGATCGCGGTCTGCTCGAGCGTCTGTTCCTTCTTCAAGCGGTCCAGGATCTTCTGGCTGCCGCTCTCGATCCCGAACATCAGCGTGCGGCAGTGCGCCTTCGCCATGGCCGGGAAGAGGTCCATGCACACGGAATCCACTCGGCCCTCGCAGCCCCACTGGATCTCGAGCCCGCGCTCGTTGATTCCCTGGCAGATCGCCTCGATGCGCTTGGGCTGTAGAAGGAAGTGGTCGTCCACGAAGTAGACCGCGCCGTAGCCGTCCTTCCTGAGCTGCTCGAACTCCGCCAGCACGTGCTCGGGACTGCGCGAGCGCCACTTGCCCTCGTTGAAGATCGGGATGTCGCAGAAGATGCAGGGCCACGGGCAGCCGCGCGAAGTCTGCATGGTCGTGAACCGCTCGCGCGACAGGACGACCGGCACGTCGAGCGGCATGGACTCGACGAAGTCGAGCTGGAGGCTCTCCCGGTCCGGGAACGGCCACTGGTCGAGATTGCGGTCGAGCATGCGGGGCGGGTTTTCGCGCACGGCGCCCGTCGAGTCCTGCCAGGTCACGCCGAGAACGCCGGCCGGATCGTCGAGCCGCTCGACGAGATCGAGGATCAGCTGCTCGCCGTCGCCCCGACAAACGAAGTCCACTTCGGGCACCTGGCGCTTGACGTGCTCGGCGTTCAGCGTCGCGAAGACGCCGCCGAAAGCGAGCTTGACCTCCGGAGCGGCGGCGCGCAGCTGGCGGGCGAGGATCTTGGCGTGCGGATAGCTCGTCGTCGAAAGAAAGCTCATGCCGACCAGATCCGGCTTCCACCGGAGCACTTCCGCCACGATGACCTCGTTCGGCGTGTCCGGGTTGGCCTGGTCGAAGAGGAGGACCTCGTGGCCCGCGCGTTTCAAGACCGAAGAGAGCGACATGATCCCGATCGGTGGGAACCCCATGACCTGGAGGCGGCCGTTCTTGCCGCGCACGTTGCCCGGGATCGCGTAGAACTGCGGGTCGCGGATGTGGACGAGCACGACCCTCCTGGGCCGGGTACTGACCAGTTCCGGACTCTTCGGGGACGCTTGTATGGGACTTAGCACTTTGCTCCGTTCGCGAGGATAGCACCGGGCCCGTTGGAGGCGGTCCCCGTTGTATTCTGCGCACGACTTGCCCCTGACAACTGGCGCGCGCCTCGGCCCCTACGAGATCCTGTCGCCTTTGGGCGCAGGCGGGATGGGGGAGGTTTACAAGGCGCGGGACACGCGGCTCGAGCGGACGGTGGCGGTCAAGGTGCTGCCCCAGCACATGGCCTCGTCTCCCGAAGTGCGTCAACGGTTCGAGCGCGAGGCGAAGACGATCTCGCAGCTCTCGCATCCTCATATCTGCGCGCTCTATGACGTCGGGCGCGAAGGCGAGACCGAGTACCTGGTGATGGAGCTGCTCGAGGGCGAGACGCTCTCGGATCGCCTGGCGAAGGGACCGTTGCCGCTCGAGCAGACGCTGCGGTACGGCGTCGAGATCGCGGACGCGTTGGACAAGGCGCACCGGCAGGGGATCGTGCACCGGGACTTGAAGCCCGGCAACGTGATGATCACGAAGTCGGGCGTGAAGCTGCTCGATTTCGGACTGGCCAAGGCGATGGCGGAACCCGCGAAGCCCTCGGGTGTCACGTCGCTGCCGACGGTGATGGGCTCGGCGAACAACCTGACGCAGGAAGGCACGATCCTCGGGACGTTCCAGTACATGGCGCCCGAGCAGCTCGAAGGCAAAGACGCCGACGGGCGCACGGACATCTTCGCCTTCGGGGCCGTCCTGTACGAGATGGCGACGGCGAAGAAGGCGTTCGCGGGCGCAACCCAGGCGTCGCTGATTTCGGCGATTCTCCGGGACGATCCGCCGCCGATCTCGCAGGTCCAGGCGACGTCGCCGCCGGCGCTCGACCGCGTGGTGAAGACGTGTCTGGCCAAGGATCCCGAGGATCGCTGGCAGTCGGCGAGCGACCTGAAGCGGGAGTTGCGCTGGCTCGCCGACGGGTCGCAGTCCGCCGCGGGTCCGGCGCTTCTACCGCGGCGACGTTCTGGTGGTCGCCTCGCGCGCGCCGCGATCGCGCTCGCGCTCGTGGGAGGCGGAGTCGGGGCCGGGCTGCTCCTGCGGCCGCGTCCGGCTCCACCCGCAGCGGTCCGAATGTCCCTCGTCGCGCCCCCGGGAGTCACGGTCAGCGCGGAACCGCCCGATGTCGCGATCTCTCCGGACGGAGCGACGATCGCTTTCGTCGCCACGGACGCCAGCGGCGTGCGCCGGATCTGGCTGCGCGCCCTCGATGCGCTCGCGCCCCAGGTGATTCCCGGCACGGACGGCGCAAGGACTCCGTTCTGGTCGCCGGACGGCCGGAACCTCGCACTCTTCGCCGACGGGAAGCTGCGCAGGATCGCGCGCACCGGCGGCACGGCCGAGACGCTGGCGGATGCTCCCAACTCCCGCGGCGGGGCCTGGGGCCGGGGGGACGTGATCGTGTTCGCCCCGACCTCCGGAGGTCCGCTGCTGCGCATCGCGGCGAGCGGAGGCGCCACTTCGCCCGCCACGCGGCTCGACGAAGCGCGGGGCGAGACGGGGCACCGATTCCCGAGCTTCCTTCCGGACGGGCGCCGGTTTCTCTACGGCGTGGTCCCGGGGTCGGATGAAGGTGTCCGCATCCGACTCGGCACGCTCGAGGGACAGCGCAGGGTCGGCACCGATGTCGTGCTCGCGTCCCAGGGGGCCATGTTTGCTGCACCGGGCTACGTGCTGTATGGGCGCCGCGACGCCGTCGTGGCGCAGCGCTTCGACCTGGGCTCAGGAAGCGTCACGGGCGAAGCCGTCCCGATTCGCGAGGTTCCCAACGTCGCCGGTCAGGCCGCCGCCGGGCCGCCGGTTTCCGCTTCCGCCGGCGGTGTGCTCGTGCAGGCGCCGAGCCAGCTCGCCGACACGCGCCTGGTCTGGCTCGACCGCGCGGGGCAGATTGTCGCCACCATTCCGGCTCCGCGAGGTTCGTACAACGAGCTGTCGCCTTCGCCCGACGGCACCCGTTTGCTCGCCGTCAAGAATCTGGCGGACTCGAGTGAAATTTGGCAGTTCGACGCTGTCCGCGGCGCCGCGACGAGGATGAGCTTTGCGCGTGGCAACAACTATTCGCCCATCTGGTCTCCCGACGGCCGACGGTTGGCCTTCGT
Source organism: Acidobacteriota bacterium (assembly GCA_031360505.1). Classification (GTDB taxonomy): domain Bacteria; phylum Acidobacteriota; class Thermoanaerobaculia; order UBA5066; family Gp7-AA6; genus DAHUXD01. Next base: position 21,919 of record JANMBR010000051.1, read on the forward strand.
GTCGGAGGAGAAGAACGTCCGCAGCGTGTACGCGCGGGATGCCAGTGGAGCCGGTTCCGAAGAGCTGTTCGTCAAGCTCGACTCGCCCTTCAACAACACCAACGACTGGTCGAGCGACGGATCGACGCTCGTGATCCGGCGCCTCGATCCGAAGACGGGCCAGGACCTCTGGGTCGCGCCCGCGCAGGGAGCCGGCAAGCCCGTTCCTTTTCTGCGGACGCCCTTCAACGAGAATGACGGGCGGCTCTCTCCTGACGGCCACTGGATTGCCTACCGATCCGACGAGTCGGGCCGTAACGAGCTCTACGTCCAGCCCTTTCCCGCCGGCGGCGCCAGGATCCCGATTTCGACCGACGGAGCGGGCGAGTTCGGGATATCGGGCAGCGCCAGGTCGGTCTGGACTCGCGACGGCAAGGAGCTGATCTTTCTCGGCGGCGACGGCGTCACCGTGATGAGCGCCGCCGTCCGGGTCGGCGCTACGTTCGAAGCCGCGCCGGCGAAGCCCTTGTTCAAGCTGCCGGCCGGAACGATCGACGCCGTTGCTTCGCCCGATGGGAGCCGGTACCTCGCCAGCGTGACGGAGGCAGGGACCCTGCGGTCCATGGCGCTGGTCGTCATCAACTGGACGGCGGAGATGGCGAGGAAGTGAGCCTCGCTGCGGCGGGTCGTCCCCGTTGGCCCGCGGAGCTCAAGCAAGTATGAGTAAGACTCGTAGTACTCTTACACGGGAGGCCCGCATGCGCATCACTTCCAAGGGGCAGGTCACGATTCCGATCGAGATCCGTCAGAAGCTGGGCCTTCTGGCAGAAACCGAGGTCACCTTCGAAGTCGCCGGGGATGCGGTGCGGATCCGGAAAGCCCGCGGCTCCCGCTCTCGTGGGTCGAGCGTCGTCCAGCGGCTCCGTGGACGGGCGACCTCCCGTCTCAGCACGGACGAGATCCTGGCTTTGACGCGGGGGTGATCCGTGGCCGAGGTCCTGGTCGATAGCAACGTTCTGCTCGACGTCGTGACGGAGGATCCGCGCTGGTTCGGCTGGTCGTCCGACGCCCTGAGCCGATGTGCCGAGGAGGCCACCCTCGTGGTCAACCCGATCATCTTTGCAGAGGTGTCGATCGGATTCGACCGCATCGAGGACCTCGACGGGCTGCTGGCGGATGTCGTCGAACGGGCCGCCTTGCCGTGGGAGGCGGCTTTTCTCGCGGGCAAGGCGTTCGTCCGCTATCGAAAGCGCGGGGGCCGCCGGAACTCGACGCTTCCCGACTTCTACATCGGCGCGCACGCGGCGGTCGCGCGCATGGCGCTCTTGACACGCGACGCCGCGCGGTACCGCACCTACTTTCCTGACGTTCGGGTGATAGCGCCGGAGAGCGCATGACCCTCGCTTCCGGCTCGCGTCTGGGCCCGTACGAGATCCTGTCGCCGATCGGCGCGGGCGGGATGGGCGAGGTTTACAAGGCGAGGGACACGCGGCTCGAGCGCACCGTGGCGGTGAAGGTCCTTCCGTCGGACACGGCTTCGTCGCCCGAAGCGCGGCAGCGGTTCGAGCGCGAAGCGAAGACGATTTCGCAGCTCTCGCATCCTCATATCTGCGCCCTGTACGACGTGGGGCGCGAAGGCGAGACCGAGTACCTGGTGATGGAGCTTCTCGAGGGCGAGACGCTTGCCGACCGACTCGTAAGAGGGCCGCTGCCGGTCGACCAGACGCTGCGCTACGGAACGGAGATCGCCGACGCACTCGATAAGGCGCACCGGCAGGGGATCGTGCACCGCGACCTGAAGCCGGGCAACGTAATGATCACGAAGTCGGGCGTGAAGCTGCTCGACTTCGGCCTCGCGAAGGCGATGGCGCCGGCGGCGAAGCCGGGCAGTGTGACGTCCCTTCCGACGCAGCAGGGCCTGACGCAGGAAGGCACGATCCTTGGGACGTTCCAGTACATGGCGCCCGAGCAGCTCGAGGGCAAGGAGGCTGACGGGCGGACGGACATCTTCGCGTTCGGAGCGGTGCTGTACGAGATGGCGACGGGAAGGAAAGCCTTCTCGGGAGCGAGCCAGGCGTCGCTGATCTCGGCGATCATGCAGAACGACCCGCCGCCGATCTCGGCGGTGCAGCCGACGTCGCCGCCGGCGCTGGATCGCGTGGTGAGGAAGTGCGTCGCCAAGGATCCGGAGGACCGGTGGCAGAGCGCCGGGGACCTCGGCAGCGAGCTCAAGTGGATCGGCGAATCCGGTTCGCATGCGGGAGTCGCCCTTCCGAGCGTTGCGCGCGGCAAGAGCCGCGAGCGGCTCGCCTGGGCGGCGGCTGCGGTCGCGCTGCTCCTGGCGGCGGCGGCGGCATTGCGCCACCAGAAGGGGACGGCGGCATTTGCGGTCCCGATGCGTTCCTCCATCGCGCTGCCGGAGAAGTCCGCGTTGCGCGCCGTGTCCCTCTCGCCCGACGGGACGAGGCTCGTGTTCGTCGCGCGGGATTCCTCCGGCAGGAACCTTCTCTGGATCCGGCCGCTCGATTCTCTCGCCGCCCAGCCGCTCGCGGGTACGGAGAATCCGTCTTTTCCGTTCTGGTCGCCCGACGGCCGTTCCATAGGTTTTTTCGCGGATGGAAGGCTCAAGAGGATCGACGCCTCCGGCGGACCTCCCCAGACGCTCTGCGATGCGCCGGCCGCTCGTGGCGGCAGCTGGAGCCGGGAGGGAGTCATTCTGTTCTCGCCCGTCGTCGACGGCCCGCTGTATCGCGTGTCAGCTTCGGGCGGTCCGTCGACCGCCGTGACACAGCTCGACCCGTCGCGCGGTGAAAGCTCCCATCGGTGGCCGTTCTTCCTGCCGGACGGCCGTCACTTTCTCTACCTGGTGGTCAATTTCGGGACGAAGGCTCCGGAGAAAATGGGAATCTACGTCCGGTCGTTCGATTCGAAGGACGAGGCGCTCGTTGTTGCGGCCAGGTCGACGCTGGCATACGCCCCACCCGGTTACCTGCTCTTCCTGCGCGAGCGAAACCTGGTGGCGCAGCCCTTTGACCCGAAGGGCTTTCGACTCACCGGCGATCCGGTTCCTCTTGCGGAAAACATCCAGTTCTCTCCGCAAACCACCAGCGCGATCTTCTCCGTCTCCGAGAACGGCCTTCTCGTCTACCAGACGGAAGCGGCGTCGGCGGTTTCGCGGCTGGTCTGGATGGACCGGAGCGGCAAGGAGATCGGCCCCCTCGGCACGGAGGGGGATCTCGCCAATCCGCGCATCTCGCGCGACGGGAAGAGAATCGTGCTGGACATCACCGATCATCAGTCGGGAAACGTGGACGTCTGGGTCTATCAGGCCACGGGTGGCGTCGCGACGCGGGTTACGTCGGAGCCCGGCCTCGACGCGGGGCCGGTCTGGTCGCCGGACGGGGAGAAGATCGCGTTCATGTCCCTGCGACAGAGCCACCCGGATCTCTATCAAAGAAACTCGAGCGGCTCGGGCAGCGACGAAGTGCTTCTCCAGTCGCCGCGCACGAAGTATCCGACCGACTGGTCGCCGGACGGGCGGTACATCATGTATCGCGCCGTCGACGCGACCACCAACTTCGAGCTGTGGACGCTTCCCACGCAAGGCGACCGGACGCCGGTTCCTTACATGAAGGCCCCGTTTGGCGTGGGCAATGGACAGTTCTCTCCGGACGGACGCTGGGTCGCCTACGCCACCAATGAGTCGGGCAAGTGGGAAATCGCCGTGGCTCCTTTCCCGGGGCCGGGCGGCAACTGGAAGGTCTCGACGGCCGGAGGTTCCGAGCCGCGCTGGCGGCGGGACGGCAAGGAGCTCTTTTACCTGGCGCCGGATGGCAAGTTGATGTCGGTCCCCGTCAATGCAGGCGCGACATTCGAAGCGGGTGTCGCGACGCCGCTGTTTCCAATCCGACGAAGGGAGCCCGTGTCTGCGTCGGATCTGTTCAGCTACGACGTTTCCGCCGACGGCCAGCGCTTTCTGGTCAACACGGATACGGGCGGCGTGACCTCGCCGCCGCTGACCGCCATCGTCAACTGGACGGCGGGGCTGAAGAGGTAGATGGCGCTGCCGTCGCTACTCCCATCACGCTGGTGACGAACTGGACCGCGGAACTGGAGAAGAAACAATGAGATTCGTCCGACCTCTCGCAATCGGGATCGCATTTGCGCTTTTGGGATCCTCGACTCGAGCCGAGGACAGCACGACAGCCCGCATCGCCGGCGCGGCGATGACGCAGGGCGGCGCGTCGGCCTTCCTCGAGTCCCTGACCGATACGGTCGGCGGGCGCGTCACGGGCAGCCCGCAGAATCGCGCGGCCTCGGAGCTGATCCTCGCCGCGTTGAAGAAGGCGGGCTACGAGAACGCGCACTTCGAGGAGTACCCGATGGCGTCGCGCTGGCAGCGCGGACCGGCGTCTGGACGGATTCTCTCGCCGATCGATCGCCCGATCACGATCGGCTCGATGGCGTGGGTGCCGGGGACGGCCGGCGACATCCATGTTCCCCTCGTCGACCTCGGGGCGCCGCCGTCGAACGACTGGACGCCACCGGCGGACCGCGTTCGCGGCGCTGCCGTGCTCGTGGACGTCCACACGGTCGGAAACGATCCGGCCTTCATCATGCGCTCGGTGCTGGCGCGCAAGCTCGCGGAGGCGGGCGCCGCCGCGATGCTGCTGCCCTCCGACAAGCCGGGCCGGATGGTCTACACGTCCGCCTTCGGCTTCTACCCGAAGGGCCCGCTTCCGGCGATCTCGGTCGCGAAGGAAGATGCGCTGCTGCTGCGGCGGCTCCTCGCGAAGGGGCCGGTGACCCTGGCGCTCGACGTGAAGAACACGTTCGACACGACGGCATACAACGAACGCAACGTCGTGGCGGATCTTCCGGGCGGCGCGGCGAAAGACGAGGTCGTGCTCGTCGGCGCCCACTTCGACTCGTGGGACCCCGCGCAGGGCGCCGACGACGACGGCTCGGGTGTCGCGGCCGTTCTCGACGCAGCGCGCATCCTGAAGGCGCTCAATGCCACGCCGCGGCGCACGGTCCGTTTCGCGTTCTTCTCGGGCGAGGAGGAGGCCACGCTCGGCTCGCGGGCCTACGTCTCCATGCACGAGAAGGAGCTCGATCGGCTGACCGCCGTGCTCGTCATGGACTCGGGCGCCGGGAAGCCGCGCGGCATCGAGCTCCACGGCAGGGCGGACCTCGAGCCGGCGGTCAAGGAGGCGCTCGCTCCTCTCGCGTCCTTCGACGCCACGGCGACGACGCTCGACGCGAGCTTCGACCGCGACCACGCGCCGTTCATGGTGGTCGGCGTTCCGGCCCTGACGCTCTGGGTCGAGGCGGGAACCTACGACGACCACCACCACACGGTCATCGACACCTTCGACAAGGTGGACCCGCACTGGCTCGCCGTGGACACGGCGGTCATGGGGATCGCCGCGTGGAATCT